>JBGOVO010000171.1:0-7753 GCA_041478145.1 Methylomirabilia bacterium
CCGCTGCGGGTCAAGTCCCCGGTGCTCGTCGTCCGGGGCGAGCACGATGGCATCGCCACCGAGGAGGACCTCCTCGACTTCTTCCGCCGCCTGCCAAACCCGGATCGGCAGTTCACCGTCCTGGCCGGCGCATCCCATGCGGTCGCGCTCGGCCTGACCCGGAGCCAGCTCTGGCACGTGGTCCGGGCATTTCTCACCATGCCGATGGCCTGAGCAGGCCCTCGTCGCCGTTCGCTCGCCGAGTGGCCGTAGGGGGCGCTAGGCTCCGGGCGCCTCGGGGGCGGTGCTGTCGGACGGAGAGAAGTCGGAGCGCGCTCGCAGCGTTTCGGTAAGCGGGTACCCCGTGAGGATCGTGGCAAGCTGGTCGGCGTCCTTGATGGGACCGTGTTCCGCGCGAAACCGGATGATCGCGGCCGCCTGCGCCGGGCCGAGGCCCGGCAGCTCGAGCAGCTCCTGCTCGTTGGCCAGGTTGACTCGCACCTTGGTTGACATAGGCCCCTCCCTCCAGAGCCCGCGAGCCTAGCGGCCGCCGACGCTCTTGGCCGCTTGCTCGGCCGCGGCCCGCCGCTTACCGCCGCCACCCTCGAGAAGGCCCTTGGCACCCTGCGCCGTGTAGGAGACCTGGAAGAGATACTTGGCCATGTCCGCCTCCATAACGTCGGGACGGTTGAGGAAGGGGGGAAGCGTCTAGATGCTAGGCAGGACGCGAACACGCTGTCAATGCCGATCTAGCGCCCCGCCCGATCCGGGTCCGCCGGCATCCCGGGCTGCTCGACGACGCCGACGGTGGCGCCCGGCCCGTGGATGGCCTGCGCCCGGGCCACCGCCTCCTCCACCGTCGCGGCCACCTCCCAGCCCAGATGGCGCGGGACGTGCGCATCGCGCGGGCCCGCCACGATCACGCGGCCCACGTGGCGCAGCCGCTTGAGCGGGTGCGTCGCCAGGATGCCGTGGATCGGGTGGAAGGCGAACCGGTGCCGGTAGGCGTCAAGATGCGCGGCGTGCCGCGCATATTCCGTTTCAAAGCGCGCATTGATCTCGTAGGGATCCCGCGTGAGCGGCAGCACGCGCTCCCACACGTCCGGGTACGAGGGGTGGTGCACGCGGTCCCACGCCTCGCGCACCGCCGCCGCCATGACGACCGTGCAGCCCGGCTTCCCGGCCGCCTCGATCATGCCGCCGAGATACCCGAGCCCCATCGAGATCAGGGTGAGGATCGGATTCACCGACGCCCAGATGGCATACGGACTCGAGTCCGGCACGCCGTAGACGAGGACGTCGACATGCTCGGGCGCGGTCGACCGCCGGGGCGGGAAGCGCCGCGTCTGGACTTCCAGCGCGGCGCGACGGGTCTCGTCCACCCCGCCCGCGAACACCTGCGCGGCGTGGAACGGATCGGCCAGCAGCGTGTCGATCTTGAAGATGCGCCGCCCGAGGCGCCCCTCGAGGTGGTGGCCCATCTCGTCGAGCACGGCGTGCATGCGGTTGCGGTTGAGCGACATGGACATGCCGTCCGGGTCGTGCGTCACCCGGATCGACCGCCAGGTCGAGAGCCCGATGCAGACGGACTTCCAGCCGCCGGTGAAGCCGCGGATGTAGTTGGTATTGACGTAGACGGTGAGATCGGCGTCGGTGACGTGCCGGCTCACCTCCACCGGGTAGCCGTGCTCGGCGGTGACGCCGAGATCGGCGATCTGCTCGGGGTCCTCCGCGTCGTGGCATGACAGGCGCCCGTCGAACTCGTGCACCAGCGCTGCGTCGAGCAGGCGCGTCAGCTCCGCCGGCCGGCACATGCGGTGCAGCGCGTTCGCGCACACCAGCCTTACCTGCGAGCGGGACACGCCGGCGCCGGCCAGCTCGTCCAGCACGGCGCGGATGGCCACCGGGCGGATCGGCCCGAACGAGCCGGTGGTGTGGTCGTCGAAGGCGATGGTGACGCGCGCGCCGGGCTTCACCAGGTCGCGCAGGCGCGGCAGACCGAGGGGCGCGGCCAGCGCCTCCCGGACGGCGCCCTCGAGGTCGGCGAGCGGCGGGAGCGCGCCCGCGGGCTCGCTCGACAGGCGCCGGGTGCCGGGCGGGAGCGTCGCGGTCAGCGTGCCGTCGGCGTACGGCAGGTCGACGTTCATGGCCGGCTCGCGGCCGCGCCCGTCAGCGCGGCAGGGCCCGCACCGCGGCGAGGATCTCCTCGTCGGAGGGGAACTTGCCGACTCCGGCGATGCCCTCGGCACACTCGATGTTGGCCCAGCGCACGATGCCGTCCCGGTCGATCAGGAACTGGCCCTTGAGCTGCGGCCACTGCCGCTCCAGGTCGGCCTTGTCGGTGTCGTTCTCCACATAGCCGTCCAGCTTCGCCATGGCCCCGGCGACCTCCGTGATGGGCACCGGCTCGGGGAACTCGTCGTAGGGATTGATCCGGGTCGTCTCGACCGCGTGCATGAACTCCGGGGTGGGGACCGGCTTCGGCACGCCGTACGCGCGGTGCGTGGAGAGCTCCGGGTCGGAGGCCAGGCGGAGGCGGCTCGGGCGGAACTTGAAGTAGAGCCGGGCGTTCTCCGCCGGGGTGGCCACGACCCCGAGGGTCTCGACCCCGAGCGCCTTGAGCTTGCCCTCGGTCGTCCCCATCCGCGCGATCGCTCGCCGGCAGAAGGGGCACCAGAGCCCGACGAGCAGCGCCAGAAAGACGGGGCTCCGGCCCCGGTAGTCGGCGAGCGACACGGTCTCGGTCCGATCGATGGCGGGGAGCTTGAAGTCGGGGGCGGCCTCGCCCGGCGCTACCGGGGGCCGGGATTCGATCATCTTCATGTCGAGCTCCTTGGTCTGTTGACGAGTATCAGCAGAGAAACGGGAGCACCATCAGCGCGTCGGGCTCGAGCCCGGCCCGCTCGCACACCTCCTGTGCCTTCGCCAGGTAGTCTTCGGCCCGGGCCTGGTCGCCGGTGTCGAGGTACAGCGTAGCCAGACCGTCGTAGCAGGGAAAGAGGAGCTGGGGCTCGCCGACCTGCTCGGCCAGACCGAGCGCCTCCTCGTACGAGGCGAAGGCCAGGGCGTGATCGCCGTGGCACTGATGGATCTGGCCGAGGACGATCAGCGGCACCGCCAGGTGGTCGAGCAGCCCCAGCCGGCGGTCGAGGTCGATGGCCGCCTGCGCCGCCTCGACGCCTTCGGCCTCGCAGCGATCGGTCAGCGCGCAGTAGGCCACCGCGAGGTTCGCGTAGAGCCTGGACTGGAAGCCGAGATCGCCCACCTTCTTCGCGGTCTCGAGCCCCCGGAGGCAGGTCTCGATGCTCCGCTGCGGGTCGAGCGAGCTGTAGAGCACGCCCAGGTTCGTGTACCCGCGGCAAGCCGCCTGCAGCAGATCGCGCGCCTCGGCCAGCCCGATGCTCCGCTCGATCTGCTCGACCGCCTCGGCCAGGCGGCCCATGCGTGCGAGCGCGACGCCCAGGGTGTTGTAGGCCTGCGCGCGCATCGCGGCGGCCTCGCGGGCGCGCTCGGGCTCGGCGGCGGTCTCCGCCTCGCCGGCGGCCTCGGCCAGGGCCCGCTCGGCCCACGCGATGGCGGCGGTGTTGTCGCCGGCGCGGAACGCGAGGCGCCCCATCTCCTGGAAGAGGTGGGCGCGCTCGATCGGGTCGCCGCCCTCGCCGAGCCGCTCGAGGCCCGCGGCGAAGCAGGCGCCGGCGCGCTCGCGATCGCCCGCTTCCCAGTGCAGCCCCCCGATCTTCCGGTGCAGGCGCGCGGCCGACGCGCGATCCCCGGCCGCCTCGATCTCCTGCCGCACCGACTCGTAGTGGGCGAGCGCCTCGGCCCGCCGCCCGGTGAGGCCGAGCAGATCGGCGAGCCGCTCGCGCGCGGCCTGCGCCTGGCCGTCGCAGGCCTGGCACCCGGTGAGGGTGCGGAGGGCGCGCTCGTAGTGGCGGATCGCGTCGTCGTTGGCGTAGACCGCGCGCGCCCAGTCGCCCGCGGCCAGCAGGTAGCGCGCGCCCCGGGGCTTGTCCGCGCTGAGGCTCCAGTGGTGGCCGAGGGCTTCCAGATCGCTCAGCCGCTCCGGGTGCGGTCCGGCGGCGCGCTCGAGCGCTCGCCCCACCCGCTCGTGCAGCTCGGTCCGGCGGGCCAGCAAGAGATTCTGGTAGACCACCTCGTGCACGAGCGCGTGGGTGAAGCGATACCGGCTGCCCTCGCGCCCGTGCCCGGCCGTCTGGATCAGATCGGCCTCGACCAGGCGGTCGAGCGCGCCCTCGATGGCCGGCGGGTCCGTCGCGACGTCACGGAGGAGCGTCTCGTCGAACACCGCCCCGAGCACCGCGGCCTCCTGGAGCAGACGCCGCCCGTCGGCGGGCAGCCGGTCGACGCGCGAGAGGAGCAGGCCGTGCAGCGTGGGCGGAACGTCCACCACCTGGCACTCCGCCGAGCACGTCCAGCCGTCGCCCTCGCGGACGAGCACGCCCTTGCCCACCAGGCTGCGGACGATCTCCTCCACGAAGAGCGGATTGCCCCCGGCCCGGTTGGCGACGAAATCCTCGAGCTGGCCGAGCGGATCCCCGCGCACCGGGCCGAACAGGCCGCCCACCAATGCGCGCGTCTCGTCGGGGGAAAGCGGGCCGAGGCGGATGACCGATTGCGCCGCCCGGGCAACCTGTGGCGGGCGCGCGTCGGGCCGGTGCGAGAGGAGGATCATCAGCGGCCGGTCCGCCAGGTGATCGACGACGTTGCGCAGCAGATCCACCGAGGCCGCGTCCGCCCAGTGGAGATCCTCGACCACGATCAGGAGTGGCTCCTTCTGCACGCGCCGCTCGACCAGCGCGCGCGCCGCCAGCACGATCTGACGCTGGAGCTGCTCGGGCTCGACGTCCCGGGGCTTCGCGTCCTCCACCCCGAGCACGTAGCTCAGCACCGGCGCGATGGCCTCCGCCTCCTGGTCCCGCGCGCCAAGCGCCTGGAGCCCGGCGGCCAGCTTCTGCCGGGCGACGGCGAGCGAGTCCTCCGCGTCCACCTGGTAGGCCTCGCGGAAGAGCGCCCCGAAGATGCCGTAGGTCGGCTCGCCGAGGGACGAGCACGCCGCCCGCCGGACCACCGTGCCGGTGAGTCGCCCCTCGGCCTCGAGCCGCGCGATCAGCTCGGCGATGAGCCGCGACTTGCCCGTCCCCGCCTCGCCGACCAGGCTCACGAGCTGGGCCCGGCCCCGCTGCATGCGGTCGAACGCGGCCACTAGCTGGTCCAGCTCGGCGGCGCGCCCGACGAGGGGCGCCGTGAGCCCGAGCGCGGTGAGGCCGCGCGCCGATCCGGGCTCGGCGAGCACGCGGATCAGCCGGTGGACGGCGACCGGCTCGGCCTTCCCGCGGAGCGTCAGCTCGCCGGCCGGCTCGAACGCGAAGCCGTGCCGCGCCAGCGCGTGGGTGGCCTCGGACACCAGGATGGTCCCGGGGGCCGCCGCCGCCAGCAGGCGGGCGGTCGTGTTCACGGTGTCGCCCGTCACCGCATAGGCGGCGCCGGCGCCGCCGGCGGCCGCGCCGAGGCTGCCGGCCACGACCGGGCCGGTGTGGATCCCGATGTGCAGGGTGACGGGCCGGCCGAGCCGTCCGGCCCACCGCTCGCTGAGCGCCGCGCCGCGCTCGAGCATGTCCAGCGCGGCGTGGAGGGCCCGCTGCGGGTCGTCCTCGTGGGCGACCGGCGCGCCGAAGACCGCCATCACGGCATCGCCCACGAACTTCTCCACGAAGCCGTCGTACCGCGCGATCGCCTGGGCGAGCGTCTCGAAGAGGGCGTTCTGGAACGCGCGCACGTCCTCGGGGTCGAGCCGCTCGGCGAGCGCGGTGAATCCCGAGAGATCGGCGAAGAGGACGGTCACCTGCCGGCGGTCGGCCTCTCGGCCCGCGCCGTCCGGCGGCGCGGCCGCCGGGGTCGTCTTCGACTCGACGGGCGCCGGCGCCACGCCGGCGGGCGCCCCTCCGGAGGCACCCGGACTCCGGGTCGCCCCGCAGCGGGGACAGAACGCGAAGTCGGGCTCGCACGCGAACCCGCACGCGGGACAGGGGCCCGGCAGCCGGCGGCCGCACCGCGGGCAGAAGCCGAAGCCCGGGGACGCCTCGAAGCCGCAGCCGATGCAGGTCACAGGGATTTCCTAGCGGTACCTACCATAGCATCGGAGCCGCCTTCACTGGACCAAGGTCCCATAGGCGGGCGGCAGCGCACGACCTACAGTGGGGGGGCGGCGAGGAGGCGGGCGATGCACAAGTGCGAAGCGTGTCAGAAGGACCTGACCGAGGGCTTGCACCGGTTCTGTGGCGACGAATGCCGTCTCCATTTCATGCAGGGGCTCCGGAAAGGTACCGCGAGCCATCCCGGGCGACGGGTGGCCCGGAGGCTGCGTCGGAGGGGAGGCTGAATGTGCTTCGCCTGCAAGAGCGACGGCCGCTGTGAGCACCCGCTGAACGACTGCGCCGCGGTGAAGGGCGACTACTGCCTCGTCTGCCATCACACCTCGTCCCTGGCGACCCCGGCGCGCCGGTCGACGCCGGCGGGCCCGAGGAAGGACCGCCCCAGCCTGTCCGCGCTATTGCGCGAGATCCGACAGCGACGAGGGCGCCGGGATTGACACGTGGTGCTAGCATGGACGCGTGAGCAGCCAAACCGAAGGAGGTGCGTCATGACGCGGAGACTTCGCTGGTTGTGGGTCACTCCGGGGGTCATCCTGGTCGTGGGTCTGGCCTGCGGCTCGGCCGGCGCCGCCGACAAGACCAAGGTGGACGAAGCGACCAAACAGGTCGGGCAGGGCGCCAAGCAGATCGGTCAGGGCGAGCTCGGCTCGGGCTTCAAGCAGTTCTTCGTGGGTATCGGCAACACGATCGTCGAGGGCGCCAAGTACAGCGGCGAGAACATCAAGGAGTTCTTCCAGAAGCAGAAGGCCTCCGAGAGCTAGTCCGCGGTGGGGCCGGCGGTGGCCTCGGCCTGTGCCCGGGTCACACCCATCGCCAGCCCCGCCGTCACCAGCTCCTCCCAGGTCGCCGCGTCCAGCGGGATGCCCGCGCGCAGCCGCTCCGCGCGCGCCAGCCGCTCGGGATCGCCCGGCACCAGCACCGGGCTCGCCGGATCGGCCGCCGGCGAGGCCTTCACGTAGCCCACGAAGCCGTCGATCTCGCGCCGCATCCAGTCCACGCCCGCCAGCCGCGCGGGGTCGACGATGACGTTGAACATGTTGTTGACGATCCCGCCGCGGCGCGGGTTGTCGGGCTGGATGGTGCCGCCGCCGGACATGGCCCCGGCCAGCAGCTCGGTGAGGACGGCGAGGGCGTAGCCCTTGTGCGCCCCGAAGGGCAGGAGCGAGCCACGCGGCTCCCGGTACATCACCTCCGGATCGTTGGTGGGCGCCCCCTGCGCGTCGATGAGGTTGCCGTCGGGCAGCCGCTTGCCCGCCCGCTTCGCGACCGACACCTTGCCCATCGCGACCCCGCTGGTCGCCATGTCGAGCAGGAGCGGCGGCTGGGTGGCGGTGCCGGGCATGGCGATGCAGACCGGGTTGGTCGAGAAGCGCGCATCGCTGCCCCGGAAGGGCGCCACCAGCCCCGTGTGATCCGCCACGTTGACGAAGTGGATGGAGACGAGCCCGGCGGCGCTGGCCAGCTCGCCGTACGCCCCGACTCGCCCGATATGGTGCGAGCCCGCGAGCGTCATGACCACCACGCCCGTCTCCCGGCACCGCTCCATCGCCGCCGCCATCGCCTCGCCGGCCACCCGGCGCCCGAACCCGCGCTGGCCGTCG
>JBGOVO010000271.1:0-5687 GCA_041478145.1 Methylomirabilia bacterium
GTGAGCACCGCCTCGATGGTCTCGGGCTCCACGTTCTCGTGGCCGCAGAGCGCCGCGTTGATGACCTGCGGCGACTCGTTGTACTTGGTGAGCACCTGCAGCGACAGCTCGGGGTGGCTCCCCTCCTGCTCGTGGGTGAGCGCCTTGCCGATGTCGTGGAGCAGGCCCATGCGCTTGGCGAGCTGCACGTCGGCCCCGATCTCGGCCGCCATCATGCCGGCCAGCCACGCCACTTCCTTGGAATGCTGCAGGCAGTTCTGCCCGTACGAGGTCCGGTACTTCATCCGGCCCACCAGCTTGATCAGCTCGGGGTGGAGCCCGTGCACGCCCACCTCGAAGCAGGCCTTGTCGCCCTCCTCGCGGATGTGCTGCTCCATCTCCTTCTTGACCTTCTCCACCACTTCCTCGATGCGCGCGGGATGGATGCGCCCGTCCGCGATGAGCTTCTGCAGGGCCAGGCGCGCGATCTCGCGGCGATAGGGGTCGTAGGCGGAGATGAGCACGGCCTCCGGGGTGTCGTCCACGATCAGGTCCACGCCGGTGAAGCCCTCGAGCGCGCGGATGTTGCGGCCCTCGCGGCCGATGATGCGCCCCTTCATGTCGTCCGAGGGCAGGTCCACGATCGAGACGGCCGTCTCCACCGTGTAGTCGGGGGCGAGGCGCTGGATGGTGGTGGCCAGCACCTCCTTGGCCTTGACGTGCGCGGTCTCGCGCGCCTCTTCCTCCAGCCGCATGCCCAGGAGCTGCGCCTCGCGGCGGGACTCCACCTCGACCTGGGCCATGAGCTGGCGCTTGGCCTCTTCCGCGGTGAGGCCGGCGATGGACTCGAGCTTCCGGCGCTGCTCCTCCAGGGCCGAGCCGAGCCGGGCCTCCTTGTCGCCGAGGCCCCGCTCGCGATCAGCCAGCGCGCGGTCGCGCTGCAGGACCTCGGTCTCCCGCCGGTCGAGCTGGTCGAGCCGACGGCCGAGCTGCTCCTCCTGCTGGACCACGCGCCGCTCGACTTCCTGCATCTCTCGCTGCCGGACGCGGGATTCCTGATCCAGCTCGGCCCGCACCTTCAGCGCCAGCTCCTTGGCCTCCAGCTCGGCCGCGCGGATCCTGGTCTCCGCCTCCCGCATCTTGCCCTCGGCGTCGGTACGCGCTTGCTCCACCAGGCGCTTGGCGTCGTCGAGAATGCGCGCGGCGCGGGTTGCCGCGTCACCGAGCGTGCGCGCGGTCGCCGCGCGGGAGCCGAAATAGCCGACGAGGAGGGCGAGGACGGCGACGACCGGCAGCAGCACCACCAGCCACGGCATGGCGTTCATCGATCACTCCATCCCGGGTCGCAACCCGGTCCGGATCATGTGCACTTGAGGCAGCGCGCGGCAAATAGCCGCTAAAGTTGACGAATTATAGACGCCCGGAGAGACGAATGTCAACGAAGCGGGAGGGACCTACCGAGACGAGAACGCCCCACCTCTGCCGTGTGCCGACGGTGTTTCGAACCTGGTATTCACCAGGTGGGCGCCAAAATGGAGGGCTTCAGGCTTCCCCTCTTCAAGAGGGGCATGCGCACCACCCTCGTGAGCGGCTCCCAATCTTTAAACGAGGTTGAAACTCCCCCCCGGCATCACGAACAGCGCAGGGCCCTTACTGTGTACCCCCGCCCCGGCCCGGTGGTCAAGGAGCAATTCACTTGTCGGGCACGACCGCGTCGAGCAATTGCCGCAGTGCGCCGAGCCGCGCGCTCACGTCCTTCTGGTCGACGTCCTGGCCCTTGTGCTCGTCGCGGAGGCGGAAGAGCTCGTCGGTGATATCGAGCGCGGTGAGCGCGAGCAGCCGCACCGGATCCTGGCCGGCGGCGTCACCCCGGATCTCCCGGGCGCGCTTGTCGACGAAGGCGGCGAGCTGACGGACGTATTCGGGCGCGGCCTCGCTGCGGATGGGATATTTCTGGCCCAGGATCTCGATGTCGACACGCTGCTTCTCGGCCATAGATCGCTCCCGGGTTAGATGTCGAGTCGGTCCAGTTCCTTGAGGATGCCGTCGACCTGGGCCAGCACTTCCTTCCGCTCCTGGCGCAGGCTCTGCAGCTCGGCGCGCTCACTCTCCGCGGCGGCAAGCTTTCCCTCCACCCCGGCCACCTTGGCCTGCAGCGTGTCGCGCTCCTTCCGCAGCCGCGTGATCGTCTCGGCAGCCCGCCGCACCGACTTTTCGAGCTGCTCGAGCCGCTCCGCGAGTCCCTCCGCCATCCGTCCCTCCGTCACGCGCCGCGGACCTCGGCCCGGAAGCGCTTGGCGATCTCGGCCACGATACGCTCGTGCAGCCGGTTCACCTCGGCATCGGTCAGGGTGCGGTCGGGCGCCTGGAAGGTGAGGCTCCACGCCAGACTGCGCCGGCCCGCGCCGACCTGGCCGCCAGTGTACACGTCGAAGAGGGTGAGACGGGTCAGGAGCGGCAGCCTCAGGGCGCGGATGGCCGCCTCGACTTCCCCCGCCGTCACCTCGCCGCCGACCACGATCGCCAGATCGCGCTGGACGGCGGGGAAGCGCGGCAGCGGCTCGTACTTCGCGGTGGCGGGCGGCAGCGCGGCCAGCGCCGTCACGGACAGCTCGGCCACGAAGACCGGCGCGGGCAGGTCGAAGGCTTCGCGAGCGGCCAGCGCCACCTCCCCGAACCAGCCGAACTCGGTCTCGCCGCGCATGAGCCGCCCGGCGCGGCCGTGCTCGAGAAACGCGGGCGCCCGGTCGGTGGCCCAGGCCACCGTGTCCGCGTCGGTGACCCCGGCGGCGGCGAGCGCCGCCTCCGCCATGCCCTTGGCGTCGTGGATGTCCACTCGGTCGCGCCCGTCCGTGAACCAGGCCCGAGGCGCCCGCAGCCCGGTGAGCGCGATCCCGAGCCGGAGCTCCTCGTGGGCGGGACGATCACCGTCCTCCGGACGGTGCGGCGCGAAGACAGTGCCCACCTCGAAGATCCGCGCGTCCGGCATCTGGCGATTGGCATTGATGGCCAGGACCTCGAGGAGTCCCGGCAGCAGCGACGGGCGCAGCACCGACCGCTCCACGGAGAGCGGGTTCTGCAGCGCGATGAGGGCGCTCGCGTCGCTCCATCCCATGCGCTTGAGCCGGTCGGGGTCCACGAAGCCCCAGGTCACGCACTCGAAGAGCCCGGCCGCGTTCAGCGCTCGGCTCATCGCCCGCGCCACCCGCAGCGCGGGCGGGCGCTTGACCGGGATGATCTCGCCGCCGCCCGCCAGGGTCAGCGGGATCTTGTCGTAGCCCCAGATCCGGACGATCTCCTCGACGAGATCGTCCTCGTGCTGGATGTCTCGACGGAAGCTGGGAACGACCACCTGCACCTCGTCGCCCGAGTCGTCCACCGCGAAGCCCAGCGCCTGCAGGATGCGGACGGCCTCCTCCCGCGGCGGGCTGACCCCGATCACGCGCTCCACGCGCGAGAGCCGGAGGACGAGCCGGCGGTGCGGACGCGGCTCCGGATACGCGTCGAGCACCCCGCGCGCCACCGTGCCGCCGCCGAGATCGGCCATGAGCTGGGCGGCGCGGGCCAGCACGTCCGGCGGGGCCTCGACGTCGCCGCCGCGCTCGAAGCGATAGGCGGCGTCGGTGGAGAGGCCGAGGGCGCGCGACGTCCGCCGGATCGAGCCCGGATCCCAGTAGGCGGCCTCGAGCAGCACGTTGGTGGTGGCCGCGGTCACCTCGCTGTCGGCGCCGCCCATGACGCCGCCGATGCCGACCGCGTGCTCGGGATCGCACACCAGCGCCATGTCAGGCCCGAGCGCGCGCTCCTGGCCGTCGAGCGTCTTCAGGCGCTCGCCGGGCCGCGCGCGACGCACCACCACCGTGTGCCGGGCGAGCGTGTCGAGATCGAAGGCGTGGAGCGGCTGGCCCAGCTCCCACATGATGTAGTTGGTCACGTCGACGAGGTTGTTGATCGGGCGGAGGCCGACCGCGCGCAGGCGCTGGGCGAGCCACGGGGGCGACGGCTTCACCGCGAGCCCGGTGATGACGCGGGCGCAGAAGCGCGGGCAGAGGTCGGGCGCCTGCACCTCCACCGCGGCGAGCGCGGAGGCCTCCGGCTCGCCCTCGGTGACCAGCACCTTGGGGAAGCGGAAGGGCGCGCCGGTCAGCGCGGCGACCTCGCGGGCCACGCCCACCACGGAGAGCGCGTCGGGCCGGTTGGGCGTGATCTCGATGTCGAGGATCCAGTCGTCCAGGCCCAGGTACCTCGCGAGATCGGCGCCGAGCGGAGCTTCCGCCGGCAGCACGAGGAGACCGCTGTGGTCGTCGCTGACGCCGAGCTCCTTCTCGGAGCAGAGGATGCCCTCCGAGACCACGCCGCGGATCTTGGCCGCCTTCACCTCGCCCAGGCCCGGCAGCCGCGCCCCGGGCGGGGCGAAGGCCGCGCGCACGCCGGGCGCGGCATTGGGGGCCCCGCAGACCACCGAGAAGCGGCGGTCGGGCAGCGCCACCCGGACGAGCTGGTTGTGGTGGCCGGCCGCGCTCACCCCGAGGTCGCGCTCGACCGCCTCGATCTCGCCGACCACCACGCCGGACAGCCCCTCCACCACCGGAGCGATCTGCTCCACCCCGATCCCGGCGTTGGTGAGCCGGTCGGCCACCGCGCGCGCGTCGAGATCGGTCTCGACGAACTCCTTGAGCCAGCGATAGGTGATCTTCATCGCCCGGGCAGGCCGGCGAACTGCTGCAGGAAGCGCAGGTCGTTGTCGAAGAAGAGCCGGATGTCGTCGATCTCGTACTTGAGCAGGGCGATCCGGTCAATCCCCATGCCGAAGGCCCAGCCGGTGACCTCTTCCGGATCGTAGCCCACGTTGCGGAGCACGTTCGGATGGACCATCCCCGAGCCCAGGATCTCGAGCCAGCCCGATTCCTTGCAGAAGCGACAGCCGTCGCCGCCACACTTGAAGCAGCGCACGTCCACCTCCGCCGAGGGCTCGGTGAACGGGAAGAACGACGGCCGGAAGCGCACGCCGGACTTCGGCCCGAACATCTCCCGCGCGAAGAGCTGGAGCGTGGCTTTGAGATCGGCCATCGTGATGTGCTTGTCCACCGCCAGCCCTTCCACCTGGTGGAACATGGGCGAATGGGTGGCGTCGAGGATGTCGCGCCGGTAGACCTTGCCCAGGCAGATGATCCGCACCGGCGGCCGCTGGGCCTTCATGGTGCGGATCTGCACCGGGGAGGTGTGCGTGCGCAGGAGCGCGTCGGGCCCGACGTGGAAGGTATCCTGCATGTCCCGCGCGGGGTGATCGTCGGGAAAATTCAGCGCCGCGAAGTTGTAGTAGTCCGACTCCACCTCGGGCCCCTCCGCTACCGAGAAGCCCAGCCCCTCGAAGACCTCGATGATCTCCTCGGTGACCCGGGTGATCGGATGCACCGGGCCCGGATCCGGGCGGCGGCCGGGCAGCGTGAGATCCGGGCGATCGGCCTGCCGGGTGAGGCGGCGCTCCTCCGCCTGCAGCCCCTCGAGCCGGACCGCGATGGCGGCCTCGACACTAGCTTTGGCCCGGTTGGTCTGCTCGCCGATCCGGGGCCGCTCCGCGGCCGGGACGGACCCGAGCGAGCGCAGCAGGGTGGTGAGCTGGCCCGACCGGCCGAGCACGCGCACCCGCACCTGCTCGAGGTCGGACGTGGAGCGGGCCCCGGCGACCTCCGCCAGGGCCCGGTCGA
>JBGOVO010000009.1:0-27771 GCA_041478145.1 Methylomirabilia bacterium
GCAGCCCCGCGGCGACCGGATCGAGTGCACGGTGGACTCCTCGGAGAAGCGGCTGCCCGAGATCCTGCGCTGGCTCTGCGAGCAGGGCGTGCTCATCCGCGACTGCCAGGTCCACGAGCCCGAGCTCGAGGAGGTCTTCGTTGAGCTGGCGCGCTGAGCCGCTCGCGGCCGGGCCCGCCCTCGCCGAGTGGTGGGCCGGGGAGTGGGTGCGGCTCACCGCCTTCGCCTACCGCAACCTGATCATGGCCCGCCGGAACGTGTTCTTCCTCTTCGAGCTGACGTTCTGGCCGGGGGTGGCCATGCTCTCGCACGGCCTGCTCACCCGCTTCCTCGACCTGACTCCCCAGATGACCGCGTTCATCCTGGTGGGGACGGTCGCCCTCTCCGCGGTGCAGGTCTGCCAGCTCGACGTCGCCTACGCGGTGCTGTTCGACATCTGGTCCAAGTCCATGAAGCACCAGTTCCTGACCCCGGTGCGCATCCACCACCTGGCCCTGGGCTCGTGGGTGGTCGGGGTGGGCCGCGGCCTGATCGTCTGGGCCCTCATGGCGGTGATCGGCGGCCGCGCCTTCGGCTTCGACTTCATCGGCGCGGGCGCGTGGCGGGTCGCGCTCTTCCTGCTCGGCTGCTTCCTCACCGCGCTCGTCATCGGGCTCCTCGTCTGCGCGCTGGTGCTCCTCTTCGGGACGCGGGCGGAGACCTCCGCGTGGGCGGCGGTGAACTTCTTCGTGATGCTGTCCGGTATCTACTATCCGATCTCGGTGCTGCCGGGCTGGGTGCAGACCGTCTCGGCCGGCATCCCGCTCACCTACTTCCTCGACGGCGTCCGGACCGGCTACGGCTTCCCGCCCCAGTTCGCCTATCCCTTTGCCACCGGCTTCGCCCTCTCGCTGCTCTATGCCGTGCTGGCTCACTGGGCACTCGCCGCCGCGGTCACGCGCTCGCGCCGCACCGGCCTTCTCCTCAAGCTCTCGGAGTGAGCCATGAAAGCCACCGCGTCCGTCAAGCTCTCCATCGAGCGTCCGCCCAAGCACGTGGTCGAGGGGTTCAAGGACCTGGCCACCACCGCGCTCGCCGACTTCCTCAAGCTCGAGTCGGTGATGCGCTACGCGATCCGGCCGCTCTGGACCCCGATGCCGCGCATCGCGGGCCCGGCCTACACGGTGCGCACGGTCAAGCACGACAACCTGATGCTGCACGCCGCGATCTACCACGCCGAGCCCGGTGACGTCATCGTGGTGGAGGCGGGCGACGAGGAGATGGCGGTGGCCGGGGGCAACGTCTGCGCGGTGGCCCGGCGCCGCGGCGTGGCCGGCTTCGTCGTCGACGGGGTGATCCGCGACGTCGGCGAGTCGCGCGCCAACGGCTTCCCACTCTTCGCCCGTGGCCACTCGCCGATCCCGGCGGGCAAGGACGGGCCCGGCGAGATCGGCGGGCCCATCGCCTGCGGCGGCGTCCGCGTCAACCCGGGCGACGTGGTGGTGGCCGACGAGGAGGGCATCGTGGTGATCGGGAAGGCGCGGGCGGAGGCCGTGCTGAAGGACGCCCGGGCCAAGGCGGCCAAGGACGCGGCCGAGAACCTGGACGAGTGGGAGCGCAAGCACCGCGCCCGGGTGGAGAGCACCCTGCGGGCGCACGGCTACGTGAGCTAGCGCGGGAGGCCCCTCGTGACCGACGCTCCGCTGCCGGTCCTGCTGCTCGGCTTGCTCTTCGGGATCCAGCACGCCACCGATCCCGACCACGTCATCGCGGTCGCGACGATCGTCGCCCGCACCCGGCGCTTCGGGGCGGGGGCGCTGGTGGGGGCCTTCTGGGGCGTGGGCCACACCGTCACCATCACCGCGGTCGGGGTGGCCATCATCGCCTTCAACCTCACGGTGACGCCGCGGGTGGCCCTGTCACTCGAGCTGCTGGTGGCCCTGATGCTGATCGGGCTCGGCGTGCTCCGCATCGTCTGGGTCTTCCGCGATTCGGACGCGGTGCCGGTCGCACATCTGGGCGAGGAGCATCCGCACCCGGCCGGGCCGGGCCTCCACAGCCACGTCCACACCCACGGCGACGCCGTGCACCGGCATCCTCACGTCCACCCGCCGGCCCGTCTGCTCCGCGCGCTCCGGACGGTGGGGCCGGCGCAGGCGCTGCGCTCGGCGCTGGTCGGCCTCGTGCACGGCCTCGCCGGCAGCGCCGCCGTCGCCCTGCTCGTGCTTTCGACCATCCGCGGCACCGCGGGAGCGATCGGCTACCTGCTCCTGTTCGGGATCGGGACCATCCTGGGCATGACCGCGATCACCGGCCTGCTCTCCCTGCCGTTCACGGTCCGGGGGCCGCGCATGCAGCGCTGGCGTCGGGGGCTCGCCCTCGCCACCGGAGCCCTGTCACTGGCCTTCGGCCTCTACCTGATCTTCGAGATCGGCTTCGTGGACGGCCTGTTCCTCGGCCGGGTCGCCGCCGCGGCGCCCTAGCCATCGCCGGGCGTCCGGCGCCTCGTCCGGGCGCCGGCAGGCTCTAGAAGCCGACGCCGCGAGCCATGAGACTGGCCACGAAGACCATCACCACCACGATGGCCAGCTCGACGTGGTTCAGCGTGTACAGCACGCGCGCCGGGCTCGTGTCGACCGGGAGCCCGCGGCCGAGCCGGACGCGCCAGCGGATGAACGTGACCATCGGGCGGATCTCGAGCAGCAGCACGACGAGGAACAGCGCCATCTTGACCCAGAAGAGCGGCGATCGCAGATAGAACTCGGTGCCCTTCTCGAGGCCGCCGAAGGCCCGCAGGAGCCCGGTGGCGATCCACAGGAGCGCGGCGATGCCCCAGACGTTGTCGGCGGCCAGGAGGCGGCGCAGCCCATCGGCATCGAGCGGCCTCTTGAGCGCGCGGCCGCGCAGGAACACGGCGGGCAGGCCGAGCGCCAGCGCGAGCACGTGCAGGGAAGAGACCACCGCGGCGAGCATGGCGGGAGGGTAGCATGAGAAGCCCCCGGCTGACCGGCCTGCTCTTGCTGATCGCCGGCTGCGCGCCGCACCCGGCGGCCGACGTGCCATTCCTGGTGACGCCGCCCGAGATCGCGGACCAGATGCTGCGCCTGGCTCGGGTGGGCCCGGCGGACGTCGTCTACGATCTCGGGTCCGGCGACGGGCGGCTCGTCATCGCGGCGGCGCGCGAGGCGGCCACCGTCGTCACCCTCTACCTCACGCGGGAGGTGAACCTCCGGCTGCGGCCGAAGCTGTTCGCCGAGCTTGGACCCGGCACCCGCGTGGTCTCGTTCAACTTCGACATGGGCGACTGGGAGCCCGCCGCCATGCTCCGGGTCGACGTGAACGGGCGCAGCACGCCGGTCTATCTGTGGGTGGTGCCTCCGCGCTGAGGGGCGGCTAACTTAGCGGTGGAGGAACTTGCGGACGCCGCCCGCGATCCCGTCGGGATCGAGGCCGTGGCGGGCGTAGAGGCCCTTCGCGTCGCCGGACTCCCCGAAGGTGGTCACGCCGATCCGCTTGAGCGGTGTCGGCATCACCTCACCCAGCAGCTCCGCCACCGCGCTGCCGAGACCGCCGTTGATGGAGTGGTCCTCCACCGTGACCACGTGGCCGGTCCGGCCCGCCGAGCGGAGGATCGTCTCCTCGTCGAGCGGCTTGATGGTGGCCACGTTGATCACCTCGGCCTGGATGCCCTCGGCCGCGAGCTTCCGGGCCGCCTCGAGCGTGTTCCAGACCGTGCCGCCGGTGGCCAGGATCGACACGTCGTGGCCCGGACGCAGCACGTCGGCCTTGCCGAGCTGGAACCGGTAGGCCGCGTCGTGGACGGGCTCGAGGTTCTGGCGGGTGAGGCGCAGGTAGATCGGTCCCGGATGCCCGACCGCGTAGGCCACCGCCTGCCGCGTCTCGATCTCGTCGGCGGGCTGCACGATGGGGATGTTCGGGAGCGAGCGCAGGCACGCGACGTCCTCCAGCCCCATCTGGGTGTAGCCGTCCTCGCCGATCGCGACGCCCACGTGGGTGCCGACCAGCCTCACGGGCGCGTCGCTGTAGGCGACCGACACCCGGATGGTCTCGAAGCGCCCAACCAGGAAGCAGGCGAAGGAGCAGGCGAAGGGGACGTGGCCGGTCAGGGCCAGGCCCGCGGCCAGCCCGATCATGCCGGACTCCGCGATGCCCACGTTGAAGGCGCGCCCCGGATACTTTTTGGCGAAGCCGGCGGTCATCGTGGACTTGGAGAGATCGGCGTCGACGGTGACGATGCGCTCGTCCGTGGCGCCCAGCTCGATCAGGACCTCCCCGAACGCGGCGCGCGAGGCCTTGGCCGGCATCACTTCTTCCCCAGCGCTTCGAGCTCGGCGATCACGGGCGCGGCCCACGCCGGCGCGGGCGTGCCCGCGATCTCGCGCACCGCCCGCACCGCCTCCTCGGGCTTGGGCGCCTTGCCGTGCCACTCCGGGTCGTTCTCCATGAAGGAGACCCCCTTGCCCTTGACGGTGTGGGCCACGATGAACGTGGGCCCACCCTTGGTGGCCTCGGCCTGATCGAGCGCCTTGTCCACCTGGGCGATGTCGTGACCGCTGACCTCGAGTACGGGCCAGCCGAACGCCTTCAGCTTGTCGGTGATCGGCTCGAGGTCGAGGATCTTCTTCACGAACCCGTCGAGCTGGATGCCGTTGTAGTCCAGGATCACGCACAGGTTGTCGAGGTGGTGATCGGGAGCGCCGAGCTTCGGGCCCGACATCAGGCTCTCCCACACCTGACCCTCCTGGGTCTCGCCGTCCCCGAGCACGCAGTACACCCGCGCGCCCTTGCCCGCGAGCTTGAGGCCGAGCGCCATGCCCACCGCCACCGAGATGCCCTGGCCGAGCGAGCCGGTCGCCGCCTCGATCCCGGGCAGCATCACCCGGTCGGGATGGCCCTGCAGCGGGCTCCCGAGCTTGCGCAGCGTGATCAGCCGGTCCATCGGGAAGAAGCCGGCCTTGGCCATGCAGTAGTACTGCGCGGGCACGCAGTGGCCCTTCGAGAGGATGAAGCGGTCGCGGTCCTCCCAGCGCGGGCGGGCGGGATCGTAGCGCATGCGCCCGAAGAAGAGGGTGGTGAGGATGTCGATCACGGAGAGCGAGCCCCCGGGATGCCCGGAGCCCGCGTGGGTGAGCATCCGGATGATCTGCCCCCGCCCTTCGCGGGCGATGGACTCGAGCTTCGCCACGTCCGGGTTCGCCATCAGTCCAGTCCCTCCATGAATCCGGCGATCGCATCCACGTGCACGCCCGCGACGGCGATCGCGGGCGCGTACACCACCTCGTCGGCCCCCCACACCAGCGTGCCCTTCGCGTCCTTGGTGGTGCCGATGACCGCCTCGAGCAGCCGCGTCACGCTGTCGTTGATCCGGATCGTGTTGGCCTTGAGCGGCGCCGCGAGCCGGCCGTCGCGGATGATAAACGAGTCCCCCACCACCGTACAAGTGAAGTCTCCGGCCCGCAACCCGTTGATGGGATACGTGTACCAGATGCGGCCGACGTAGAGCCCGTTCCGCACGCGCGCGACCAGCTGATCGAGCGAGACCGGAGCGGCGCCCTCCACCACGACGTTCGACGCGGACGTCCCCGGCGTCGTCTCGAAGGAGCGCCCGGAGCCGCCCTCGTAGCGGAAGCCGTTGCGCGGGGCGAGCGCGGCCGCGGCCGCCGCGGGATCCACGCCGAGCTTCCGGCGCGACTCGGGATCGTGGAGGAGCCGCTGGGTGTCGTACCAGTGGCTCAGCAGCCCCACCAGCACCCCGTCCTTGATGAGATCGGTGCGCCCGGTGGGCAGCCCTTCGCAGGTGATGCCGCGCGAGCCGGCCAGCCCCGGCATCGCGCCGTGGTCGTAGAGGCTGAGCCCGGGCGCCGCCACCCGCGTCCCGAGCCGCCCGAGGAACGGCGTGCTCGAGGAATAGAACGAGCCGGCCTGGCACGCGGGGACGATGAGGTTGTTGCAGAGATCCGCCACCGGCTGCGGGCCGAAGACGACCGTGTAGTCGCCGGTCGGGACACGCTCGCCGTCGATCGCGCCCACCGCGTTGGCCGCGGCCTCGCCCCCCGCCTCGTCGGTGAAGTGCTCGAGGCGGGTGCAGAGGGACCAGCCCGAGCCCTTGGCGTCCCGGGCCTCCACCATCGCGGTCACGAAGGCGGACATGAAGGTGGACTCGTCGCCCTGCGGATCGGGCATGGCGGTCGACGCGATCGCGACGCGCTCCTGGAGGATGGTGACGTCACCGCCCAGGATGAGCCCGAGCCGCTTGAGGTCCGTTTCCGCGGGAGCCAGATCCGCCAGTCTGGACGATGCCATGAAGCCGCGCAGGCCGCCGGTGATGACCTTCCACCCCGCCTCCACCAGCTCGCCGTCCGCCACCGCCATGAGCCGCGGGTCGTGGTAGTCCACGAGCGCGCGCGAGGCGCCGGAGGGCCGGGGCAGCGAGCGGAACTCCGGGTCGTGCACGGCCGCCTGGCGCGCCTTCTCGAGCGCGCGCAGGGCGCCCTCCGGCGTCAGGTCGCTCGGCTCGGAGCCGAATCCGACGAGGGGGCGGCCCTCGGGTCCGTCGAAGACCGCGTGGACGCCCAGGCCCGACATCTCGGTGGACTTGGGCTCCTCCACGCCGTTACAGGGGATGTGGGAGGTGTAGTTGAGCCGGGTGAGCAGCGCCCGGTTGAACGCGGCGAACACTTCGACCTCGCGCACTCCGGGCCGCGCCGAGAGGCGGGCCAGCGCCTCCCGGACGGCGCGCGTGAGATCCACCGCGGCTAGGCCCCGCCGGTGAGGATGGCGCGGCTGCGCAGCGTGGGCCCGCCGTTGCCGAGCTTGCGCGTCTGCATCGGCTGTCCCTTGCCGCAGTTCGGGATCGGGTAGAGGCGGAAGTCCCGGCCCACGCCGTCCACGCTCATCAGGTAGTCGCGGCTGTCCGCCATGATGCCGCCGTCCCGGTAGAGCCGGCCGAGCTCGCCCCGCTGGATCTCGTAGACCTTCCGCGCGGAGATGCGGAAGTTCTCGCGGCTCTCCGCGATGGACGGGGTGCGGTGCCCGACCAGGTAGTAGCCGTGGTCGACGTCCTTGATGAGGTCGCCCGCGTCGTGATCGCCGCCCGCGAACACGGTGGTGGACATGCGCACGAGCGGGACCAGCGAGGCATCGGTGGCCTTCCAGTGCCCGTTGGGGTCCCCTCCGAAGACGGCGGCGGTCTGCCGGCTGTTCATGAAGCCGGTGAAGACGCCCCGGTCGATGTGGACCACGCGCCGCGCGGGCGTGCCTTCGTGATCGTAGGCGTAGTGGCCGTAGCCGGGCAGCGACGGGTCCGAGAAGGCGGTGACCAGCGGGGAGGCGATCCGCTTGCCGAGCTGGGTGTCGTCGAGGCCGCGCAGCAGCCAGGAGCGCCCCGCGTACGCCGTCTCCATCTTCAGCCCGCGGTCCAGCTCCACCGGGTGCCCGATGATCTCGTGGGAGAGCAGCGTGTTGTAGTGCGGGTCGGTGACCACCGCCACCTCGCCGGCCGGGGCCGCGAGCGCCGGGGAGCGGCACAGCTCTGCCGCGTCACCGGCCAGCGCGAGGGCGAACTCGGGAAAGGGCGGGAACTCGAGCAGCGGCTCGGACACGCCGTGGGTGAGGATCTCCCAGCCGCGCTGGTGGCCGAGGACATCGTAGAGCTCCTGGCTGTTGTCGGGCCCGGTGGCCACCACGTAGCCCATGCCCTGGGTCAGCGCGAAGGACTGGTCGATGAGCGCCCCCTCGGAGGACGCGAAGAGCTCCCGGCTCAGCTGGGTCATGGTGGACACGTAGTTGTACGAAACCGACGCGTGCGCGGCGGCGACGCGTCGGGACACGTCGGTGGTGAAGCGCACCATGTCGTCGAGCGCGACCCCGCGCGGATCCACCTCGAAGACGGCGGGCACGATCGCCTGGCGAACCTGGATCGGGTGCAGGCGCGTGTCGGCGAGCGCGTCGCCCAGCGCGCCGAACTTGCCCTTGACCTCCGCCTTCATGTCCGCGTTGGCCATGGCGCGCCGGTAGGCGGCCCGCAGCCCTTCCCTCAGCAGCCGCGCGAGCTCCGGGACGTCGGCGGCGCCCAGGCCACGACCGAAGTAGCCGGGGGCGCTCATCCGGCCGCCCGCGAGCACCCGGATCCCGAACGCGAAGGCGTAGTCGTCGCCGGAGGACCGGGCCTCCCCGTTCTCCGCGCCCGCGAACTTGCCCTCGCTCACCTCGAGGCGCACGTCGGCGTACCGCAGATCCGCGAGGGCGCGCGCTTCGGCGGTGACCAGCTCGCGCACCATGGGCGTGAGGCGCTCGATGAGCCCGGTCTCGATGCCGTGGGGCACGGTCGCGCCGCGCTCAGGCCGCCGCGAAGGGCTCGACCGAGACGATCTCGCCCGCGGCCACGTCGCCGCGCTCCTCCTCGATGACCACGAAGCAGTTGGCCAGGGTCATGGAGGTGAGGATGCCCGAGCCCTGGGGCCCGGTGATGCGCACCTCCCAGCGCTCGCCGCCGTAGGAGAGGATGCCGCGCTTGAACTCGCGCCGCCCCGGCTTCTTGCTCATCGCCTCCACGGCCACCGCGTGGAAGGTGGGCGGGAACAGCTCGCGGCGGCCGGCCAGCTTCCAGAGCGCGGGCCGCACGAAGAGGTGGAAGGTCAGCATGGACGCCACCGGGTTCCCGGGCAGGCCGAAGAAGTGGGCGGGGCCGATCCGTCCCACCGCGAGCGGGCGGCCGGGCTGCATCGCCACCTGCCAGAAGTCGATCCCCCCCGCGTCCTGCAGCACGGCCTTGACCAGGTCGTAGTCGCCCACCGATACGCCGCCCGAGGTGAGCACGATGTCCGCGGTGGCGGCGGCGGCCCGGAGCCGCGCGTGGAGCACGTCGTAGAGATCGGGGACGATGCCGTGATCGGTCGGCTGGCCGCCCGCGGCCTCGACGAGCCCGTGGAGCGAGAACCGGTTCGAGTCGAAGATCTGGCCGGGCTTGCGGGTATCGCCCGGCTCGGCCACCTCGTCGCCGGTGGACAGGATCGCGACCCGCGGCTTCTGCCGCATGAAGAGCTGCGGCATCCCGAGCGAGGCGGCCACACCCAGCTCCTGCGGGCGCAGGACGCTACCCGCGGACAGCACCACCGTCCCGGCCTGGACGTCCTCGCCACGGTGGCGGACGTTGACCCCGGCGGCGCCGGGCGGGATCCACACCGAGCGCCCGCTCCGCTCGACCAGCTCCTGGGGATAGACGGTGTCCGCGCCCGCGGGCATCGGCGCGCCGGTCATGATGCGCAACGCCTCGCCGGGCCCGAGCGTCGCGTCGAAGACCGCGCCCGCGGGCAGGTCGGCCACCACGGTGAGCTCACGCCGGCCGGCCGGCGGGATGTCGCCCGAGTGCACCGCGTAGCCGTCGACCGCGGAGTTGTCGGTGGGCGGCACGTCGAGCGCGGCGCGGACGTCCTCGGCGAGCACGCGGCCGAGCGCGCTCCCGACCGGGACGACTTCGGGCGGCGCGACGCGTCCGACCTGCGCCAGGATGTGCGCCTGCGCGTCCTTGACCGAAATCATGCGGGCATTATACCGTGCGCGCGGAGCCTGGGCCCGCATGCGCCGTGCTACGATACGCGCCGATGTCGCGCCCCGAGCTCATCGCCTCCGCCCGCGTCGAGCCCGTCACCTGAAGGAGCCCGCCCGGGCGGCCGCCGCCTGCCCGATGTGCCGCTCGGCCCACGCCCGACTCGGATCGGTCCGTCCCTTGAAGGCGCTCCGCGCGGCGCCGGCCCGGCTGGCCCGCGCGCTTCGACGCGTGCCGCGCCGCCTGGTCGCGCTCCGGCCCGGGCGCGGGGAGTGGGCGGTGAGCGAAGTGCTGAGCCATCTGGCCGACGCGGAGATCGCGCTGGCCTTCCGTCTCCGCAAGATCGCGGCGGAGCCGCGGGGGGTCCTCATGGCGTGGGATCAGGACCGGTGGGCGGACGGCGGCCGCTACCGCCGCACCCCGCCTCGCGAGGCGCTCGCGACCTTCGCGGCGCTGCGCCGATCCAACCTGGCCTACGTCGGGCGGCTGAGCCCGGCGCAGAAGCAGCAGCACGGCCGCCACCCGGAGTACGGCCGCCTCACGATCCCGCAGATGCTCGCCCACTGGGCGGAGCACGATCTGAATCACCTGGAGCAGCTCCGCGCCGCCCATCGCCGCCTCGCCGCCCGGCGCCGCCCGAGACCGTGACCCTGCCGCTGCCCTTGCGGAACCGCCTCGCGGATCTCATCCTCGACGCCCTCCACGACGGCGCCGCGCGCCGCGGCCTCGACGCGCTCGCCGCGGTGTGCGCCGATCCCCACGCCCTGGATCCGGCCGCGCCGCCGCCGGCCGCATTCCCCGCGGAGCTCTTCGAGAGCCACCGAGACGGCTGGCGCCTGAAGTCCGGCTACCGGCAGTACGCCGCGCCGCTCGGCGAGCGCGCCGCCCGTGCGGTGCGGGCGCTCGCGGACCGGCCCCTCGCCGCCGTCGATCCGCCGCTCGAGGTGGCGCTCGGCGAGGCGGCGGCGCTCTTCGAGGCCGGCCTCTACTTCGAGGTGCACGAGGTGCTCGAGCCGTACTGGATGCGCGCCGACGGCCCCGAGCGGCAGGCGCTCCAGGGCCTCATCCAGGTCGCGGTGGGCTTCCAGCACCTGGCCAACGGCAACCTCGATGGCGCGCGCGCGCTGCTGGGCGAAGGGGCCGCCAAGCTCGCGGGCCATCGCCTGGCCGGGCGCGGGATGGACGCGTTCGCGCGCGAGGTCGGCCGGTGCCGGGGCGCAATCGCGGCGCCGGGGGCCGACGAGACGAGCGCGTTCGACTGGAGCGCGGTGCCGTGCTTTCCCGGGGAGGGCTGAGACCCGCGTGGCCCACGTGCACCTCTTGGCGGACGCCTCCGAGGTCGCGAAGCGGCGCAAGCAGGTGCCGCCCGGTCGGCTGCTCGAGGCCTGGCCGGATCTCTACGTGGCGGGCCGCGCGTGGGTGGGCGATGAGGCGCGCCTCCTGCTGGAGGCGGCGGGCGGCGCGGTGGCGGTGGCACTCTCGGTGGACGTGGCCGCGGTCCCCGTCTACTACGGCCCGCGGCTTCGAGACGTGGAATCGCTGCCCCTCGAGGAATCGCTGCGCGCGCGCGTGCTGTCGGCCCACGGCATCGCGGTGGCGTGGATCAGCTACGACCAGTTCGGCGAGCGCACCGTCTACGAGCCCACCGGCCCCGCGGATCCCATCTTCTATCTGCGGCGCCCCGCGGGCACCGCGGCCCATATCTGGCGCCTGTTCCGGACCAAGCAGGAGGCGCGCGTCTACATGGCCGAGTACTACGGCCGCGACGCCGAGGGGCGCGACTGGGCGGAGGCGCTGCCCGCGGAGACGTTCGAGGACCTGCTGGCGCGTCACGCGCGGCAGGGCTGAGCGAAAGGAGCAACACCATGGATCTCGGGCTCGCAGGCAAGACGGCACTCGTCACCGGCGGCAGCAAGGGCATCGGGCGGGCGGTGGCGCACACGCTGGCCGCGGAGGGCGCGCGGGTGGTCATCTGCTCGCGCGATGCGAGCGCGCTCAGGCAGGCGGCCGCGGATATCGAGCGCGCGACGGGGGGCCGCGTGGAGACGGTGGCCGGCGATCTGAGTCAGCGCGGGGAGGTGAGCCGCGTGGCCGCCGAGACCCTCTCGCGCCTGGGCCGGCTCGACGTGCTCGTGAACAACGCGGGCGCGATCAAGGGCGGCGACTTCCTCACCACGCCGGACGAGGAATGGCTCAACGGATGGAGCCTCAAGCTCCTGGGCTACATCCGCATGGCGCGCGAGGTGCTGCCGCACATGCAGCGCCAGGGCGGCGGGCGCATCGTCAACGTGGTGGGCGCCGCCGCGCGCAATCCCGCGGTGACCTACATGATGGGCGGCACCGCGAACGCGGCGCTCATCAACTTCACCAAGGCGCTCTCTGATCTGGGGGCGCGCTCGAAGGTGCTCGTCACCGGCGTCTCGCCGGGGCCGGTGAAGACCGAGCGCTGGGACAGCCTGATGGCTCAGCAGGCCAAGGCGGCCGGGCAGGACGTCGAGATCTACGTAAAGGAACGTAGTCAAGAACTTCCCCTCGGGCGCATCGCGCTCCCCGAAGAAGTTGCAGATGTCGTCTGCTTTCTGGCGTCCGAGCGCGCGTCGTTTCTGACCGGGATCACGATCACGGTCGACGGCGGAATCACCCGCGGGGTGTATCTGTGACTCCTGCCAGCTCCCTTTTGGCTGCACCCAGTAAGGGCATAACATCGTGAAATAAGGAACATTCCTTCAGAAGATTCGCTTGACAGGTGGTAGGACCATCAGTAGGGTATCGGCACGCTGCGGGCGTCGCCTCGCGAGGCCCACGAGCGGATGGGTTTCCCATACGCCGCTGGTGAGCCGGGGGAGTGTCGACTCGGTCCTGATCGCGGCAGGAGGTTCGCGATGCCTGCAAAGCTCTTCGTCGGCAACCTCTCTTTCCAGGCTACAGAAGAAGACCTGCGCGAGCTCTTCCAGCAGGCGGGGACGGTCGAGTCAGTCCGCATCGTCACCGATCAGTTCACCGGCCGGCCCCGCGGATTCGGGTTCGTCGAGATGGCCACCAAGGAGGAGTCCGCCAAGGCCATCGAGATGCTAAACGGGCGACTCTTCAGGGACCGCAACCTCGTGGTCGACGAAGCACGGCCTCAGCCCCAGCGCGGCAGTGGGGGCGGTGGGCGTCCCGGTGGGGGAGGCGGGCCTCGCCCGGGTGGTGGTGGCGGCGGCGGCGGAGGCTGGCGCCGGTAACGAATCGAGCCCCGGGAAGCCGAGCGCTTCCTGGGGCTTTTTTTGGTGCTATGGTACTCGTCATGTGGAGAGCTATATGGCCGCGCCCCTGAAGCCCGCGCCCGGCTTCGCCAAGCGGTTCGGCGCCATGGTGGATCGGCGCCGAGGGGTCGAGTTTCACGAGCTTAAATCCGAGAGCCTGCTGAACCGGTTGACCGGCAACACCATGCCGTTCGGCTGGACGGTGAACCCGTTCCGTGGCTGCGAGCTCGGTTGCCGCTACTGCTACGCCCGCCCGACCCACGAGTACCTCGGCCACGCCGACCCCGGGGAGTTCGAGGAGCGTATCTACGTCAAGCGGGCGGAGAGCGCCAAGCTGCTGTCGAGCCTGGTCCGCGCGCGGGACGGCGGGCGCGAGATCGCCATCGGCACCGCGACCGATCCCTATCAGCCGGCGGAGGCGCGGTTCGGCGTGACCCGCGGCGTGCTCGAGGTGATGGCCCGCGTGCCCGGGCTCCGCATCGGCCTCACAACCAAGTCCACGGGCATACTCCGCGACCGCGAGGTCCTCGCGCGGATCGCGCGGGTCTCCGATCTCTGGGTGAACATCTCCCTGATCTCGCTCGACGCCGCGTTGCTCCGCCAGATCGAGCCGCGCGCGCCGCGGCCCGATCTGCGGCTCGAGGCCATGCGCGCGCTCTCCCAGGACGGCGTTCGCGCGCGCCTGTTCCTGATGCCGGTGCTCCCGCTCCTGACCGACGGCGAGGCCGGTCTCCGCGAGCTGCTCGCGGCGGCGCGGGTGGCGGGCGCGCGCGAGGCGATCAGCCAGGCGCTGTTCTTGCGGACCGAGATGACGTGGCGCTTCTTCCTCGACTTCGTGGAGCGGGAGTTCCCCTGGGCGGTGCTGCGCTACCGCGCGCTCTACCCGCGGCCGGGCAATGCCCCGCGGGCCTATCGCGAGGAGATCGACCGGCGCGTGGCGCGGCTCGGCGCGGAGGCGGGCTTTCCCGCCCGCACGCGGGAGGAGCGGGTGCAGGCGGAAGCGCCGGCCCGGCCGCGCCAGCTCTCGCTCGAGTGGTGAGGCGGGTCCGGCCTCAGTCCTCGTAGAGCCGGCCCTGCTCGGCGGGGGCCGGCGCGGGCTCGTCCTCGACGACCGCCACGAGCCCGTCCTGCTCGATCAGCGGCCGGAACTTCTCGTAGAGCTCCTGCAGCTTGGCCACGTAGTAGGCGGTGTTCTCGTCGGGAGCGGCCTCGTTCCACTCGCCGGCGAGCTTGGCCGCCTCGTTCACCTTGATGCGCTTGCCTTCGCCGGTGACGTAGTACGAGACCTGGTCGCCGGGCTGATAGGACCGGGCGGAGGCCAGCGCCAGCTCGTAGGCGGCTCCCACGTTCCGCGTGCCCGCCTGGAGCTTTTCGCGGTAGGCCGCGAGGGACTCCTGCAGCGTCTCCGTCTTCATGAATTGCTTGAGGGGGACCCGGTGCGCCAGGAAATCCTCCTCCCACCGCTTTACCAGGGCGGGAATCTCCGCGCGGCGGCCGGTCAGGAGGAGGCGGAACATCTCCTCCATCCAGAGGCGCTGGAAGAGCTCGATGCCGCGCGAGCGCAGACCGGAGCCCTTGATCAGGAGCTTGCCGCGCGCATCGAGCACCACGTAGTTCTTCATCTTGTAGCTGAACATCGCCGCGTAGCGGCCGTCCAGCTCGAGCTGGATGCCCTCGGGCAGAGCGCCGGCGAGCTCGGTCACGAGCTGCTCCTCGTGGGCCGCGGGCTCCCGGGAGCCCGCGGGCGCCGGCGGGACGAAATAGATGCCGTCGGTGTCCACCTCGACCACGGTCGCCCCGAGCCCGCCCAGGCGCTCGAGCAGCGCCTGCACGAGCCGGCGGCCCTCCCCGGTCACCTGGTTCGCCACCTCGAAGTCGTTCCAGTGGCCCTGCGAGAAGGCGAGATAGCCGTAGAACGAATTGATGAAGATCTTGAACGTCTGCTGGAGCGCATTCAGGAAGAGCCGGTCCTCCTGGGTGGTGGCCTCGCGGGCCAGCCGCTTGGCCGAGACGCGGAAGTCGCGCAGATCGTGGAGCAGGGAGGCGGCCACCCCGAGCCGGTCGGAGGCGGGAAACAGGCCCTGCCCGAGCATCAGGGACGGGTAGAGCGAGGTGACGTCGACGTGGAGCACGTCGTGGGCGACTCCCCGTTGGAAGACCGCGGTGTACCCGCCGGCGACACTGCGTCCCCGCCCGGGGGCGGGCACCGCCTGGCCGCGATGGAGGTACTCGCGCATCAGGAGCGCATCGATCTTGGTGGCGTTCCCGCGCAGGATGGTGGTCTGGTAGTCGAACGGCAGCATCTGCGCCTGGACGAAGTAGGGCGGCGACAGGATGGCGGAGAGCCCCAGGGTCTCGGTCACGTCATCGCGCGCGTAGGCCATGAGACGGGCCGGGTCCTCCACGAAGATGCGCGGGATGTCCTCGGGGGGCAGGTAGGTCCGCTGGGGCGCCGCGATGCCGAAGTGCCGCGCCACGTCCTTGAGGCCGTACGACTCGAGATCGCGGGCCCCGACGTCGTAGAGCTGGGCCAGGATCCAGGTGTCCACGATGTGCCGGCCGGTCACCCCGTAACGCCGGTAGCCGATCGCGCGCTCCGCCACCTGCATGCGGGAGGGGAATCCGCGCAGCACGGAGCCGTCGCGTCCCCATTGGAGCGGGACGCGGTGCCGCCGGGCCCGCGCCTCGAGATACTCGAGGTCGAAGCGGAAGATGTTGTGGCCCTCGAGCACGTCCGGGTCGCGCTCGCGCAGGATCCGCGAGCACTCCGCGAGGAGGTCCGCCTCCGACAGCAGCGCGCCCGAGAGCACGGTCGAGAAGCCGGTGGAGTCGGCCAGCGCGATCGCGATGATGCGGTCGGACTCGCGGGAGGCGTTCGGGAACTCGAAGCCGGCTCCGGTGGTCACCTCGATGTCCAGCGCCATGCGCCGCAGGTCGCCGAAGCTTGTGCCGAGGAACGAGGTCTTGCCCGAGCGCAGCAGGAACTGGTGCGCCGGATCGCCCAGGAAGCGGTACGGCGCGTCCGGCGCCCCCGCGCTCTTGCCGGAGACGCGCAGGCAGTGGTCACGGGCCCGGAGCGCCTGGGGCCAGGAGGGGAGCTCGGCGAGCCAGCGGTAGGTGCCCTCCCCGTGCAGCGGCGTCACCTCGACCTCGCCCTTGACCTCCTTCAGCAGGTCCGGATCGGCCAGGAGGAGGAACGGTCGGAAGGGCTCGTCCGTCGTCTCGACCCGGCCGTCACGGCGGGCGTACACGGTGACGTGGCTCTCCGCCGGGCGAAACGCGAGCAGTCCGGTGGCGGAATCGTGGCCGAACAGCAGCGGGTTGTCGTAGAAGGGCAGCGGGATCGATGTCAATTGAGCAGACCTCGGAGCCGATGGAGCTCCCGGCGGGCCGTCACGTACCGCGGCTCCAGGGCGAGCGCGCCTTCGAGCTCGTGAATCGCCTCGCGGATCTCGTGGCGCTTGACGTGGATGCGGGCCCGGTTGAAGTACGGATAGTGGCGGGGCTCGTAGCGCGGAGCGCGCTTCGCCCGATCGAGCCAGGGCAGGGCCTCCTCCTCCCGGCCCAGCTCGATCAGGTAGGCCCCGATATCGTTGTAGGGGTTCCCGAAGTCGGGGTCCACCGAGATCGCGATCTTGCACTGGGCGATGGCGTCTTCGGGCCGTCCCTGATAGCTATACACCCAGCCGAGGAAGGTGTGGGCCTCGGCGGTGGGATGGAGCGCGATCGATCGCTGATAGTGCGCCACCGCTTCCTCGAGGCGGCCCTGCATCTGGGCCTCGTATCCCTGCTGGAAGTGGCGATGCGCGTCGGCGCGCGTCTCCCGGGATGGCTCGTCGGTCATCTAGCCCGCCGCGGCCTCCTCGATGGTCGCCAGTTCGGTGAGCCCGGTGAGCCGGCACGAGATGCACCGGTATGGGCTCCTCCTGGCCGCATTCTACCGCAGCGCGTGCACCGAGGCGCGGCGGCGAGGGGCCGGTTGGGGTATGCTCGGCCCGTGCATCGCATCGCGGCCGCCGCGATCCTGGCGACACTGCTCACGGGCTGCGCGGGCCTCGGGTCCTCGCGCACCGTCCGCTTCGCCAATGTCACGCCGGGCGCCCCGCTCACGATCGAAGCCACGCTCGTGCGCCCGGACGGTCCCGGCCCGTTCCCGGCGATGGTGCAGCTCCACGGCTGCGGCGGCATCGAGGCGCAGTCCTTTCGGTGGGCCCGCTGGCTGGCCGACCACGGCTACATCGCGCTGGTGGTGGACAGCTTCGGCCCGCGCCGCGTGAAGGGCGACTGTCGCTCGGGGCCGGACGAGCCGCCGGTCACCGCGCGCTTCGACGACGCCTTCGGCGCGCTGCGGTACCTGCAGTCGCGGCCGGACGTGCGGGCGGACCGCATCGGGGCCATCGGCTGGTCGCAGGGCGGGGTCTACGCGATGGCGGTGATCAACGGGCCGAGCCTCGAGCGCGCCCGCCGCCGTGGCGTCACGCTGCCCGCGCCCGGCTTCGCCGCCGGCATCGGCGTCTATCCGGGTGGGTGCTTCTCGCTGGTGGGCGAGCAGGTGGTGCGGCCGCTGCTCGTGCTGATCGGCGAAGCCGACGACTGGACGCCCGCGGCCAAGTGCCGGGAGATGACGGAGGCCATGCGCTCGCGCGGCGCCGACGCCACGATCGTGACGTACCCCGGCGCCTATCACTACTTCGACGTGGAGGGCCAGCGCCTCGAGGTGCTGGCCGACGTCGAGAACGACAGCCGACCCGGCGGCTTCGGGGCGACGGTGTCCTATCAGGCGGACGCGGCGGCCGACGCCCGCCGGCGGGTGGAGGAGTTCCTCCGCAAGCATCTACCGCGGTAGCCGCCGGTTCCGAGCGCGCGGTTGCCGCACTTGCGAGGCGCGTTGCACGCCCGGCCCGCCGCGTGCTAGCGTGAGCCCGGCCGCACTCGAATCTTATGGACGCCTCGGTCGAGATCGTCAAGCATCTGCTCACCTCGGTGGTGCACATCCACGCCGAGGTCCCGTCGGCCCATCCCTCCACCCGCATCCTGGGTGACGAGCGCATGGGCACCGGCACCGTGGTGGACCCGGCCGGGCTCGTCCTCACCGTGAACTACGTCGTCATGGGCGCCCAGACCATCCAGGTCACGCTCGGCCGCGGGCGGGCCCTGCGGGCCGAGATCGTCGCCCAGGATTTCGAGGTCGGGCTCGCCCTGCTGCGCGTGAAGCGGCAAGGGCTGACCGCGGCGCCGATCGCCGACTCGGAGTCCCTCACGCGCGGGGCGCCCGTCTTCGCCCTGGGCTCCACCGGCCCGCGCGAGCGCCGGGTGGCCGGCGGCCTCGTGACGTACCTCGGCGAGTTCGAGGCGTACTGGGAATACCTGCTCGACCGCGGGATCGTCTCGAGCGCGGCCAACCCGGGCTTCGGGGGCGGCCCGCTCTTCACCCTGAGCGGCCAGATGGTGGGCGTGGTCAATCTCAACCTGAACGAGATCGCCCGCTGCTCGCTCGCGATCCCGAGCGAGTGCTACCGGCGCAACCAGGACGAGCTCATGCGCTTCGGCCGGGTGGTGAGCCGGCCGCAGCGCGCCTGGCTCGGCGTCTTCGCCCACGTGCTCGAGGAAGGCGTGGTGGTGGCGGGCCTGGTGCCGAACGGGCCGGGCGCGCGCTCCGGCATCCAGGAGGGCGACGTGATCGTATCGCTCGACGCCCAGGAGGTGCCGACCCGCAAGGAGCTCTACCTCTCGCTCTGGCGACACGCCCCCGGCGAGAAGATGACCTTCGAGGTCATGCGTGACAACGAAGTGCGCCGCCTGTCCGTCACCGGCGGCGACCGGGCCGATTTCTACAAGCAGATTCGCTGACGTTTCGACAGAGGGGGCCACCGATGGATCTGGGGATCAAGGGCAAGACCGCGCTGGTGGTGGCGGCGAGCAAGGGGATGGGCAAGGCGACCGCGCTCGGCCTGGCCGGCGAGGGCGCGCGCGTGGTGATGTGCGCGCGCGGCGAGGCCGCGCTCCAGGACGCGGCGGGCGAGGTGAAGCGTCAGACCGGCGCCGAGGTGCTCGCGGTCACCGCGGACGCGAGCCGGGCCGCCGACATCTCCCGGGTGGTGGCGGAGGCCAACCGGGCCTTCGGCGGGGTGGACATCCTCGTGGCCAACGTGGGCGGTCCGCCGCCGGGCCCGTTCGAGCAGATGACCGATGACCACTGGCGGGCCGCGTTCGAGCAGGTCCATCTCTCGACGGTCCGGTTCATCCGGGAGGTCCTGCCCCACATGAAGAAGTCCCGCTGGGGCCGGATCCTCGCCATCCAGTCGAGCTCGGTGAAGCAGCCGGTGGACGGCCTCGTGCTCTCGAACGGCATCCGGCCCGCCATCGCCGGCCTCTTCAAGACCCTCGCGGGCGACCTCGCCAAGGACAACATCACGGTCAACCTGGTGCTGCCCGGCCGGATCATGACCGATCGCTTCATCGAGCACCAGACCGACCGGGCCAAGCGCAACGGCGTCACCATGGAGCAGCAGATGGAGCTCTCGTCGGCCGACATCCCCATGGGGCGGATCGGGACGCCGGACGAGTTCGCGGCCATGGTGGTCTTCCTCGCCTCCGCGCGCGCCTCCTACGTCACGGGCACCGCGGTGCAGGTGGACGGCGGCCTGATCCGGAGCGTCGTCTAGCCGGGGCGGCCGGATGGGGAGCGTGGGCCCGTGATCGGCGCGCTCAGGACGGCGACCGCGAGCTTCCGCGCCCGCCGCGGCATGTTCCTGGCCTCGGGGCTCGCCTTCAATTTCATCGTCTGCCTCATCCCGCTGCTCTTCTTCGTGGTGTCGGTGGCGGGCTTCGTGCTGAGCCGCAAGACGGTGATGGACGCGGTGCTCAACCAGCTCTCGGCCATCGTCCCGGTGTACAAGAACGAGCTGCACGAGACGCTCGCCGCGATCATCCGCCGGCGGCGCCTGTCCGGCCTCCTCGGCACCGCGGTGCTCCTCCTCTTCGCGAGCCAGCTCTTCAACTCGATCCGGGTGGTGCTGAGCGACATCTTCGGCTTCCGGGGCGGCCCCGGCTTCTTCCGGGGCATGCTGCGTGACATGGTGATGGTGATCGCGATGGGCGTGCTCTTCCTCGGCAGTCTCGTCATCAGCGACGTCTTCGGCTGGCTCAAGATCCTGCTCTTCCAGACCATGGGGGTGCCGTCGCAGTGGGTGCGCTCCTGGTCGCTCGCCCTCGCCCTCGGGCTCAGCACCGCCTTCTTCTTCGTCCCCTACCGCTACTTCCCCCACCGCCGGGTGCCGGTGGGCGCGGCGCTCGCGGGCGCCCTGCTGGCCGCGGTGCTGTGGGAGGCGGCCAAGCAGCTCTTCCGGTGGTACATCCTCTCCTTCGGGGTCTACGATCAGGTCTACGGCCCCCTCGGCGTGCTCGTGGCGCTGGCCATGTTCGCCTACTACTCCGGCGTCGTCTTCATCCTGGGGGCGGAGTACGCGGCCGCGCTGATGAAGACCCCGCGCGGCTGAGCGGCGTCGAAAAGACCCCGCGTCTGTGCTAGGGTGATGCGGTCATGGCCGACCCTCTGCCCCCGCCGCTCGCCGGCGTGCGGGTCCTCGAGCTGGCCCACCTGATCGCCGGCCCCATCTGCGGCATGTATCTGGCCGACATGGGCGCCGACGTCGTGAAGGTAGAGTCGCGCGAGGCCCCCGACGCGGGGCGCTCGGTGTACCCGCGCGCGGTGCGGAACGGCGAAGGCGTGCTGCACCTCACCGTCAACCGCAACAAGCGCGCGATCTGTCTCGACGTCAAGCGCCCCGAGGGCCGCGAGGCCTTTCGGCGGCTCGCCGCGTGGACCGACGTGATCATCGAGGGCTTTCGGGGCGGGGTGGCCGAGCGGCTCGGGATCGACTACGACTCGGTGAAGACGTCGAATCCGCGCCTGATCTACTGCTCGATCTCGGCCTTCGGGCCCGACGGGCCCTGGCGCGAGAAGCCGGGGCTCGACTCGCTGGCCCAGGCTCTCGGGGGCCTCATGGCCATCACGGGTGATCCGGAGGGCGGGCCGGTGCTCTGCGGCGCGCCGGTGGCCGACACCCTCGGCGGCATGCTGGCGATCCAGGGCATCCTGACCGCGCTCATCGCCCGCGCGGCGAGCGGGCAGGGACAGCGCGTGGACGCCTCGCTGCTGAACGGCATGCTGCTCGCCCACACCGCGCGCCTGTCCGTCTTCCACGAGACGGGCGAGCCGCTGCCCCGGTACGGCAGTGGGCATCCGGAGATCGTGCCCTACCAGGCCTTCCGCGCCCAGGACGACTGGATCTTCGTGGCCGCGTGGGTGGAGCGGCTCTGGGCCCCGTTCTGCAAGGCGCTCGGCCTCGACGCCCTCGCCTCCGATCCGAGGTTCGCCACCCGGTCCGATCGGCTCGCGCACCGGGCGGAGCTGGAGGCGGTGCTCGCCCCCGTCTTCCGCAGCCGGACCGTCGCCCAGTGGATGGACGCGCTCGAGCCGGCCGACGTGCTCTGCGCTCCGGTCAACGACTATCCCGGCCTGGTCCGACATCCGCAGGTGGTGGCCACCGGCTTCATCACCGAGCAGGTGCACCCGCGGGCGGGGCGCTTCAAGACCATCGCCACGCCGGTGAAGCTCGAGAAGACCCCGGGCACCATCCGGAGCCCCGCCCCCTCGCTGGGGGAGCACAGCGAGGACGTCCTGACGGAAGCCGGTTTCAGCCGAGCGGAGATCGACGCGCTCACCGCCGCTCGCGTCATCTAAGGAGACTTGGTCATGATGCTCAAGGACAAGGTGGCGGTGGTCACGGGGGCGGCGCGGGGGATCGGCCGCGAGATCGCGCTGCTCATGGCGAAGCACGGCGCCAGCGTCGTGGTGAACGACTACGGCGGCGGCTCCGACGGGACGGGCGATGCGCGGGGTCCGGCCGACGACGTGGTCAACGAGATCAAGGGGCTCGGCGGGCAGGCCGCGGCCAGCTACGATTCGGTCGCCAGCATGGCGGGCGGCCAGCGCATCATCCAGACCGCGCTCGACCACTTCGGCCGCATCGACGTCGTGGTGAACAACGCGGGCATCCTCCGCGACCGCATGATCTTCAACATGACGGAAGAAGAGTGGGACGGCGTCGTCAACACGCATCTGAAGGGCACCTTCGCGGTGACCCGCGCCGCCGTCCCCCACATGCGCGAGCGGAAGTGGGGTCGCATCATCAACATGACCTCCACGTCGGGGCTGGTCGGCAATATCGGCCAGGCCAACTACGCGGCGGCCAAGCTCGGCATCGTGGGCTTCACCAAGGTGGTGGCGCTCGACATGGCGCGCTACAACGTCACCGCCAACTGCATCTCGCCCTTCGCGTGGACGCGCATGATCGGCACCATCCCCACCGAGACCGAGGCGCAGAAGGCGCGGGTGGAGAAGATCAAGAAGATGGGGCCCGAGCACATCGCGCCGGTGGCCGTCTTCCTGGCCACCGACGAGGCGAAGGAGATCTCGGGCCAGGTGTTCGGGGTGCGCGGCAAGGAGATCATGCTCTTCGGCCACATGCGACCCGTGCGCAGCATCCATCACGATCTCGGATGGACGCCGGAGCGGCTCGCCGCGATGTTCCCGGGCACGCTGCGCCATCACCTGGCGCCGCTCGACACCTCCGGCCAGTTCTTCAACTACGACCCGATGGTCTGAGCCGGCGCGACCTGCTCCGGCCATGCGCCGCGCGACGACCCTCATCCGTCCCGTCCTGCTCCTGGCCACGGCGCTCGCCACGTCGGCCGCGGGCGCCGCGCCGAGCCTGCTCGTGACGGTCGGGGAGGTGACCGACACCACCGCGGTGGTCTGGGTGCGCGGCGTCGCCTGGGGCGAGGTGACGGTACGCTACGAGCCCCTCCCGCGCGCGTCGGGGGACGGCGGTGAGCCGGCGGGAGCCCATGGCGAGATCCGCGTCGGGCCGGGCCGCCACCTGACCGGCAAGCTCCTGCTCCAGCTCCTCGCGCCCGCCACCCGCTACCGCTACACCGTCGCGCAGAATCACGACGAGCTCGCGGGCGAGTTCGTCACCGCGCCGGCGCCGACCGTGGCGCAGCCGGTACGGTTTTCCTGGAGCGGCGATCTGGGCAGCCGCGGGCATTGCCGCACGCCCGGCGACGGCTATCCGCTGTTTCGCGCCCTCGCGCGCGTCCCCGCCGACTTCTTCCTCTTCGTGGGCGACACCATCTACGCCGATCATACCTGCGGCGAGGGCGCGCACGTCCCCGGGTACGACTTCGTGGCCCGCCGGCTGCCCGACTTCTGGGCCAAGCACCGCTACAACCGCGAGGACCCGGCGGTGCAGGCGTACTTCCGGCACGCGTCGGTCTATGCCATCTGGGACGACCACGAGGTCCGCAACAACTTCGCCGGCCCGAGCGAGCCGCTCATGGAGGCCGGACGACAGGCCTTCATCGACTACTTCCCGATCCAGCCCCCGCGAGAGGAGCCGGGCCGGCTCTACCGCCGGTTCCGCTGGGGCGCGCTGCTCGAGGTCTTCATCCTCGACACGCGGCAATATCGCAGCCCCAACACCGCGCCCGACGGGCCCGGCAAGACCATGCTCGGCGCCGCCCAGCGCCGCTGGCTGATCGACGCGGTGAGCGCGTCGAGCGCGGTGTGGAAGGTGGTGGTGTCGAGCGTGCCGCTCTCGGTGCCGACCGGCGGGCAGGCGCACGACTCCTGGAGCAACGCGACCCCCCAGGGTGTCCCCGACGAGCACGCCACCGGCTTCGCGGTCGAGCGTGACGCCATCCTGCGCACGCTGCGCCAGCGCGGGGTGCGGAACCTCGTGTTCCTCGCCACCGACGTGCACCACGCGGAGCTGATCCACCACCAGCCCGCGCCCGAATGGTCCTTCCACGAGTTCATCGCCGGCCCGCTCTCGGCCTCGCCGGGGAAGCCGCGGCCGCTCGACGCCGCGCTGAACCCGCGCTCGCTGTGGAGCCTGGGGGGCGCGGCCAACTTCGGGGACGTCTCCATCGATGCCACCGGCCTCACCGTGCGCATCATCGACGGCCAGGGCCAGGTCCGCTTCACCCACACCGTCGGTCCGGAGGGCTAGCCTCGGCGATTCACGAAGTAGATTCCGACCGCCACCAGCGCGGCGGCGGCCCCCAGGTTCCCGCTCAGGCGGTCGCCCAGCAGGAGGCGCCCCGCCAGCACCCCGAAGAGCGGTGTCCAGAACGCGAACGAGGCCAGCCCCGACGCCTCATAGTGCCGCAGCAGCCAGAACCACGTGAGGTAGGAGACGAACGCGACGATGACCGCCTGATAGGCGAAGGCCACCAGCACGAGGGGGCTCCGGTCGGTGACGCCGGGCTCGCCCAGCAGCGCGGCGAGCCCCATCAGCACCGGGGCCGACACCGTGAGCTGGTAGAAGAGCGTCCGCTGCGGCGTGAGCCTCAGGTCGCTGTGCATCTTGACGACCACGGTGGTGGCGCCCCACACGAACCCGCCCGCCAGCTCCAGCGCGTCGCCCAGCAGCTCGCGCCGTGAGGGCAGGTAGAGCCCGTCGGCGAAGGCCAGGCACAGGCCCACGAAGGCGAGCCCGAGGCCGGCCGTCTTCAGCGGGGTGAGCCGCTCGCCCGGAATGAACCGATGAGCGCCCAGCGCCACGAAGAAGGGCGCCGAGTAGAGGAAGATCACGCTCCGCGACGCGGTCGTGAAGCCGAGGCCCCAGTAGACGAGGACGAACTCGACTGCGAACAGGAGGCCCAGCAGGAGGCCGTAGCGCCCGGTGCCGTCGCGCCGGAAGAGCGGCTCGCCGCGAAGGACGCACCAGAGCCAGAGCAGCACGGCCGCCACCAGCGAGCGGAGCCCGGCCCCCAGGAGCGGCGAGATGCCCGAGATGCTGATCTTGATCGCGACCTGATTGAGGCCCCACACCACGCAGCAGAGCAGGAGGATGGTCGCCGCGAATCCCCCGAGCCGGGTCACGAGCGCCTTCGCTTCAACGACACCAGGCCGAGCCCGGCCACGCTCAGCAGGCTCAGCCCGGCGCCCGCCCACTCCGCGACGCCGGGGCGGTGCTCGAGCTCGACCGACGTCGCGCCCGCGGGGACCGCCGCTTCCAGAAGACCCAGATCATCACGACGGAGCGCGAGTCGAGCGGCTCCCGCGCGGGCGACCCAGAGGGGCGAGTAGGCGACCGGCAGGGGAAGCCAGCCGGCCGCCCCGGCCGCGACCGCCACGCGCCATCGCTGCGGGCCGATCGCCATCGGCTCGCTCCGCGCATCGCCGGAGAAGAAGACATTGAACGATCCTATGCGAGGCTGCCTCTTAAATAGTGGGTTGTCTGAGAGAAAGAGCGAGCGGCCCACGTCCTCCTCGAGCGCCACCACGGCGGAGATCCCGAGGCGGCCGGCGAGGCGATTGAACGTCGCCGGATCGAGCGTCTCCAGGGGGCGACCAAAGAGACTCCGGCCATCAAGCTGCTCGGCCAGCAGGGTGAGGGGACGGTTGGCGGCCGAGCCCGTATAGAGGAGGCCCGCCACGGGTGACGGATGCGTGAAGGTGCCGCCGACGATCGCGCGACCGGTGCGGAGCGGCGTGAGCGCGGTGATGTGGGTGTGCGGGCGCCACCATTCGGGCCGCCAGTCGAGCGGCACGCCGGAGCGGAGGAAGAGCACGCGGCCGGGCGGCGCGCTCCGCAGGCTCTCCCACAGCGCGTCCATCCGAAGCCCGCGCACCACCTCGTGCTCCTTCGGCCATTGTGCCGCCCAGGGCCAGAGGGAGAGCCCGGGCTCGTAGGCGCCCCACGATAGCGGCACGCAGGCGGCGAGCGCCACCAGGGACGGGACCACGGGGCGCGCGAACCGCGCGGCCATGCCCGCGAATCCGATCGCACCGCCGACTACCAGGCCCCAGTGGAGGCCATCCATCAGCCGGTCCGCGGGGAGCCACGCCATCCCGAGCGGCGCCGCCACGAGCGCGTCGAGCACGACGAGACCGGCCACGATCGGGGCCAGGGCGAGGAGCCAGCGGGTGCTCGGCGCGGTGAGGCGTGACCGATGCCACCATCCCGCGAGACTCAGCAGCGCGAGGGCCAGCAAGACGGGCTGGGACACGACACGCCAGCCCAGCGCGACGAGCGACATGTCCTGCCAGGCCAACGGCAGGGCCATGTCCAGATGCGCCAGGAGCGGCAGGAGCCAGATCGCGGCCAGGCCGAATCCGAGCCCGAGGATCAGGGCGGCCTGGACGAGCCGCCGGCGGCGGGGCTCGACCTGCACCGCCACGAGCACCACCATCGCCGCGGCCGTCGGCGCGTGCGCCGGATGGAGCAGCGTCACGGCCGCGACCAGCGCGGCGCTGACCACCGGCGGCCGTGGCACTCCCTCGGCCCAGCGCAGCAGGCTCCAGGCGAGCAGCGGCAAGGCGCCGAAGCCGAGCCGCGCGGCGACGAGCCCCCAGCGCAGGCCCTCCTCGACACCGCTCCGGCAGCCGGCGGACAGCGTGAGCGCCACGAAGGCGCCGGGCAGGGCGAGCCACGGATCGCCCAGCAGGCGGCGCAGCAGCGCGTACGTGGCCGCGCCCGGGAGGAGCCACGCGATCCAGAGCAGCGACTGGTAGACGGCGGCCGCGGAGAGCCCGCCGAGGGACGCCTGATGGAGCAAGGCGCCGAGCCAGGCGAAGCCGGGCGGGTAGTACTGGAGCTCCGCGTAGCCGGCCCACCAGCCGGGATCGAACCGCCACGGGGGCCATCCGAGCGTGATCGCGTGGGCCACGCGGTAGAGCTGGCCCGGGTGATCGTCGAAGACGAGGAGTCCGCCGCCCAGCGCGCGCCAGCCGAAGGCGAGGGCGTAGGCGGCCAGCAATAGGGGAGGCAGCGAGGCAACGGTCGGCAGCCGGGCGCGCGTCACGGGTGCCGATGATACGGCATCGCGTTGACAATCCGAGTCGGGGAGTGTTAAGTAAACGGAATCGTTGCCGCTGGATCGGTGATCCGGGTGAGGCCAACCCGGATCGTGCAGTTCATTCCGGGGCTCAAATCCCCTACCGATGGAGAGGCCATTGGACCGATTGAAGGGCTTGAAGTGCCGGGAGTGCGGCCGGTCCTATCCCGCCTCGCCGTCTCACGTCTGCGAGTTCTGTTTCGGCCCCCTCGAGGTCGACTACGACTACGAGGTGATCCGCGGGCGCATCAGCCGCGCGCGCATCGAGGCCGGCCCCAAGTCCATCTGGCGCTACGCGGACCTGCTGCCGCTGGACCTGCCCGACGGCGAGCCGCCGATCGGCGCGGCGGTGGGCTTCACCCCGCTGATCCGCGCGCGTAACCTGGCCGACGAGCTGGGCGTCAAGGAGATCTACGTCAAGAACGACTCGGTCTGCCATCCCACCTGGTCGTTCAAGGACCGCGTGGTGGCGGTGGCGGTCGCCAAGGCCAAGGAGTTCGGCTTCGACACGGTGGCGTGCGCCTCCACCGGCAACCTCGCCAACTCGGTGGCCGCGCACTCGGCGGAAGCGCGGCTCCGGTCGTACATCTTCATCCCGGCCGATCTCGAGCGAGGCAAGGTCACTGCGACGCTGGTCTACGCCCCGACCCTCATCGAGGTGCAGGGAACCTACGACGAGGTCAACCGGCTCTGCGCCGAGGTCGGGGACAAGTATCCCTGGGCCTTCGTGAACATCAATATCCGGCCGTACTACGCCGAGGGCTCCAAGACCTACGGCTACGAGATCGCCGAGCAGCTCGGCTGGCGCGCCCCCGCCCACGTGGTGGTGCCCTGCGCGGGCGGCTCGCTCATCACCAAGATCGCGAAGGCGTTCAAGGAGATGCGGATGCTGGGGCTCATCCCCGAGGGCAAGACCAGTATGTACGCCGCCCAGGCCGAGGGCTGCGGGCCGATCGTGACGATGATCAAGAAGGACACCGACGTGCTGACGCCCGTGCGGCCCCAGACCATCGCCAAGTCGCTGGCGATTGGCAATCCGGCGGACGGCTACTATGCCTATCGGGTAGTCAA
>JBGOVO010000440.1:0-2962 GCA_041478145.1 Methylomirabilia bacterium
TGAACAGCTCCAGGATGAGCAGGAGCTTGCCCTGGGTGATCAGGTAGGTCTTGCAGGTCTCGTAGATCAGCTCCGAGATGTCCCGCATGGACTCGTGCACGGGCAGGTTCTTGAGCTGGGAGTAGATCGCCAGGCCGAATCCCAGGCCCAGGAGGCAGATCAGGAGGCCCCACTGCAGCAGGGCGCGGCCCGTCATGCCCACGAAGCTGGCCTGAGCGAGGTCGGGCAGCTTCAGCGAGGCCTCGCCCCCACCCTTGTGCGGCGCCGGCGCCGACGCGGATGCCGCGGGCGCGGCGGCGGAGGACTGGGCCTGCGCCGCCAGGGGCAGCCCCAGCGCGAGCACGCTCACGACGAGCAGCACCCAGACGAGCAAGATGAGCGCGCGCCGGGGCAGGTGCCGAATCACATCCATAGTCCGAATCTCCTCGTTGAGCCAGTTTCGATGGGTGGGTCAGGTCGGCACGGACGGCCGCGAGCCCAACGCGTGTTTATACCGCAGCCGCCCGCGCCCGTCAACGCGACGCGTTGATGCCGGGGCCCCGCCTAGTCGCGCAGGAGGGCCTCGATCTCCTCGCGGTGGCCGCCGAAGCCGTCGAAGACCCGCTCGCCGATCACGACGGTGGGGACGCCGAGCCGGCCCGCGCGGGCGAAGAGATCGAGGCTCGCCTGCGGATCCTTCCCGACGTCGCGCACGTCGACCGCCACGCCGCGTGCTTGGAAGAACGCGAGCGCGGCTTCGCCGTCGGCGTTGCCTTCCATAGTGAAGACCAGGGCCTTTTTCACGGGGCGTCCACGATATCATCTCGCCCTTGACGCTCCAATGGCCGGTTTGCTAGCATCCGCGACCGTTCACCTGCGATGAGCCGAGTCGACCTCGTGGCCACGATGGCCGCCGCCAGTGGCTGGACGAAAGCGGGCGCGGACCGCGCCCTGCGGGCGTTCCTCGCCTCCGTGCGTACCTCGCTCAAGCGCGGCCAGCCGGTGACGCTGGTGGGCTTCGGCACCTTCTCGGTGACCCGGCGCAAGCCACGCAAGGGCAAGAATCCGCGCACCGGACAGCCCATGCACGTGGCCGGCGGCCGGACCCCGCGCTTCAAACCCTCGAAGGAGCTCAAGCGCGCGGTCCGTTAGGGATTTTCTCCCATCGCCGAAATCTCCGCCGGGTAAGATAGAGGCAGTGCGCGCCACCGTGGTCTTCGCTCTCAGCGCAGTCCTCTGGCTCGTCGCAGCGCCGGCAACAGCCCAGACCAACAGTCACAGCAACCGGCCGCTCGCGTTGAGCGCCGAATCCGTCTTGCTCCTGGACACGCAGGGCCGCGTGATCTACGCGAAGAATCCCGGTGAAGACCACGCCCCCGCGAGCCTCGTCAAGCTCATGACGCTCTACCTGGCCTGTGAGGCGCTGGAGGCCGGGCGGGCCCAGTGGGAAGAGCCCGTCCTCGTCAGCCACCGCGCGGCCCTGACGGCCCGCTATCGCATGGGGATCAAGAGCGGCGAGACCGTCCCGCTGCGGACGCTGCTCGAGGGTGTGGCCATCGCCTCCGCCAACGACGCGGCCACCGCGGTGGCCGAGCATCTCGGCGGCACCGAGGAGGCCTTCGTGGCCTCCATGAACGCGAAGGCCGAGGAGCTGGGCCTCACGCACACGCACTACACCAACGCCCACGGCCTGCCCGATCCGGGCCAGCGCAGCACCGCCGAGGATCTGGCCAAGCTGATCGGCCGCCTGCTCGAGGACTATCCGTCCTCGCGCCCGCTCCTGGGGGGCGCGACCTTCGTCTACCGCGGCCGCGTCTACAGCCGCCGCATCCCGCTCTTCCAGGACCCGGGCGGCGTGCAGGCGCTGAAGACCGGGTTCACGCGCGAGGCGGGCTACAACCTGGCGGTTTCCGCCTGGAAATCGGGTCAGCAGTTCGTGCTGATCGTGCTGGGCGCGCAGACGCGGAGCCTCTCGTTCCGCGACGCGAAGACCGTGCTCCGCTACGGCTTCTTCGAGACCGGCCTCGAGAGCGCCCCCGAGCCGCCGACGCGGCGCCCCGGGCGGCCGGCCCTGCCGCCCCGGCGTCCGAGCCAGCGCGGCTCGCGCGCGGCCCTGCCCGCCACCGGCTGAGATGGCGCCGCCGCGGGCCTTCGTCTTCGACGCCTACGGCACGCTCTTCGACGTCCACTCGGTCATCGAGGCGGCGCGGGCCGTCACCGCCGATCCCCAGACCCTCTCCGCGCTCTGGCGCCAGAAGCAGCTCGAGTACACGTGGCTGCGCTCGCTCATGGGGCGCTACGAGGATTTCTGGGTGGTGACCGGTCAGGCCCTGCGCTTCGCGCTGCGGCGGCTCGGGATCACCGCGGGCGAGGCGCAGGTCGAGGCGCTGATGAGCGCCTACCTCACGCTGGCCCCCTTCCCGGAGGTGCCGGCGGCCCTCCGGGCGATCGCGGGCACGCCGCTCGCCATCCTCTCGAACGGCTCTCCGCTCATGCTGGAGAGCGCGGTGCGCTCGAGCGGGCTCAGCGGCGCCTTCGCCCACGTGCTCTCGGTGGACGCGGTCGCGGTCTACAAGCCGTCCCCGCTGGTCTACGAGCTGGCGCCGCGCGCGCTCGGCGTGGCGGCGGAGGAGATCCTCTTCGTCTCCTCCAACGCGTGGGACGTGGCGGGCGCGGCCTCCTTCGGGTTCAGGACCTGCTGGTGCAACCGCGCCAACGCGCCCGCCGAGGAGCTCGAGGTGACGCCGGACTACGAGGTGGATCGCCTGGACGCGATCCCCGAGAAGCTAGGAATCTAGGAACTCGCGGCGGAGCGTCCTGGGGCGCCGGGCGGGGTCAGGACGATCCGCGCGCTGCGAACGGGTCCTTACTTCTTCGCCAGCCGCTTCCGCTTCACGTAGGCCCAGATCTTCTTCGTCATCTCCGAGGGGCCGATGGGCGTGGAGCCCATGACCTTCTCCAGCGTATCGTCGCAGCCCTTGAA
>JBGOVO010000389.1:0-3653 GCA_041478145.1 Methylomirabilia bacterium
CCTCCGCGGCTTCCAGCATCCGCTGGATGTTCCAGGCGCCCGGCGCGCACGTGGTGGCGGCGGTGCCGGTCGCGGGCCCCGTTCCGCCGCCGATCAGGGTGGTGAGCCCGGCGGAGAGCGCCTCGTCCACGAGCTGAGGGCAGATGAAGTGGATGTGGCTGTCGATGCCGCCCGCGGTGACGATGCGCCCTTCGCCCGCGATCACCTCGGTGGAGGCGCCGATCACCATGCCCGGGCTGACCCCCGCCATGATGTCGGGGTTGCCCGCCTTGCCGATACCGACGATGCGGCCGCCCCGGATGCCGATGTCGGCCTTCACGATGCCCCAGTGGTCGAGGATCAGCGCGTTGGTGATGACGAGATCCAGCACGCCTTCTCCGGCGGTGGCGCGGGCCGACTGGCCCATGCCGTCCCGGATCACCTTCCCGCCGCCGAACTTCACCTCGTCGCCGTAGGAGGTGAAGTCGCGCTCCACCTCGATCAGGAGCTCGGTGTCGGCCAGCCGCACCCGGTCGCCGACGGTCGGGCCGTACAGATCCGCGTACTGCCGGCGCGGGAGCCGGAGGCTCACGGGCGCGCCCCCTGGAAGCCGCCGTCCTTCGCCCGCTTCACGCTCTCACGCCGCCGCTTCTCGGTAGCGGACCCCTCGGTGAGCGCGTTCAGACCGTAGACCTCGCGCGCCCCCGCCAGATCGACGAGCGTCACCACCTTCTCGTCGCCGGGCTCGAAGCGCACCGCGGTCCCCGCGGGCACGTTCAGGCGCATGCCGAAGGCCCGCCCGCGCTCGAACCGCAACGCCTTGTTCACCTCGAAGAAATGAAAATGCGACCCCACCTGGATTGGCCGATCCCCCGTATTCGCGACGGTGAGCTGCAACGTCCGCCGCCCCGCGTTCGCCTCGATGTCGCCTTCGCCGAGCAGATACTCGCCTGGGATCATGCTTGGCCTCTCACCGAATCGGATAGTGGATCGTGACGAGCTTCGTCCCGTCCGGGAATGTGCCCTCGACCTGGACCTCCTCGAGCATCTCGGGCACGCCGTCCATGACGTCGTCGCGCGCGAGGATCGTGATGCCGAAGGCCATCAGGTCGGACACGGTGCGGCCGTCCCGGATGCCCTCGAGCACCTCGGCGGTGATCAGGGCCAGCGCCTCGGGGTAGTTCAGCTTGAGGCCGCGACCCCGGCGCCGGCGGGCGACTTCGGCCGCGGTGAAGATGAGCAGCTTGTCCTGCTCGCGCGGGGTCAGATGCATGAAGGGGAGTTTAAACCGTCAGGTGCTGCCGGACCATATCCTCCCGGAGATCCTTGGTGGCGCCCCGGGACACGATGGTGCCCTTGCGCATGATCGCGTAGGCGCCCGCCAGCCGCCAGGCGAACTCCAGATACTGCTCGACCAGGAGCACCGAGATGCCCTGCGCCTTGATGCGCTCGATGGCCTCCTCGATCTGCACGATCACCGAGGGCTGAATGCCCTCGGTCGGCTCGTCCATCAAGAGGAGCTTCGGGCGCGCCAGGAGCACGCGCGCGATCGCGAGCTGCTGCTGCTCGCCCCCGGACAGCACGCCGCCCTTGCGCGCCAGGAGCTGCTTCAGCTTGGGGAACAGCTCGAAGACGTACTCCGTCGCGTCGCCACCGCCCCCGTGGCCGTTGCCGCGGCGGCCGAGCGTGCCCATGCGCAGGTTCTCCTGCACCGTGAGGTTCGGGAAGATCTCCCGGCCCTGCGGCACGTAGCCGATGCCGCAGGCGGCCCGCTCCTCGGGTCGACGCCCGCCCAGGTCGGTGCCGTCGAAGAGGACGCGACCGGAGCGAGCGGGCAGGAGCCCCATGATGGACTTGAGCAGGGTGGTCTTGCCGACCCCGTTCCGCCCCATCAGGCACACCACGCTCCCCGCGGGGACCTCGAGCGAGACGTCCCAGAGCACCTGGCTCTCGCCGTAGGCCACGTTGAGGCCGCGCACCTCAAGCATGGGCGGCCTCCGTCTCCGACCGGCTGCGCCCCAGGTACACCTCCCGCACCCGCTCGTCCCGTTGCACCTGATCCACGGAGCCCTCGCAGAGCACGCCGCCTTCGTGGAGCACCGTGACCTTCCGGGCGAGGCTCCGCACGAACTCCATGTCGTGCTCGATGACGAGCACCGCCCGGTCGCGGGCGATGGACTGGAGCAGCTCCGCGGTGCGCGTGGTCTCCTCGTCGGTCATGCCCGCCACCGGCTCGTCCACCAGCAGCAGCTCGGCCTCCTGCACGATCACCATGCCGATCTCGAGCCACTGCTTCTCCCCGTGAGAGAGGCCGCCGGCCCGCGCCTCCCCCCGACCGGTGAGGCCGATGGTCTCGATGGTCTCGTCGATGCGCGCGCGCTGCCCGCCATCGAGCCGGGCCCGCAGGGTGGCCAGGACGCCCTTGCTCGGACGGGCGAGCGAGAGCTCCAGGTTCTCGCGCACGCTCAGGTTGCCGAAGATGGACGGGGTCTGGAACTTGCGGCCGATGCCGAGGCCCGCGATCTCGTTCTCCCGCCGGCCCACCAGCTCGGTGTGCCTGCCGAAGATGACGCGTCCGGCGACGGGCTGTACCTTGCCCGAGATCACGTCGAGCAGCGTGGTCTTGCCCGCCCCGTTGGGCCCGATGACCACGCGCAGCTCGCGGTAGTCCATGAAGAAGTTCAGCTCGTGCAGCGCCTTGAAGCCGTCGAACTCGACCGTCACCTTCTCCAGGTAGATGATCGAGCCCTCGGGCGCCGCCGCGGTGAACATGATCTATACCCCCCTCTCCCCTCTGGGGAGAGGGCCGGGGTGAGGGGCCAAGGCCGGCGGGGCACTCTGCCGGCTCGCGCTCTCGGTCGGCAGCCAACGCGCGAGCACCTTCTGGGCGGTCCCCACCACGCCGTCGGGGAAGAAGAGCACGACCGTCACGAACATGCCTCCCAGCACGAGCAGCCAGAGATCGGGGTAGTGCGTGGTCAGCAGGCTCTGCAGCCAGTTGACGCCGAGCGCGCCCACCACCGGCCCCAGCAGCGTCCCCCGCCCGCCCACCGCCACCCAGATGATCATCTCGATCGATGGCAGCACGCCGATCTTGGCCGGCGTGATGATGCCGACCTGCGGCGCGTAGAGCGCGCCCGCGACCCCCGCCAGCACCGCCGAGACCACGAACACGAACAGCTTGAACGCGGCCGGGGAGTAGCCGGAGAAGAGCACGCGGTTCTCGCTGTCGCGGATGGCGATCAGCACCCGGCCCGCGGGAGAGCGCGTGATGTAGCGGCAGAGCAGGTAGGCGCCGCAGAGGCAGAGGGCGGTGGCGATGTAGAGCGCGCGCTGGGTGGCCGCGCTGTTGAGGGTGAAGCCGAAGATGGACTTGAAGCCACTGAGCCCGTTGGTGCCGCCCAGGTTCATTGCGTTCCGGTTGAACAGGAGCCACATCGAGAGCGCGAGCGCCTGGGTGATGATCGAGAAGTAGACGCCGCGGATCCGGCTGCGGAAGGTGAGGTAGCCGAACACGTACGCGAAGACGGCCGGGACCACCAGCACCGCGAGCAGGGTGAACGGCACGCTGTAGAACGGCTTCCAGAAGAGCGGCAGCTCGGTCACGCGGTTCCAGACCATGAAGTCGGGCAGCACGTTGCCGTAGACGCTCCGGGTGCCGATCTCCAGCATCA
>JBGOVO010000071.1:0-13132 GCA_041478145.1 Methylomirabilia bacterium
AGACAGTTGATGCCCTTGTCGAACGTGGTCTGACCCACGCCATCATAGACCACGTGCACGCCGGCGCCCTCGGTGATCCGCTTGACCTCCGGCTCGAAGTCCTGCTTGGTGTAGAGGATGACGTGGTCGGCGCCAGCATCCTTGGCGAGCGCGGCCTTCTCCTCGGTGGACACGGTGCCGATCACGGTGGCGCCCCGCATCTTCGCCATCTGACACAGCAGCAGGCCCATGCCACCCGCCGCCGCCTGGATCAGGCAGACGTCGCCCTGCTTGAGTGGATACGTGGACGTGATGAGGTAGTGCGCCGTCATGCCCTGAAGCATCGCGGCGGCGCCGTCCTTGAACGTGAGCTTGTCGGGCAGGGCCACCAGGCGGTCCGCAGGCACCGCGAGCATCTGGGCGTAGGAGCCGATCACGCCGGTCCACGCCACCCGGTCCCCCATCTTGACGTCGGCCACGCCGGGCCCGATCGCGGTCACGGTGCCGGCGCCTTCCATGCCCGGGGTGAGCGGCAGCGGAGCCTTGTAGGCCCCGGTGCGGAAGTACACGTCGATGTAGTTCACGCCGCAGGCCTCGAGCTTCACCAGGGCCTGGCCGGCCGCCGGCGTCGGGACCGCCACTTCCTCCAGCTTCATGCTCTCGGGACCGCCCGGAGCGTGGACGCGGATCGCCTTCATGGCTCTCTCCTCCTCAGGCTTTCAGCACGGTGCGTAGCTCGTTGACCACATCCTGGCGCTCCATGAACCGCGCCACCTCGTTCATCCGCTCGTCGAAGAACACGAACACGGGAATCGTACGGAACATGCCGCGCTTGAGGTACTGATCCATCACGTCGGGATTGCGGTCGCGGAGAAACACCCGCATCTCCACGTCCGGCAGGCCCTCCACCAGCTTGGCGAGCGCCGGGAAGCTGTAGAGCGCGTCCCCGCACCAGTCTTCCGTGATGACGAGCACCTTGAGCTTGGCGCCGAGCTTGCCGAGGGCCTCCCGGTCCTCGGGGCGGATCGTGACCTCGGCCAGGAGCTTCGTGAACCGCTCCTTGTTGGCGCCCATCTGCTCGAGGTATTCGGGGAAGCTCATGCCCTGCGCGAATCGCTCCGCGGTGACCATCCGGGGATCCGTTTCGGCCCTAGCGCATGACCGAGAGATCGACGGTGAACTTCGCGACCACCTTCTCCGCCGCGTCCCGCACCAGGAGCGTCACGGTGGCTCGGGGATCCAGGGTCTCCGTGGGGAAAACGTAGAGACAGCGCGCGGTGTACCGCCCGTCCTCGCCCCGCAGCGCGGTCCGCTCGTTCTGGGTGAACGAGGCCTTGATCTCCTGCTGGCGCGCGAGGAGCGCCGGGGCATAGAAGCGGGCGAAGTCGGCCCGGCCGCCCCGCAGCGTCGCCCAGAACGCGAGCTTGCCTCCCTGGTCCTTGAGCACGCTGTCGACGTCGCGCGGCTTCAGCTCCTTGTCCTGGAAGGCGGAGTTGCGCGCGGCCAGGGCCAGCAGGTGAAATTGGGTCATCACGGTGACGAGCTGGCCCGCCTCGGCGTCGACCCGCCACTCACCGCCCCAGCTCTCTTCGATCACGCTGCGCCGCCCGGTCCGCATGGCCTCGTCACGATCCTGCGGCGTGAGGGTGAGCAGCGCGGCGTCGAGAGGGGCCGAGGTCCACGTGAGCGACAGGGCGGCGGCCAGCGCCGAGCACCACCACCGGCATGAGCGAGCCCGCCTCATGTGGAGCGCATTGTAGCACAGCGGTTGCAGGCCTCCGGAGCGCAGCGTATCGCGAATCCATGCGTTGGGTCGCCCTCGCGCTGGGCGCGCTGCTGGGCGGGTGCGCGTCCGCGTTTCCCTCCGCGGTGATGGACACCGCGATCCGGCCGCGCACACCGGCGAGCGCGTGATCGTGGGCGGCGAGATCCTGTCGACCCAGCCTCGCCCGGGCGAGACCGAGCTCGAGCTGCTGGCGCGGCGGCTGGTGGTGGTGACCGCGGCCGCCGGCGCTACTTGCCCACCGTCACCGAGCAGAACGTCGCCGGATCGAGATACGTCGCGGCGACGCGCTGGACATCCGCGGCGGTGACGCGCGCGATCCGCTCCTTGTAGCGGTCCGGATAGTCCAGCCCCAACCCGTTCTCCTCCACCGCGCCCAGGAACCCGGCGAGCTTGCCCGAGGTGTCGAGCCGCAGCGGGAAGCTGCCGATCAGATACGACTTGGCCTGGTCCAGCTCGGCCGCCGGCACCGGCTCGCGGCCCATCCGCGCCATCTCCTCCCGCACGAGCCGGGTAGCCACGGCCACGCCGTCGGTTCGCGTCTGCAGCGAGACCAGGTAGGACGCGCCGTAGCGAGCCGGCTGCACCGTGCTGTAGACCGAATAGGCCAGCCCTTTCTCCTCCCGCACGCGCGTGTAGAGACGTGACACCGAGCCGCCGCCCAGGACATAGGTCGCGACGGCGAGCGGGAAGTAGTCGGGGTCGTCCTGCCGGATGGACGGCCGCCCGAGCAGCACGGTCGTCTGGGTGAGATCGCGCGTGATCGTCCGGGTCTCCGGCGGCACCCCGGGGGCCGGCTTGCGGATCGGGCCGAGCGCACCGGCCGGCGCGCTCCAGCCCGAGAGCCGCTGCATCAGAACCGGTCGGATCTCCGCCGCCGTCACGTCGCCCACCACGACGATGGTGGCCCCGTCCGGGCGATAGTGGAGCCGGTAGAAGCCGAGCACCTGCTCGCGCGTGAGCTTGCCGACCGATTCGATGGTGCCGGCCGACGGGCGCCCGTAGGGATGGCCGGGGAAGATCAGCGCCCCGAGCGCCCGGCCCGCGACGGTCTCGGGACTCTGCTCCGAGCGGCGCAAGGCGGCCTGGATGTCCGCCACCTTCCGCCCCAGCTCGTCGGCCGGGAACGTGGGCTGCCGCAGCACTTCGGCGAGTAGGTCGAGGCCGAGCGTGAGGTCCTTCTTGAGCACCGAGAGCGTGACGGTGGCCCCGTCGCGGCCCGCGTCCGCCTCGAGGCTGCCGCCCACGAACTCGATGGCGCGGTCCAGGTCCGGTCCCGAGCGTCGGGCGGTGCCCCGCGTGAGCAGCTCGGCGGTGAGGTTCGCGAGGCCGAGCCCGTCCGCCGGGTCGCGGACCGACCCGGCGGGCACCGACACGCGCACGACCACGATGGGAATGGCCGGCCGCTCGGCCACCAGCAGCACGGCCCCGCTGGGCAGGGTCTCACGTTGAGCCAGCGGGCCGGCCGCCTGCGCGGGTCCGGCAGCCAGGAGCACCAGGGCGGCGATCACGACGCGCATGCCCACACCTCTCAGTTCAGTCGAGCTGCTTCCGGAACTTGAGGACCGCCAGCGAGAAAACCGCTCCGCCGAAGATCAGGAGCGGCACCAGCGACGGCCAGAGATACTCCCAGCCCACGCCCTTCAGGATGATGCCCCGCACGATCTTGAGAAAGTACGTCAGCGGGATGATCGCGGCGAGGTACTGCGCGCCCGTCGGCATGCCCTCGATCGGGAAGAGCAGCCCGGAGAGATAGATGGACGGGAGGAAGGTGAGGAAGGCGAGCTGCATGGCCTGCGGCACCGTCCGCGAGGCGGTGGAGAGCAGGATGCCCACGCCCAGCGTGCCCATCATGAACACGAGCGAGAGCGCGTAGAGGAGCGGGAGGCTCCCGCGGATGGGCACGTCGAAGACCCAGTGGGCCACCACGAGCGCCATCGTCATCTGGCCGAAGGCCACCAGCAGGTTCGGGACGATCTTCCCGAGCAGGAGCTCCCAGCGGCGGATCGGGCTCACGATCAGGGCCTCCAGCGTGCCCTTCTCGCGCTCCCGCACCACCGACACCGCCATCGCCGTGATGGTGGTCTGCATCAGCAGCGCGCCGATCAGCCCCGGCACGATGAAGATGGCCGAGACGAGGTCCGGGTTGTACCAGGCGCGCACCCGCACGTCGACCGGCGGCTCCACCTGACGGCCGAGCCGCGTGCCCTCGAGCGTCTGGGTCAGCACCTGGAGCGAGCGCTGGGCGCCGAGCGAGCTGGCGGCGTTGAGCGCCGAGGTCGCCACCTGCGGATCCGACGCGTCCACGATGATCTGGATCGAGGCCTCCTGCCGCGTGAGCCGCCGCGCGTAGTCGGGCGGGATCACCACGCCCACCTTGGCCGCCCCCGAATCGATCAGGCGCGTCAGCTCCTTCTGGCTGCCCACGCGCTGCCGGAGGTCGAAGTACTGGCTGTTCGCCATGGCCTCGAGGAAGAGCCGCGCCTCGAGGCTCCCCGACTGCTCGAACACCGCGGTGGGGATGTGCTTGACGTCCGTGTTGATGGCCCAGCCGAAGATGAACAGCATCCCCACCGGCACCGCCAGGGCCAGCACCAGCGCGAGCATGTCGCGCTTCAGGTGGATGAACTCCTTCACGATGATCCCGAGCAGGCGCGACGCCACGGCTATGCCCCCTCACCCTGCCCTCTCCCCAGCGGGGAGAGGGTGAGGGCGCGGAGCTGCTCGCGCAGCCGGGCCTTGCGCTGCTTGTCCACGAACGAGACGAAGAGATCCTCCACCGACGGCTCGACCTCGTGCGCCCAGCGCACCTCGAGCCCGGCCTGGGTCAGATGGCGCTCCACGTCGGCCGCGGTCAGCCCATGGTCGCCCACGACCAGGCGCAGCCGCACCCCCACCCGCTGCACCTCCTCGATGACGTCCCAGTCGCCGAGCACGTCGGCGGCGCGGCGGATGTCCGCCACCTCCACTTCCATGACCGGCTGCCGGAAGGTGGTGGCCTTGATGGACGCGGGCGAGCCCTGGGCGATGAGCCGGCCCTGGTAGATGAAGCCGAGCGTGTCGCACAGCTCCGCCTCGTCCATGTAGTGGGTGGTCACCACGATGGTGGTGCCCCCGTCGGCCAGGCGCCGGATGAGGCCCCAGAAGTTGCGCCGCGACACCGGGTCCACGCCGGCGGTGGGCTCGTCGAGGAAGACCAGGCGCGGGCCGTGCACGAGCGCGCAGGCCAGGGCCAGGCGCTGCCGGTACCCGCCCGAGAGCTGGCCGGCGAGCTGGCGCTCGCGACCGGTCAGGTCGGCGAGCTGCACCATCTGGGCGATGCGGGCGGCGCGGACCCCGCGCGGCACCATGTACACGCGCGCGTAGAACGTGAGGTTCTCGTCCACCGTGAGGTCGTCGTAGAGCGAGAACTTCTGCGACATGTAGCCGATCACCGACTTGATCCGCTCGGGCTCCTCCACGAGGTCGATGCCGAGCACCTGCCCGCCCCCTTCGCTCGGCTCGAGGAGCCCGCAGAGCATTCGGAGCGTGGTGGACTTCCCGGCCCCGTTCGGCCCCAGGAAGCCGTACAGCTCCGCGGTCCGGACCTGGAGGTCCAGGTGATCCACCGCCACCCGCCGGCCGAACCGCCGGGTCAGCGCCCGGGTGATGACGGCATAGCCGGGGTCAGTCAATATCCGCATCCGCGGGCATGCCGGGCTTGAGGATGCCCTCCGGGTTGTCCACCGCGATCTTGATCCGGAACACCAGGTTGACCCGCTCCTTCTTGGTCTGAACGTTCCGGGGCGTGAACTCGGCCTCGGAGGCGATCTCGGTGATCCGTCCCGGGAAGCGTCGGGCCGGGTAGGCGTCGACCGCGATCCGGGCCAGGTTGCCGACCTTGATCCGGCCGATCTCCTCCTCGGGTACGTAGGCGCGCACCCAGATCTCCGACGGCTTCATCAGCGTGAGGATCGGTACGCTCGGGTTGGCCATCTCCCCGACCTCGAGATTCTTGCGAAGAACGACCCCATCGACCGGTGAAAAGATGGTCATTTCCTTCAAGTGCGTGCGCGCCATGTCGAGCGCGTTGCGCGCCTGGGCGAGCTGGCCGCGGGCCGCCTCTATCTGGTCCGGGCGCGACCCGGCCTGGAGCAGGAGCAGCTTCTGGCGGGCCGACTTCTCCTGCGCGCCCCCGACCTCGTAGGCCTGCCGCGCCCGGTCCACCTCCTGGGCGGCGATGAGGGTCTGGCGGTAGAGCGACTCCGCGCGCCGGAAGTCGCGCTCCGTCCACTCCCGCGTGGCCGTCGCGCTCTGGAGCGCCGCGCGCGCGTCCTCCAGCTCCTCCGACCGCGCCCCCGCCATCAGGTCCTTGAGGGTCGACTCGGCCGTGCGCACCGCGGCTTCCTGACGCCGCACCTCCGCGGCCTGCTCGGCCTCATCCAGGCGCACCAGGAGCTGGCCGATCGCCACGCGGTCACCCTCGTTCACCGGTCTCGCCGCGATCCGGCCGGCGATCTTGGCGCTCACGTCCACCTGGATCGCCTCGATCGTCCCGGTCACGCTGACGCTGGGCTTGCCGCCCCCCGGGCCGAACAGGCGGCCGCCGTAGGCATAGGCCAGGCCCAGCACGAGGAGTATCGCCAGGGCGAGCGCCCCCTTGCCCAGCCGGGAGCCCATCGGGCTCACCGGGGCGCCGGGGCGGCCGGGTCGACGGGCAGGAGGATGGAGGTGTTCTTCCGGTCGACAGGGAAGTAAAGCCGCGCCACCCGCTGCAGGTCGGCGGGGGTCACCGCCCGGAGCTTCGGCAGGAAATCCTCGAGGAGGCGCCACGAGCCCAGCATCTCGAAGCGCCCCAGCACGGAGGCGCGCGAGAAGACCGAGTCCTGCTGCCACACGAACGAGGCCTCGATCTGGTTGCGGGCGCGCGCGAGCTCCTCGGTCGGTACCAGCTCTTGCTTGAGCCGGTCCACCTCGGCCAGCAGGGCTTGCTCGACCGCCTCGGGCGTCTGGCCCGGCAGCGGCGTGGCGTAGAACCAGAAGAGGGCCGGATCCAGGGAGGAGTACGAATACTCGCCGCCCGCCCCCAGCACCATTCGCTTGTCGTAGACCAGGCGCTGGTAGAGCCGAGACGACCGGCCTTCCGAGAGCACCGTCGAGAGCAGCTCCAGCGCGGGCGCGTCCGCGGAGGTGTGATTGGGCACGTGCCAGGCGATGTTGACGACGGGGAGCTGCGCGCCGTCCTTCCGGACCACGAGCCGCCGCTCGTCGCTCTGCGGCGGCTCGACCGCGGTGACCGGCGGCGGGGTCGCCCCGCGGGGGATGGGGCCGAAGTGCCGGCGCACCAGGGCGAGCGCGTCGGCCGCCTTCGCGTCGCCCGCGATGACCAGGATCGCGTTGTTCGGAACGTAGTACGTATCGTAGAAGGCGCGCAGCTCGGGCGGGTTGATGCGGGCGATGTCCGACATCCAGCCGATGACCGGCCAGCGGTAGGAATGCGCCTTGAAGGCGAGCGAGTCCATCGCCTCGTAGACGAGGCCGTCCGGATCGTCCTCCGTCCGCATGCGCCGCTCTTCCATCACGACGTTGCGCTCGGAGTCGATCTCGGCGGGGTCGAGCAGCAGGTTGCGCATCCGGTCCGCCTCGATCTCCAGGACGAGATCGAGCCGGTCGGCGGCGATGTTGACGTAGTAGCCGGTCATGTCCTTCGTGGTGAAGGCGTTGTCGCGCCCGCCGCTCTGCTCGACCAGCCGGGAGATCTGTCCCCGCCCCCGGGTGGGCGTCCCCTTGAACATCATGTGCTCGAGGAAGTGGGCGAGCCCGGTGGCCCCCGGCCGCTCGTTGCGCGAGCCGACCCGGTAGAGGATCTGCACCGCGACGATGGGGTTGCGCGGGTCCTCCTGCACCAGCACGCGCAGACCGTTGTCGAGCGTGGCCTCCGTGACGGCGAGCTGGGCCGGATCCGCACCGGCCTGCGGCGCGGACACCGCCACGACGAGCCCGAGCGAGAGAGCGAGACCGAGCCGCACGCGCGTCCGCAACATGCCCACATGGTAACACCCGCCGGTAGCTCCCCTTCCCCCTCTCCCCTCTGGGGAGAGGGCAGGGTGAGGGGCTAAAGGTGAGGGGCCAAAGGCGAGGGGTCGAGGGGGACGGGCCTCAGGCCGAGGCGCCGGCCAGCCGCCGCGCGCGCACGAACACCGCACGCAGCATCGGCCGCGTGAGCTTTCCGGTGAAGGTGTTCTGCTGGCTCGGGTGGAAGCTGCCGAGCAGCGTGATGCCGTCATCCGCCATCCGGGCCAGGGCGCCATGGCCGAAGCGCGGCAGCGGCCGCGGCACCGCGAGGCCGAGCTGCCGCCGCGTCCGGAGATAGGCATCCCAGCCGATCTTGCCCAGCGCGACCACCACCCGCACGCCCTCCAGGCGCCCCAGCTCTTCGACCAGAAACGGCCGGCACCGCTCCATCTCGGCCGGCGTCGGCTTGTTGGCGGGCGGCGCGCAGCGCACGGTGGCCGTGATGTAGGCGCCGTCGAGGCGCAGGCCGTCGGCCGCATGCTCCGACGTGGATTGATTCGCGAAGCCGGCCTCGTGGAGCGCCCGGAACAGCCAGTCGCCGCTCCGGTCCCCGGTGAACATCCGCCCGGTCCGGTTGCCGCCGTGCGCCGCCGGGGCGAGCCCGACCAGGAGGACGCGGGCGCGCGGGTCGCCGAATCCAGGAAGCGGACGCGCCCAGTACGACTGTCCGCGATAGCGACGCGGCGGGTCAGCCGCCACCGCCTCGCGGTGAGCCACCAGCCGCGGGCAGTCCCGACAGCGAATGATCCGGCGGGCGAGGTCGTCCAGCGAGACATCGCGCGGCGCCACCTTGTCCTTTCCCCGAACTTGTCTGACAATCACGCCGCCATGATAGCGACGGGAGGAGCCATGACAAGCCGCGTGCCCGCGCTCATCGTGCACGGCGGGGCCGGCGCCGATCCGGGAGGCCGCGAGGAGATGCGCGGCGGCATGCGCGACGCGGTGGCCGCGGGCTGGCGCGCCCTCGCCGAGGGCGGGACGGCGCTCGACGCGGTCGAGGCGGCGGTGCGCACCCTCGAGGATCATCTGCGCTTCAACGCCGGACGCGGCTCCGTGCTGACCTCGGAGGGGACCGTCGAGACCGACGCCTCCATCATGGAGGGCGACAGGCTCAAGAACGGCGCGGTGGCCGCGGTCTCCGGCGTCCGCAATCCGATCGTGCTCGCCCGCCGCATCCTGGAGGAGGGCCAGCACTCCCTCTTCGCGGGACCCGGCGCGCTCGCGCACGCCCGCGCGCTGGGCGTCCCCCTCTGCGATCCCGCGGAGCTGGTGACCGACCACCAGCGGCGCCGCCTCGCCGCCCTCCAGGCGGGCACCGTCGGCGCGGTGGCGCTCGATCGCGCCGGCACCATCGCCGCCGCCACCTCCACCGGCGGCATCGCCGGCAAGCTTCCCGGCCGCGTGGGGGACTCGGCGCTGATCGGCTGCGGGACCTACGCGGAGAGCCCGCTCGGCGGGGTCTCCTGCACCGGCGACGGCGAGGCCATCATTCGCGTCACCCTCGCGCGGCGCACCCTCGAGATCCTGAAGTCGGTGGGCGATCCGGCGCACGCCTGCGAGGTCGCCCTCGGCGTGCTCGAGGAAGAAGGCCGCGGCCAGGGCGGCCTGATCCTCGTGGACTGGCGGGGCCGCCCGGCCTGGGGCCAGTCGACCGCGCTGATGCCGGTGGGGCTCATGTCGCCGCGCCACGCCGAGCCGGAGCTGCCGTTCTGATCGCGTTCCCATGATCGACGTCGCGGACGTCCGCGCCGCGCGGCAGCGGCTGGCCGGCACCATCTACGAGACCCCCTGCCCCTATTCGGAGACGCTCTCCGCCCTGACCGGCGCCCGCGTCTTCGTCAAGCTGGAGAACCTCCAGATGACCGGCTCCTTCAAGGAGCGGGGCGCGGCCAACCTGCTACTGCAGCTCTCTCCCGAGGAGCGCGGGCGCGGCGTCGTGGCGGCCAGCGCGGGCAACCACGGCCTCGCCGTCGCCTTTCACGCGGCCCGACTCGGCGTGGCCGCGGTGATCGTGATGCCGGAGTGGGCGCCGCTCGCCAAGGTCACGGCGGCCCGGCGCCACGGGGCCGAGGTCGTGCTGCACGGCGAGAACTTCGACGAGGCCTACGTTCGCGCGCGCGAGATCGAGACGGCCCGCGCCCTCGTCTTCGTGCATCCCTTCGACGATCCGCGCGTGATCGCGGGCCAGGGCACGATCGGGCTCGAGCTGGCGACCCAGGTGCCCGGGCTCGACGCGGTGCTGGTCCCGGTAGGCGGCGGGGGCTTGATCGGCGGCCTCGCCCTCGCCCTGAAGGCCGAGCGGCCCGGCGTGGCCGTGATCGGCGTGCAGGCTCAGGAGGTCGCGGCGATGACCGGCGCCCTCGCGGCCGGCGCCCGCGTGACCGTGCCCGCCGCCACCACCATCGCCGACGGCATCGCGGTCCGCCGCGTGGGCGAGCACACCTTCGATCTCGCGCGCCGCTGGGTGGACCGCATGGTGACCGTGAGCGAGGAGGAGATCGCCAACGCCATCCTGCTCCTGCTCGAGATCGAGAAGACGGTGGTGGAAGGCGCGGGCGCGGTGCCCCTGGCCGCGCTGGCCAACCACCGGGTGGCCCTGGAGGGCAAGACGGTGGCCCTGATCGTCTCCGGCGGCAATATCGACGTCAATCTCATCGCGCGGGTGATCGAGCGCGGCCTCGTCAATGACGGTCGCCTCGTGCGCCTGCGGGTACGGCTGCGCGACCGTCCCGGCTCGCTCGCGCGCCTGACCGCCCTGGTGGCGGAGGCGCGGGCCAACGTCCTGCGCATCGAGCACGACCGCGCCTTCTCGCGAGCGCCCGTGGGCGACAGCGAGGTGGAGCTGACGCTCGAGACCTCCGGTCCCGACCAGATCGCGGCCATCAAACACCACCTGGCCGAAGCCGGCTACGCCGCCGAAGAGGTCTGACCCGTGCCCCCTCTCCCCTCTGGGGAGAGGGTAGGGCGAGGGGTCCACGTCGAGGGGGGTCAGGCGCGCGGCACGGTGAAGCGCGCCGCCTCCGCCGCGCCCGGACCGGCCAGCCATTCTTTCACGGTGCGATAGCCGTACCGCAGCGCCGCCCGGCTGGCTTCGAAGCCCATCGACGGCCCCACCAGCGGGGAGTGCTTAAGCTCCGGCTGGACCACGAGAACCTCCACCTCGGGATGGAGCAGCTTGATCTCGCGCAGCCCGACGTTGAAGAGGTTGAGGCTCGCGATGTGGCCGGTCTGCTCCATGATCGCGTAGAGCCCGCCGCCGCGGATCTCGGGCTCCCCCGCCTCGGTCAGGGCCTGCGGCACCGCGGGATTGATCGCGACCAGGAGCGAGGCGCCCGCGTCCACCGCCAGGTCGGCGTGGCCGGTGTAGCCCACGTCACCGTCGACATAGTCGCGGCCCCCGATGCGGTAGGGCTCGAAAAAACCCGGGATCGCCGAGGAGGCCGCGATCGCCTGCGAGATCGGCACGTCCATGAGATCGCCCTGGCCGAAGATGACGCGCTCCGCGCGGTCGAGCGCGATCGCCGCGATGAGCAGCGGCCGCGGCGTCCCGGTGAAGCTGTTGGACAGCCCTCTGGCCAGGAAGGCCTCCCGCATGTAAACCTCCAGCGGTGCCAGCGAGAAAAAGCCGGCCGGCATGTCACCGCCGCTGCGCGCCAGCAGGTCCGGCCACTCGAGATGGAAGTCCATGACCGCCCGCTTGCCGATGGCCCACATGAACTGGGTCAGGTTGCGCGTCGCCCCCTTGAACGAGCCCTTGTGATAGACCGCGCCGCGGTGAAAGTTGAGCGGGTCGTCGCGCTCCTCGTCGAGGATCGCGTACAGCTCGAGCGGCGGCACCCCGTTGGCCATGAGGGCCCCCACCACCGAGCCGGCGCTGGAGCCGACGTAGAGATCGAAGTCGTTGGCGCGGAAGCTCGGCAGCGTTTCTTCGAGCGCGGCCAGCGCGCCGACCTCGTACATGCCGCCGATGACGCCGCCTCCGGCCAGGACGAGGGCGCGCCGCACCGGGGGCCGGCTGCTCCAGCCCAGCCGCTCAAGCCAGCCGCGGAGACCGCTCGGAGGTGTCACCAGCGCAGCAGCGTGGCCCCCCACGAGAAGCCGGTGCCGAAGGCGACCAGCATGACGAGATCGCCATCCTTGATGCGGCCCGCGGACAGCGCCTCGTGGAGACAGATGGGGACGGAGGCCCCCGCCGTGTTGCCGTAGCGGTCGATGTTGTTGAAGCACCGTTCGCCCGGGATGCCGAAGTGCTCGGTGGCGGCTTCGATGATGCGGAGGTTGGCCTGATGGAAGAGATAGGTGTCCACGTCCGACGGCTGCAGCCGGTTGGCGTCGAGGCACTCCCGCACGACCTCGCGCACCCGTCTCACCGCGTGGGTGAACACGGCGCGGCCATTCATGCGCGGGCGCGCGCGGCCGTCGTCGATCTTCTTCTTGGACACCGGCGGGAAAGTGGACGACCCCCAGAGCTCGCCGGACAGGGCGTCCAGCGCCGAGCCGTCCGAATGCAGGTGGTGGGAGATCAGCCCCCGGGGCCGCGCCGCATCGGCTTCCTCGGCCTCCAGCACCACCGCGCCCGCCCCGTCGGCGAAGAGCACCGCCATGTCGCGGCCCTCGTCGGTGTAGTCGAAGGCGGAGGAGAGGAGCTCCGCGCCCACCACGAGCACGCGCCGGTACATGCCCCCGCGCATGAGCTGGTCCGCGAGCGCGAGCCCGTAGACGAAGCCCGCGCAGCCCTGGGCCAGATTGAACACGGGCGTGCTCGTGAGCCCGAGCCGGCCCTGCAGCACGCAGCCCGGGGCCGGATAGGCCAGGTCCGGGAGCGTGCTGGACTGCACGATGCAGTCGAGGTCTTCGGCCCCGAGCCCGGCGTTCTTGAGCGCCATGCGCGAGGCCTCCAGGGCCAGATCCGAGACGGTCAGGGTGGAGTCGATCTTCCCGTCCAGGCCCCGCTCGCGGACCTCGCGCATGTAGGCCACCTTGTCCGGCGCCTCCGCGAGCCGGAGCAGCATGCGATACGTGTCGGGGGAGACGTGGCGCTCGCGGATCCCCGTGCGCTGGCGGATCCACTCGTCGCTGGTGCTCATGCACCGGGAGAGGAGCGCGTTGGTGACGACGCACTCCGGGACGGACATGCCGGTTGCGGTGATCCGGACCCGGAGCGTGGTCTCGCGCGGATCGCGGCTCATGTGCCGGTGAATCTGGGGGGGCGCTTCTCGAGGAAGGCGCGCACGCCCTCGGCGTGGTCGTCCGTGGTGACGCTCTGGGCCTGGGCGTAGGCCTCGAGGCCGAGCGAGGTGGCCAGGTCCACCGTGG
>JBGOVO010000305.1:0-4938 GCA_041478145.1 Methylomirabilia bacterium
GAATCCGCTCAGCTCGCTTTCGGCTCGCCTCGCCCTGCCACGGCTGCGCCTCGCCCTGCTAGTCGAACAGCATGGACTCGACGAAGGTCTCGATCTCGTTCCGCGTGCGCTCGAAGGTCCACATCTTCTCCTCGAACTCCACGAGGAGGTGCGGGATCCCCACCCGCTCCAATCCCTGCTTCATCAGCACGTAGTCGAAGAGGGCGGGCTCGCAGAACTTGGCGGGCATGAACACCACCGCGTCGGCCTTCGCCCGCCGGACCTTCTCGATCAGGCCCTCGGACCGGTGCTGCCGGCCCTCGTGTCGAGTCGAGGACGGCACCGCCTGGTTCACGTACGCCCGGCCCAGCCGTTCGAAGGGATCGCCGTCGGGGGCGACGTCCGAGGTGAACCAGCGCCAGCCGAGCAGCAGGTCGTCCTCCACCACGTAGCACCCCGCCTCTTCCAGTACCTCGAGCAGTCCCAGCGGCGGCTGCTCGCAGAAGGCGCCCTCCAGGACCACGCGCAGCCGGTCGCGGGGGCGCGCCTCGCGGAGCGGCAGGCCGTCGAGGAGCGCGTCGAGCCAGCCGATGCTCTCCTCGGGCGGCACCAGGGTCGCGGCGCGGAGCACGGTATACAACTCGGTGGTGGAGAGCTTCTGAGGCAGGGCGATGCGGAGCGCGTAGAGCGCGCGGAGGCGCGCGCGCAGGGCGTTGTACGTCTCGATGCTCTTGGTCAGGGCCGTCGGCGTCACCGCGAGCCCGAACGTCTCCCGGAACGCGTCGGCGAGCCGGCGAAGCTCCGCGGCGGCATACGGCGCCACCGCGGGCGAGGTCGAGTTCTGGGGCAGATGCAGGTACTCGACGAACACGTCGGGGAAGTTCCGCTTGTAGATGCTCCCCAGGTTGCGCGCCACGTCGCAGATATTGGAGAAGACGAAGCCGTCGACGCCCTTGAGCTGCCCTTGGAACCCGAGCTCGAGGGTGGATTTCGCGATGGAGCACACGAAGGACTGGAAGCGCGCGTCGGCGTGGGTCAGCTCCACCGACGTGCCCCCGCCGAGGAGCGCGAGCGGCAGCATGCCCGCCGCGTGGATCAGCTCGGCCGGCGCCCACACCGGATAGGCCGCCACCGCGCGGCCGCCCGGATGCTCGGCCTTCCATCGCTCCGCCACGGCGCCCAGCGGCTGGGCCATCAAGTCCCGACCGCGCTCGAGGATCTGCTCCGGCGTCATGCGGGCCTCCTCAGGGCAGGGCGGAGAGCCTCCTCGGCGCTGCCCGAGCGCTCGAGGAACCCGTAGAGGAAGAGCGCGCCGACCTGGGCCGCGAGGGCGCGCGCATCATCGGCGGAGAGCAGGAATGGGCGTGTGGCAATGCCATTGAGCATGCCCAGCAGCAGGTTCGTGGCCGAGAGGAGCTCGTCGCCCGAGCGTCCGTGCGGGTCGAGGTCGCGCAGCACGGCCAGCCCGCGCTGCAGGTAGGCCTGCCGCTTGGCCGCGATCTCGGAGCGCCGCGGCTCGGCGAGCAGCTCGTGGTCGCGGTTGATGATCTTGAGAGCGTGGGCGTGGTGGAAGCCGAAATCGAGATGGGTGCGGATCAGGGCCAGCAGGCGGCCCTCGGGCGTGCGCACCTCCGAGAGATGCCGGTCCAGGCCCGCGATGAGCCGATCCAGCGACCGGCCGAGCACCAGGAACAGGAGCTCGTCCTTTTCCCCGACGTAGTGGTAGAGGCCCGCCAGCGACAGGCCCGCCGCGCGGGCGATCTCCCGGATCGAGGCCTGATGGAAGCCACGGCGCGCGATGACGTCGCACGCCGCGCTGAGGATGCCTTCGTACCGCTCGCCGATCGCCATTCCGAACCTCCGACCAATCGATCGTTCGGTTGACCCCTAGGCTAGAGGGCAATGCCCAGGGATGGAATCAGGCGGATGCCCCATTTATCTAGTGCAGACGATCTACTTCGCGGCTCACAGCAGCCGCTGGCGGGTCGCGACGGCCACGGCCTCGAGCCGGCTGTGGGCGCCCAGCTTGCCGAGGATGTTCTGGACGTGATTGCGAACCGTGGCCGGGCTGACGTGGAGCTTGACGGCTGCGGCCTTGGTGCTCACACCGGTGGCGATCAGCCGTAGGATCTCCAGCTCGCGGCGCGTCAGCACGTCGCCGGTCGGCGCGACGCTGGCCGGTCCCGCGAGTCGCTCCCGCACCAGCGCCAGGAGCTCCTTCGTGGCCGTCACATCACGGAACAGGTGGACCGTCAGGGGCCCGCCCGCCTGCCCGGCGGGCACCGTGAGCGTGCTCAGGTTCACCCAGATCGGGCGCCCCGCCTTCGTCCGGGTCCGCATGTCGAAGCTCTGGACCGGATCACCCATCTTGACCAGGCTCATGACGTGGCAGCCCTGGTAACAGAGGCGGTTGCCGCTGTCGTCATAGCCGACGAAGAGGTCGCAGCACAGGCGGCCGAGAGTCTCACGAGCGCTGTATCCCAGCATCTTCTCGGCCGCTCGGTTCCACCGCACGATCGTGCCGTCCGGGCCGATGGCGAAGGCCCCGTCGGCCGCGCGCGCGAGAGCTTCGTCGAGGCCGCTCGTCTCGGGGCTCCTCACGCGCTTCCTCCTGAGCCGGCTTCGCCCTCGGCCATCGGGCACGTGAGCGCCTCCGGCTCCTGGATGGGATCGTAGCCCGAGCGGCCGAGGACGACGCTCGGGGCCGCCCCGAGGCGCTCGATCTCGGCCTTCACCCACGAGCTCAGAAGGTCGGCGAGGGCCCCGTAGTACGGCAAGGGCGACGCATCCTTCAGCGCATCGGAGAACGTCTCGGACCACCGACCGAGATGATCGCCGACGAAGCGCGACTGGGCGGCGCTCGTGATCGCGGCACCCTCGTCGTCGCTCTCCGCGAGGGCGTAGGCCTCCTTGAGGGCGAGCGCGCTCATGAACTCGCACTCGGCCGCGATGTGATCCTCCACGTCGGGCTGGGCGGCTCCGGGCTCTAGCCCGAAGGCCGCATAGAAGCCGGCGACGTCGGCCAGGAGGGCCGCCTTGCCGGCCAGCTGCGGCGCATCTTGCCACGCGCCTTCATAGGGCGGGCACTTGGCGCCGCGGTCGAAGAGGAACACGTACTCGTCGGCGATGGCCGCGGCGTCCGTCTCGCGGGCGGCGGTGGCGAAGCGTGCGAGCGGCTCCGCGACCGCCGGCTCGACCGCCCGCGCCAGCGCCTCGGCGGCCGCCGCCAGCTCCGCGAGGCGCTCGGCCTGGGGAAGGGCCAGGGCGCCTCCCAGCAGGCGGTACACGCTCGCACGCTCGAGCCGCTCCTGGATCATGCGCTCGGCGGTGCTCATCGCTGGATCACGAGCGGCACCCAGGAGGCCCACGCCTTGCGCGCGCCCACCTCGCGATTGCCACCGTCCCACACCGCGAACGCCGCCACGGTCCGGTCGCCGGGCAGGAGACGCGGGGCATTGACGTCGTCGGAGACCATGGGCCGGGTGATCACCACCCGCCACGTGCCGTCCTTCCAGACCCCTTTGCCCAGCGCGTGCTGGTCGGGCTTGACCGTCATCGTGCCCCACCCTTCCGCCATCTGGTCCAGGACGGGCGTGGCCCGGCCGCGCGAGATCGGGTTCTCGATCCCCAGCGCGCCGCTGTAGGGCCGGGCGTCCGCGGCACCCAGCACCTCGTCGGGATAGACGTCCGCCCACGCGTTGGGATAGAGCCCGCGCACGGTAGGCGGGCCCTGGTCCAAGTCGTGCTGGAAGGCGGCGCGCCACTGCATGATGTTCACGCGGCCGCCCGGATTGCCCATCATGGGCGACGGCGGATCCGCCTTGATGTCGACCGGCAGCTCGACGGCCACCTGGTCTCCGAAGTCATCGATGACGACGCGGTCGGAGAGGGTGGAATCTTTCCACTCGATCAGGAACGCGATCCAGCCGCCGTTGTGCACCGCGCGGACGGCCATCTCCTTGATGGCGGGCTCGGGGTGGTTGGGCAGCGCGACCGTCTGGGGCAGCATGACCACCTTGACCGGCCGCACCTGCCTCCAGATGGGCGCCGCCGGGTCGGCGATGGGCCCGGCCCCTCTCACGCGCGTGACGGTGAGCGGCGCCTGGGCCCACGCCGTCCCGGCCCAGGCGAGGACGGCGGCCACGGCCAGCTTCGCCAATCGAGAGCGCATGGCCAGGTCTCCTCTCAGGTGATGTTGGTCCGGAAGGCCTTGTGCTTGACGTCGTAGAGCTCGCGGATCACGACGGGCTCCCGGAGCGGCACGCGGACGGTCTCGGCCTGCTTGGCGTCGTAGCCGATGACCGTGTCGCCGTCCACCCGGAAGTAGTGCGAGATCTCGGGCGTGGCCCCGAACAGCGTGAGCGCGCCGAGGAGCTTGCGATCCTCCGCCGCCGTCCGGTACGTTGCGATGGCCTGCTCGGTACCGAAGCCGAACATCTGGCGGAGGAAGACGGGCGGGACGTGCACCGGCGGGATGTAGTAGGTGTTCGGCTCCAGGCCGAACTGGGGATAGAGCGGGAGCGCGATCTTCTTGACGAAGACGAGATAGTCGAGCGGGTTGTCCTCGTTCACCGCGTCGGGCACGCTCATGAAGCCCTGGATGCGGATCTTGCCGATGCAGGAGATCGTGCACTGGGTCTGCCGGCCGCCCTCCACCGCGGGGTAGCAGCCGATGCACTTCTCCGACACGCGAGTCTGAGCGTTGAAGTAGACCTTCTTGTAGGGACACCCCTTCACGCACTCCCGGTAGCCGCGGCAGCGGCTCTGGTCGAGCAGCACGATGCCGTCCTCGGGGCGCTTGTAGATGGACTGCCGCGGGCAAGCCGCGAGGCAGGCCGGATACGTGCAGTGGTTGCAGATCCGGGGCAGATAGAACATCCACTGCATGTGCGGGAGCGTGAGGTGCGCGCCCTGGGGCATGAGCCCGGTCGAGTCGTCCTCGCCGATGTTGGGATGGGC
>JBGOVO010000052.1:0-14980 GCA_041478145.1 Methylomirabilia bacterium
CGTTGAAGCCCCGCATCCACTTGTACCGGGCCAGGAGATCGCCGATGGCGTAGACCCGCACGTGGCCCATGTGGATGCGCCCCGAGGGGTACGGGAACATCTCGAGGCAGTAGTATTTCGGCCGGCCCGGCGTCTCGGTCACCTTGAACTGCTCCGAGTCCGCCCAGGCCTTCTGCCACCTGGCCTCGATCTCGGGAAATGGGTAGCGGTCCTGGCGGTCGTCGAGGGCCATATTGGCGCTGATTTTTACACGCTTAGGCGGGGGGCGCAAGAAACGGCTCCCCGGGGGCGGGAGGCCCCCGGGGGATACGGGAGCCTTGCTACTTCTTCTTCAGCGTCAGGTTGATCGCCTTGGCGGCTTCATCCGCCTTGGCCATCGACTCGGCATGCTTGCCGGCGTCGTGCAGCGCCTTGGCCTCGGTGGCCAGGGCCACCGCCTTCTTGGACGCGTCATCGGTCTTGCCGGCCGTCGCGTCCTGGATCTGCTTGATCAGGAGCGGGCACTGGTTGGCCAGCGCCGGAGCGGCCGCGAACGCGACGATCGCGAGGGCCATCATGAGCATCTTCATTGACGTCACCTCCTTCCAGTAGAGTTCTCTACGGTTAACCCCCCTACCCTTCGGAAGGTTCCCCCTCCGCCGGGCGCGGGTGGAAGAAATCATAGATGCGTTCCGCCAGCTTCGGGGTGATTTTCGGCACCGAGGCCAGGTCGGCCACCGACGCCTCGCGCACCCCCTTGGCCGAGCCCAGGGTCTTGAGCAGGCTGGTCCTCAAGGTGGGTCCGACCCCCGGAATCTGATCGAGCACGGAGGCGATGGCCCGCCGGTGCCGCAGCTTCTTGTGATAGGTGATGGCGAAGCGGTGCGCCTCGTCGCGGATCTTCTGCAGGGCCTGCAGCGCGGGCGAGCCCAGGTCGAGCACGAGCGGCTGCAAGCGCTCGGGCGTATAGACCTCCTCGGCGCGCTTCGCGAGCGCGGCGACCGGGATGTAGTCGAGCCCCAGGTCCTCGAGCGCCTTGACCCCCGCCCCGAGCTGGCCCCGCCCGCCGTCGAGCAGGATGAGGTCGGGCAGCACCCCCTCGCTCTCGAGCGCGCGGCCGTAGCGCCGCGTGAGGACCTCCTGCATGGAGGCGAAGTCGTCGGTGCCGGTGACGGTGCGGATCTTGTAGCGCTTGTAGTCGTCCTTCTTCATGTCCCCGTCCTGCCACACCACCATCGAAGCGACGGTCTCCTTCCCCTGATGGGTGGAGATGTCGAAGGCCTCGATCCGGTGCGGCGGGCCCGGCAGCGCGAGCGAGCGCTCGAGGTCTTCCAGGATCACCTGCTGGCGGCTGCCGCGGGCGAGGAGGTGCGTCTGCAGCGCGAGCGCCGCGTTCTCCTCCGCCATGACCACGAGGTCGCGCTTGCGCCCGCGCTGGGGCGCGGTCAGCTCGACGCGCCCGCTGCGGCGCTGGACCAGCCACTCGCCGGTCAGGTCCGCCTCCGGGGGGGACTCCGAGAGCAGGATCTCGGGCGGCGGGACCACGTTGCGGGCGTAGAACTGGCGGATGAAGGCGGAGAGGATCTCGCCGTCGCTCCAGCCCGACACGCGCTCGAAGAAGAACGACTCGCGCCCGAGCAGCCGCCCCTTGCGCACGAAGAAGAGCTGCACGCAGGCCTCCGAGCCCTGGCGGACCACGCCGACGACGTCCAGGTCCGTCTCCTCGGTGGAGATCATCTGCTGCCGCTCCCGCACCGTGTTGAGCGCCTGGATCCTGTCGCGGAGGGCGGCCGCCCGCTCGAATTTCGTCTCCTCCGCCGCGGTCTCCATCTCCCGGGTGAGGCGCGCGGCGAGATCGTCGTTCTTGCCCTCCAGGAACCGCTCCACGTCTCCCACCGTCTTCGCGTAGCCGTCGGCCGTCTCCCAGCCCGTGCAGGGGGCGTTGCAGCGGTGGATGTAGTACTGCAGGCACGGGCGGGAGAGGGTGCCGTCGATCTTGATGCGGCAGGTGCGAAGCGGGAAGAGCTGGCGCACCAGGCGCAGGGTCTCCCGCATCGCGGTGGCCGGGTAGAACGGGCCGAAATAGGTCGCCCCGTCCTTCTGCACCCGCCGGGCCACCACCAGCCGCGGGAACTCCTCGTTGGTGGTGAGCTTGAGGAAGGGGTAGTGCTTGTCGTCGCGCAGGATGATGTTGTAGCGGGGCCGATGTTTCTTGACGAGGGTCGACTCGAGGATCATCGCCTCGAGCTCGTTGGCGGTGACGATGTACTCGAGGTCGCGGATCTGCCCGACCAGCGCGTCGGTCTTGGGATCGCGCGCGCGCGACTCCTGGAAGTAGGAGCGGACGCGGCTCTTCAGGGACGCGGCCTTGCCGATGTAGATGATCTGGGCCTTGGCGTCCTTGTACAGGTAAACGCCCGGCCGGTCGGGCACCTGGTCGACCTTCTCCGGGAGGGTCACCGTCGCCCTCCCGCCCTCACGGCTGGCGCAGCAGGGTCACCGCGAGCAGGACCAGCGCCAGCGCCGCCGGCACGAGCACGGTCCACGTCAGCGCCCGCCGCACCTGGCCCAGGATCGGCGGGGCGGGGCGTCCCGGCCGGGGCGGGTTCATGAAGGCGATCGCCTTCGACAGCACGAAGAGCGCGATCGCGAGGACCGTGAAGAGGATCAGCGCCCACTTGAAGACCATCGCCCCTCAGACTCCCAGGTCGACCTTCCGGAGGGACTTGATGCGGTCCCGCAGCTCGGCGGCCCGCTCGAAGTCGAGGCGGCGCGCCGCGTCCTTCATCGCGGTCTCCAGCTCGGCCACGTGGGCGGCGAGGGCGGCCGGGCTCTCCCAGCGCGTCTCGGGCGTCTTCTCGACCTCTACCGTGTAGTAGTCGCGCTCGGCCACGGACTGGAGCAGGTCGCGGATGGAGCGGCGCACCGACTCCGGCGTGATCCGGTTTGCCCGGTTGTACTCGCCCTGCACCACGCGCCGGCGCTCGGTCTCCGCGAGGGCCTCCCGCATCGAGCCGGTCACGGTGTCCGCGTACATGATCACCTCGCCGTTGACGTGACGGGCCGCCCGCCCCGACGTCTGGATCAGCGAGGTCGCCGAGCGCAGGTAGCCCTCCTTGTCCGCGTCCAGGATGGCGACCAGCGAGACCTCGGGCAGGTCCAACCCTTCGCGCAGGAGGTTGATGCCGATCAGCCCGTCGAACTTGCCGAGGCGCAGATCACGGATGAGGGCCACGCGCTCGAGCGTGTCGATGTCGGAGTGCAGGTAGCGCACCCGGAGGCCGTTCTGCTGGTAGTACTCGGTGAGGTCCTCCGCCATGCGCTTGGTGAGGGTGGTGATGAGCACGCGCTCGTCCCGCTCGGCGCGCGCGCGCACCTCGGCCATGAGATCGTCCACCTGCGAGGAGGCGGGCCGCACCGTGATCTGGGGATCCATGAGGCCGGTGGGCCGGATGATCTGCTCCGCCACCGCCCCTCCCGCGAGCGCGCGGCCGGGCCCTCCGCGCGCGACGCCGGCCTTCTCGAGCTCGTAGGGCCCGGGGGTCGCGGAGACGTAGAGGGTCTGCGGCACGAGGGTGGTGAACTCCTCGAAGGTGAGCGGCCGGTTGTCGAAGGCGGACGGCAGCCGGAAGCCGTACTCCACCAGGGCCTCCTTGCGCGAGCGGTCGCCCGGGTACATGCCGCGGAGCTGGGGCGCGGTGACGTGCGACTCGTCGAGGATCACCAGCGCGTTCTTGGGCAGGTAGTCCATGAGGGTGGGCGGGTTCTGTCCCGGCTTGCGGCCCGACAGGTGGCGCGAGTAGTTCTCGACCCCGTGGCAGTACCCGAGCTCGCGCAGCATCTCCATGTCGAAGAGGGTGCGCTGCTCGAGGCGCTGCGCTTCGAGCAGACGCCCGCGCGCCTTGAGGAAGCCGAGCCGCTCCCGCAGCTCGTCCATGATGCCTTCGATCGCGCGCTCGAGCTGGGCCGCGGGGGTGACGTAGTGGCTGGCCGGGTAGACGCGCGCGTCCGCCACGCTGCCGGTGGTGACGCCGCGCAGGGGATCCATGGTCAGGAGCCGCTCGACGCTGTCGCCCCAGAACTCCACCCGCAAGGCCTCCGACTCCGCGGCGGCCGGGAACACCTCCACCACGTCGCCCCGCACCCGGAAGGTGCCGCGGCGGAAGTCGTAGTCGTTGCGCTCGTACTGCACCGCCACCAGGGCGCGGATCAGGGCGTCCCGGTCCAGGCTCTGTCCCGTCTGCAGCGCCACGTGCATGCCGTGATAGGTCTCGGGCTCGCCGATGCCGTAGATGCAGGACACCGAGGCCACCACCACCACGTCGCGCCGCTCGAAGAGCGAGGTCGTCGCGGAGTGCCGCATGCGATCGATCTCGTCGTTCACGAGCGCATCCTTCTCGATGTAGGTGTCCGACTGCGGGATGTACGCCTCCGGCTGGTAGTAGTCGTAGTAGGAGACGAAGTACTCGACCGCGCTGCCCGGAAAGAACGCCTTGAACTCGCTGTAGAGCTGGGCGGCCAGCGTCTTGTTGGGCGAGATCACCAGGGCCGGCCGGTTGAGGCGCGCGATCACGTTGGCGAGGGTGAAGGTCTTGCCGCTGCCGGTGACCCCCAGGAGCACGGTGTGCGGGCTCCCCTCGCCGATGACGGACGTGAGACGGTCGATCGCCTGCGGCTGGTCCCCGGACGGGGCGAACTCCGAAGAAAGCTTGAACACCGGACTCAGGACGTCGACGGCACCGCCACCAGGTACTTCCGCCACGAGTCGAGGAACGACGTGGCGTGCGGATGCCGGAGCAGGTGCACCGAGAAGAGGAACTGCGGGTGCACGGGCTCACGGATCAGCCGCAGCCGGGCCTCTTCCAGCGTCCGGTTGCCCTTGAGCAGGTTGCAGCGCAGGCAGGCGGCGACGACGTTGGTCCAGGTGGTCTGGCCGCCGCGCGAGCGCGGGACCACGTGATCCACCGTGAGCTTCTCCCCGCGGCGCGAGCAGTACTGGCAGGTGTAGCCGTCGCGGCGCAGGATGTTCTTCTTGTTGAAGGCCACGCGCTCGAGGAACGGCTTCCGGATGTAGGCGCCGAGCCGGATGACCGCGGGCAGGTGGAAGCTCCGCGAGGGCGAGCGCACCACCCGCGGGGAGGCCTCCACGCTCTCCGCCTTCCCGGCGAGGAGGAGGGTGATGGCGCGCCTGGCGTTGGTGAAATGCAGCGGCTCGTAGGTGTAGTTCAGCACCAGGACCGCGATTTCATCCATATACCCCGAAAGGATAAGCGGGGCGCGGAGGCGTGTCAACTTCGCGGCCTAGACCAGCAGCCTCCAGACCAATGGACCGAAGCCGGCCAGCAGCACGAACATGATGCCGGCCGCGTCGAGCGAGCGGGTGAGCAGGGCGATCAGCAGGCACACCAGCGCGAAGCAGGCCAGATAGAAGCGGACCTCGCGCTTGTCGAGCCAGCCCCCCTTGCCGACCAGGTGGGGAGCCTTGTTGATGAGGTAGATCGGCGAGTACAGCAGGAAAAAGATCACGACCACCCCCGAGAATCCCCAGACCCCGAGCAGGCCGAACACCATGCCCCGAAAGATCCAGTCCCAGAGCGTGAGGTTCGCGTCGTTCTTGAGGTCGAGCGCCCGCGGCAGGGCCTCCGGGTGCCGGTCGATGTAGAGCATCGCGAGTGAGACCAGCGCCAGCACCGATTCGAGCCAGCGCCGCACGATCACCCGGGGGATCAGGCTCATTGCGGTTACAACACCACACGACCGCCCGAAGTGTCAATAAAACCGGCCCGCGTGGCGCGCAGCTAGAGCAGGAAGCCTCCCGGGAACGGGTCGCTCGGGTCGAGCGACAGGGTCCCCTGCCCCATGAGCCAGGCGCGACCGGTGATCTCGGGCACGACGGCCGGCGTCCCGGCCACGTCGGTGAGGGCCGCGATCCGTCCCGTGAAGCGCGTGCCGATGATGGACTCGTGGCCGAATTCCTCCCCGAGCCGGAGCCGCTTTCGGGCGTGCAGGTTGGCGAGCCGCGCCGACGTTCCCGTCCCGCACGGGGAGCGGTCGAGCCCGGCGGGCGCCACCACCACCGCGTTCCGCAGTTGCGCGTCGGGACGCCGGGCCGGCTCGTAGAACTGGACGTAGAGCAGCCCGCGCGCCTCTGGCATGGCCGGGTGCACCAGGGGCACGCGCGCCTCGATGGCCGCGCGGATGCGCTCGCCCGTCTCCACCAGGCGGGCCGCCTCCTTCGGCTCGAGCGCGAGGCCGAGCGGCGCCGCTTCCACCAGCGCGTAGAAGTGGCCGCCATACGCCAGATCGAACGAGACCCGGCCGAGCCCGGGCACCTCCACCGCGAGGTCGAGGCCCACCGAGAAGGACGGGACGTTGCGGATCGTGACCGAGGTCGGGTGGCCCGCCTGCGTCGTCACGCGACAGGACACGAGCCCGGCCGGCGTCTCGATCGTCACCGTGGCGGCGCCGCCCGGCGCGGCCACGCGGCCCGTCTCCACCAGCATGGCCCCGAGCGCGATGGCGCCGTGGCCGCACATGTGCACGGGTCCGAGCGGCTCGATGAAGAGCACGCCGGCGTCGGCGCCGGGCGTCACCGGGTCGGTCAGGATGGCGCCGCACATGGCGGCGTGGCCCCGCGGCTCGTAGAGCGTGAAGCCCAGCAGCTCGCGGCCGTGGGCGGCCAGGTGCTCGCTCCGCTCCATGAGGGTGGCTCCCGGGATGAGGCCCGCGCCGCCCACCACGATCCGCATGGGCTCTCCCTCGGTGTGGTAGTCGATCACCGACAGGGAGCGGGCCGCCGGCGTCACCGCTCGGCTCCCAGCAGGTCGCAGAGGATGCCCTCGCGGAGGCCGCGGTCGCTCACCACCACGGTCTCCCGGTCGCAGCGCGCCATCGCGGCCAGGCAGATCGCGATGCCGGGGATGATCACGTCGGCGCGCCCGGGCTCGAGGCACGGCAGGCGGCCGCGCTCGGCGACGTCGAGGGCACCGAGCCGCGCGAGCTGGCGCTCCACCGCGGCGCGGCCGAGCCGGTGGCCGTGCACGCGGGCCGCGTCGTAGGCGGGCAGCGCGAGGTCGAGCGCGGCCAACGTGGTGACGGTGCCCGCGGTGCCGACCAGTGGGCCCGCGCCCGCGCGCGCGATGGCGTCGGGCACCTCGTCGGCCAGCCGCCGCTCGACGCTCTGGCGCATCCGCGCGAACCGATCCCACCGCACCGGCCCCGGGTCGTCGCAGCCCTCCTGAAGCGCCACCACGCCCAGCTTGAGGCTCACCGCCGCGGCCGGCGCGCCGCCCCGCGCGAGCACGAACTCGGTGCTGCCGCCCCCGATGTCGAACAGGACGAAGGAGTCGCCGAGGCCGGGCAGGCCCGAGGTGACGCCCTTGAGCGTCAAGCGCGCTTCGTCCGCACCCGAGACGACCTCCACACGCTCGCCCGTCTCCGCCTCGAGCCGGGCCACGAACTCCGCGCGGTTGGCGGCCTCGCGGACGGCGCTCGTGGCCACGATCCGCACCGAGGTCGCGCCGAGCCCGCGGGCGGCGCGGGAGAACTCGGCGACCACCGCGGCGGTGCGGCGCATCGGCTCGGCGAGCAGCCGGCCCGCGGCGGCCTGCCCTTCCCCGAGGCGGGTCACGCGCTGGGCCTGGTGGAGCGAGCGCCAGGCGCCCGCGACCGCATCCACGACGAGGAGCCGGACGGTATTGGTCCCGAGGTCGACGGTGGCGAGGCGCGAGCTCACGCCGGACGGCGGAGGCGGAGCGCTTCCGCGACGGCGGAGCGGACGCGATCGGGCTGCACGGGCTTGACCACCATCACGTCCACGCCGGACTCGCGGACCCGGTCTTCGTGGAGCCGCCGACCCCAGCCGGTGAGGAGCACGACGGCGGCGTGGGGGCTCCGCTCCTTCATCGCGGCGGCGAGCTGCAGTCCCGAGCGGTCGCGGAGCGCCAGGTCGGTCACCACCACGTCGATGCCCCCCTCGGCGAGCCGCGCGAGCGCCGCCGTCGCGTCCACCGCGGTCTCGACCCGGTGGCCGACCGCCATCAGCGCGTCCAGCACGGCGGTGCGAATGCCTTCCTCTTCCTCGACGACCAGGATCGAGCCCGTGCGCTCGGCCGGCGCCGGCGCCACCGCGGCGCGGACCGGCTCCGGCGCGCCCGCGGCGGCCGCCGGCGCCTCACCGGGCGCGCCCACGGCGGGCAGCGACACCGTGACCGTGGTACCGTTCGCGCCGCTCTGGACGTCGATCCGTCCGCCCGCGCGGAGCACGACCGCCTGCACGACGCAGAGCCCCAGGCCCAGATGGCCGGGGCGGGTCGTGAAGAAGGGATCGAAGATCCGCGGTCGGATGTCGGCCGCGATGCCGGGGCCGCTGTCGGAGACGACCAGCTCGGCGCCGCCCTGGTGGGTGCGCGTGCGCACCGTCACCGTGCCCCCCGACGGCATGGCCTCCATGGCGTTCACCACCAGGTTGACCACCGCGTCGCGCAGCGCCGTCGCGTTACCCTGGACCGGCGGCGTCGGCGCCAGCTCCGCTCCCATCTCGATGCGCCCGCTCGGGTCGGGCTCTTTCCTCCCGCGCGCGCGCGTGAACCCCACGGCCTCCTGCGCGATGGCCGCGAGGTCGACGGGCGCCGCGCCGGGCTGATCGACCGCGGCGAGCCCCAGCAGGCGCTGGATGACGTCGGTGCCGCGCCAGGCGGCCTCCTCCAGCTCGGTGAGCCCTTCGCGCAAGGGGTCGCTCTGCGCGCGGGCCAGCAGCAGCTGCGACTTTCCGAGCAGCACCGCGAACACGGCGCTCAGCTCGCGGGTGAGGCCGGCCGCGAAGGCGGCCAGCACCCGCGCCTTTTCGCGCTCCGCGCGCTCGGCGTGGCCGGCGCTCTGCTCGGCCACCGCGCGGCGCAGCTCGTGGAGCCCCCGCTGCGTCTCGAGCGCCGACGCGGTCAGCGCGGCGAGCATGAGCGCGGACTCCACCTCCCCCGAGGAGAAGTCCCGGGGGTCGGGGTCGGCCAGGCAGAGCAGCCCGACCACGCGCCCGCCGGCCCGCATGGGGACGAGCAAGCCCGCGCGGGATCCTTCCTCTTCGAGGATCCCGGGGAGGACCCCGGGCCGCGCGCTCGGCCGGGCCTGAAGGTCGCGGATGACGACGGGCCCGTCGGCCGCGAACCCCTCCGCGATCACCCCGTCACCCGGGCGGATCCGCTCCGGCCCGACGCTGGCGAGCCGTCCGGCGCCCGCGAGCGCGCCGACCTCTCCGGGCGCCCCGCCCGCGATGGCGAGGGCGCCCCGCACGCCGACGAGCCGACACGCCGCGTCGGACGCGCGCGCCAGGATCTCGCGCGGCTCGCGCCCGACCAGGTTCGCGTCCACGAGCGCGCGCAGCTCGCGGAGGTGCCCGAGGTGATCCCCCTGGCGCTCGAGCAGCCGCTGATGGACCAGCGCCGAGCCGACCCGGTCGGCGATGACGAGGAGGAGGAGGACGTCCGTCGTGCTGAACGGGGCGCCGAGGGCGCGCCGTCCCGCGAACAGCACGCCCCCCACCTCGCCCTCCGGGCGCACCGGCACCGCGATGGCCTGCCGCACCGGGAAGCGCTCGACGAACGGATCGCGGGTCACGGGCTCCGCGGCCGCATCGTAGGTGAGCACGCGCTTCTCCTTGAAGACGCGCCCGACGAGGCCCTCGCCCGGATCGAGGGCCACGATCTCCATGTCCTCGCGCCGGACGCCACGGCCCGAGCGGGGCACCAGGCGACCGGTCGCCTCATCCAGCACGAAGAGCAGCGCGCGGTCCGCCGCGAGAAGCCGTGAGAGGCGGTCCATGGCCAGGCCGAACAGCTCGCCCGGCGGCAGCCCGAGCGGAGGCACCGACAGGATCTCCTGGAAGATGGCGAGCGCGTGCTCGTCCCGATCGGCGAGCCGCTCGCGCGGGCCGTCGCGGGGAGCGGCCGAATCGTCCGCGAGACGCCCGCGCAGGCTCTCGAGGACGTCACCCAGCTGGGAGAGCGCGGCGCGGACGGTGGGGGTTTCGGCCGCGGGCGGAACCGGCTCGCCGCTCATGGCGGGGACCCCGAGGCTACTTCCCGGCGAGCGTGCGGATGTACCGGACGACGGCCCAGCGGTCGCTCTCGGGCAGGTGCCGCCACGACGGCATGGCCCCGCGCCCGTTGGTGATCTTCCAGAAGATCTCGCCGTCCGGCTCGTCCTGCACCCGCTTGGACGTCCAGTCGGCGGGCTTCGGATTCAGCGCGACCGATGCGGCCCCGTCGCCCTTGCCCTTGTTGCCGTGGCAGGAGACGCAGTTGATCTTCGCGATCTTCTCGCCCTGCTCCACTACCTTCTTGTCGCCGGCCACCGGATTGTTCCTCGCCTTCTCGGATTCCGGCGCCGCCCACGGCGTCTGCGCCTGAGCTACCGGGCTGCCCGGGCCGTTCCCTCCGTAGAAGAGCAGCAGCGCCAGGAAGAACAGCAGGGCCAGCATGAGACCCCCGGCACGGGCGGCGAGCGAAGCGGACATCGCACCCTCCTTGTTGCTGCGATCGATCGATGCTATCGCCCTGTCATCATTGACGAAAGGCACCCTCATTTAACACCCGGCTTCACCTGGGGGTCAAGGGGATTTCATCGATTCCCGCTCGACGGGCCGTGTGCTATCGTCACGGGCGTTCATGACGGACGATACGCTCCATCTCGTGGCGGTGATCGGCGCCGGCCCCGCCGGTCTCTTCGCCACTCGCGCTCTCGCCGCTGCCGCCTGCCGCGTGGTGCTCCTCAACCGGGACGTCAAGCCGGGCGGGCTCGCCGAGTACGGCATCTTCCTCAACAAGTACAAGATGAAGGGCGGCCTGCGCCGGCAGTTCCAGAAGATCCTCAGCGACCCGCTGATAACATATCTTGGCCATGTCACGGTCGCCGAGCGCGGAGATCTCACGGTCGGCGACCTCGCCTCCCTGGGATTCGACGCGCTCGTCTACGCCATCGGCGCGCAGGGCACCAAGTATCTCGGCATCGAGGGCGAGCGGCTGCCCGGCGCCTACCACGCCAAGGATCTCGTCTATCACTACAACCGCCTGCCGCCCTTCAGCGAGCAGCCCTACCCCATGGGCCGGCGCGTGGCCATCGTGGGCGTCGGCAACGTGATGGTGGACATCGCCAACTACTGTGTCCATTTCTGCGACTGCGACGAGGTGGTGGCGGTGGCGCGGCGCGGCCCGTTCGAGAAGGCCTACGACGACCGCGAGTTCGAGGACGTGGAGGACGCCTTCGACCGCGCGCGCTACCGCGAGGAGCTGGAGCGGATCCGCCCGCGGCTCGAGGCGGTGGGCCAGGAGCCCGACGAGCTGATCGCGGCGCTGGCCGCCAAGCCGGAGCCGACGCCGCCGGCGCGCACGCGCCTGCGCTTCCGCTTCCTGGCTTCGCCCCGGCGGGTGCTGGCCGAGGGCGGGCGGGTCGTCGGCCTCGAGGTGGAGGAGACGCGGCTCGAGCGCAAGGGGGACCGGATCGCGGCGGCGGGCACGGGGCAGACCTCGGTCATCCCCTGCGACACCGTCGTGTTCGCGGTGGGCGACCGCGTGGACGAGCACGCGGGACTGCCGTACAAGGACGGTCTCTACCTCACGGTGCCCGGCGAGGATCCCGCCGCCGCGTATCAGGTCCTCGACCCGGCGGCGGGCAAGGCGCAGCCCGGCGTCTACGTGGTCGGCTGGGCCCGGCGCGCCAGCGACGGCGTCGTGGGCCGCGCACGGCTCGACGCCGAGACCGGCATCAAGCACGTCCTGCCGTATCTGGCCGAGCGTCCGAAGCGGCCGCGCGCGGAGGCCGAGCGCGCGATCGAGTCGCTCCGGCGCACGCTCGCCGAGCGGGGCGCGGCCGTCGTCGACTACGCCGCCGTGCAGCGGCTGGAGGCGGCGGAGCGGGCGCGCGCGGTGACCGAGAAGCTGGAAGAATTCAAGTTCGCGAGCGACCGGGAGATGCTGGACCTGCTGCGGAGCTAAGCCTCCCGGCGGCCCAGCAGGAGCAGGAGGCCGGCCGCGACGCCGTACGCGGCGGCCAGGGTGTGCGGCATGGCGCTCGCGACAGCCCACGGCCAGAACACGGACCCGTCGGGTAGCGGCGAGTGGATCAGCCCGAACAGGGTCGCCAGGGCGGCCATCGCGAGCACCGCGCCCGCGACGCGTAGGCGCCGCTCGATGATCGCGACCAGCGCCGCGCCCCACAGGAGCGCGGTCAGGATGAACCCGTTCCCCAGGACCAGCAGCGCGCCCCAGACCACGCGGCCCTCGCCAACGAGATCGGCCGCGCTCTTCCCCACCCCGCCGAGGAGCAGGTTGCCCTGGATGAGCACCAGCGCCGCGACCGCGGGGAGAAACGACAGGGCCACCGCGGGGGCGTGGCGCGCCGGGGAGGCCAGGAAGGCCTGCGCGGTGATCTGCAGGCCCACGAAGACCAGGATCGGCGCCACCGCGGCGTCGGGCAGGAGCCGCACCAGCAGCGCGACGATGCCGACGGCGGCGCCGACGCCGATCAGGAGCCCGGTGGCGAGCGTGTAGCCGGCCCGCGCGCCCATCGCCTTGTAGGCCGGGTGTCCGATATAGGGCGTGTTCTGGACCACGCCGCCGCAGCAGCCGGCCGCGATGGTCGCGAGCGCTTCCGTGAGCAGGATGTCCCGCGTGCGGTACTCGTCGCCGGCCACGATGGCGGACTCGGTGTTGTCGATGCCGCCGACGACGGTGGCCAGCGCGAAGGGCAGCGCGAGCGGCAGGTACGGCAAGGTGGCGTCGAGGGCGTCCAGCCAGCCGAGCGTCGGCCACGGCAGCGCCAGGCCGACGACGCCGACCGTCAGCGCCGGATGCGGCGCGGTCGGCCCGGCGACGAGATCGAGCGCCCAGCGGCCCCAGAAGATCGCGCTGCCCGCCAGCACCGCGGCCAGCGCGCCCGGCACCCCCCACGGCATCCGGACGCCGCCCACCAGCGCCGCGAGCACGACGGTGAGGGACACCACGCCCACCAGCGGGTCCGCGAAGATCCGGAGCGCGGGCATGAAGGCGATGAGCAGCACCGCCACGCCCGCGATGGAGCCGAGGAGCGCGGCCCTCGGCACGACGCGGCGCACCCAGTCGCCCGCGAACGCGAGCCCGAGCTTGATCACCCCCATCGCCACCGTGACGCCCATGCCGATCTTCCACGCGAGGACCGGATCGCGGGTGAGGATCATGGCGGGCCCGAGGACGCCGAAGACCACGCCGAAGAGCGAGGGCGTGTCGATGCCGAAGGGCATCGCGGTGACGTCGCGGCGCCCCGTCGCGCGCATGAGCCGGATCGCGAGCCAGGTGTAGACGAGATCGCCCACGAGGACGCCCAGGGCGGTGCCCGGGACCATCACGCGCAGCACGAGATCGGAGGGAAAGCCGAAGACCCCGATCAGCAGGCCCGACAGGATGACGAAGAGGCTCAGGTTGTCGAGAGCGAGGCCGAAGAACGCGTTCCAGTCGCCCGGGGCCCACCAGCGGCCGGCCGGCGCCGTCCTCACCGGTCAGGCGGAGCGGAGCGGGCCCGACCCGGCCGCGGACAGCTCACGCGCGAGCGCCCGCACCCGGCCCGCGAGCCCGCTGCACCATGCGAGGCTCCCGCGGTTCTGCGCCACCTCGGGATAGCCGAGCTCCACCGCGGGGGCGGGCGGCGCGGGCCGCAGCCCGTCGCCGAGGCGGAGCCGCACCCCGTAGCTCTGTCCCTCGCGGGGGCCGTCGGTCTCCACGACCGCCTCGACGCGCAGGTTCTCCCGCTTGGCGTGCGCGAGGACGAAATTCCGCAGCCAGCGGGCCACCTCGTCGTAATCACCCCCGGAGAACATGGGCGCCCCCTAGCACTCGTTGAAGCCGCACGAGAGGCACTTCTTGCAGCCTTCCTCGTACACGAGCGTCGCCTGGCCGCACTCGCGGCAGAGATCGCCCACGCGGCGCAGCGGGCCCGCGGGCGCCGCGTCCGGCCCGGCGGCGGCCGGCCCCCGCGGCGCGCCCCCGCGGGGAGCCCCGATGTGCTCGGCCAGCGTGCGCGCGAGCGCGTCGGGCAGCGACAGCACCTTGGCCGCGCCGAAGCCGGTGGGCTGGCCGCCGCCGATCCGGGAGAGCTGGTTGATCGCCTCTTCGAGGCGTCGCCGTGGCGAGAGCGGCGAGGGCATCCGCAGCACGAGCGAGACGAGCCGCCCGAGGGCCTCGGCCACCGCCATCGTATCGGAGCCCGCCTTGCCCACCTGCACGAAGACCTCGAAGGGCTCGCCGCCCCCGTTGTCGTTGACGGTGACGAACGCGGTCCCGATGGGCGTCTCCATCCGGTAGGTGGCGCCGGTGAGGCTGTGGGGACGCGGCTTGACCGCGCGCTGGCCGCCCTCGAGCCCCTGCCCCTCGCGGCGCAGCCCGACGTTGAGCACCTGGGTGCCCTTCGAGCCGTCACGGAAGACGGTGATGCCGAGGCAGCCCAGATCCCAGGCCATCCGGTAGGCGGCGGCCACGTCCTCTTCCGTCGCGCTCTCGGGCAGGTTGATGGTCTTCGACACGCCGTTGTCGGTGTGCTTCTGGAAGGCGGCCTGATGCCGCACGTGCCAGACCGCGTCGATCTCGTGCGCGGTCTTGAACACCTCGCGCGCCGCCTCGGGTACCGCCGGGACTTCCCGCAGCGACCCGCGGCGGGCCACCTCCGCCATCAGCGCGTCCGAATGGAAGCCCTGCCGCCGGGCGAGGCGCTCGAAGGTTTCGCTGAAGATGGGCAGCACCCGCTCGCCGTCCGGTCCCTTCACGCGGTGCTCGAAGGCCAGCGCGAAGACCGGCTCGATACCGGACGAGCAGCCCGCGATCATCGAGATGGTGCCGGTGGGCGCGATGGTGGTGACGGTGGCGTTGCGGAGCGGCCGGCCGTGACGGTAGATGGAGCGGCCCCAGTGCGGGAACGGCCCGCGCTCCTCGGCGAGCCGCGCCGACTGGTCGTGGCCCTTGTCCTCGACAAAGACCATGAG
>JBGOVO010000013.1:0-24281 GCA_041478145.1 Methylomirabilia bacterium
ACTTTCCGCTCAAGAACTACGTCGACATGGCGGGCCCCATCGACTTCGCCCACGTCGGCCTCTTCGGCAAGTGGCTCGACCCGCGCTACTTCGACGTGGACAAGTACGTGGACACGCTCGGCAGCATCCCGGCCGAGATGGTCAAGATGGGCTTCAAGCTGCTCAAGCCCACCATGGATCTCAACACCAACCTGAATCTCTGGTGGAATCTGTGGAATCCCGAGTACGTGTCGGGCTTCAATGCGCTCAACAAGTGGGCCAACGAGTACCTGCCGTTCCCGGGCGAGTTCTTCCGCCACTGGGTGAAGGACTTCTACCAGCAGAACCGGCTGATCAAGGGGGAGCTGACGATGGGCGGCCGTCGCGTGGACCTGCGCGAGATCCGCTGCCCGGTGCTCGCGGTGGGCGCCAAGGAGGACAACATCGCGCCGCCCGCGTGCGTGAAGCCGCTCATCGACGTGGTGAGCACGCGCGACAAGGAATACGTGGAGCTACCGGGAGGACACATCTCGCTGATCGCCGGACGCGGCGCCTCGGTGCACTGCTGGCCGAAGGTGGCGTCCTGGCTGGCCGCGCGCTCGTAGCCTGAGCCCGGGCCGAGGAGCAACGTCATGGCGGACAATCCCAGTCAACAGCTGCTCGACATGTGGAAGCGACAGGTCGAGGAAGGCACGCAGGCCTGGCTCCGGATGATGGGGCAGGGGCAGGCGGCGCCGACCATGGATCCGCAAGCCTTCTGGCGCCCGTTCATGGATCAGGGCATGGCCGCCTGGTCCAAGGTCATGACCCAGGGCACCTCGCCGTCGCCGGATCTCATGGCGCAGTGGAAACAGTTCCTCGACCAGTGGATCGCCGCGTGGTCCCGCGTGCTCGAGCAGGCGATGGGCACCGACAGCTTCGCCCAGCTGATGGGCAAGCAGCTCGAGGGCTTTCTCAACGTCTCCGGCCCCGCCAAGAAGGCGGCGGAGCAGCAGATCGACGCGTCGCTGGCCGGACTCGGTATTCCCTCGCGCGCCCAGGTCACGGCCCTCGCCCGGCACGTGGCCCAGGTCGAGGAAAAGATCGACGGGCTGGAGGACAAGCTGGACCGTGTCCTTCGGCGCCTCAACGACGGAGCCGGCCGGCAGGAGCGCGCATGATCGGCATCACGATCGACGCCATCGAGGTGGGCCACAGCGCCCAGATCACCCGCCGCGTGACGGACGGCGATATCGCGGAGTTCGTCGACGCGGTGGGTGACTACAACCCGGTGCACTCGGACCGGCAATACGCGGCCGCCACCGTGTTCAAGGAGCCGATCGCCCCCGGGATCTGGACGGCGGGCCTCGTCTCGGCGGTCATCGGGACCCGGCTGCCGGGCCCGGGAGCGATCTATCTCTCCCAGGATCTCAAGTTCCTCAAACCGGTGAAGTTTGGCGATTCCATCTCGGCCCGCGTCGAGGTGGTCGAGATCAACCGCGAGAAGAACCGCATCCGGCTCCGCACCGTGTGCACCAACCAGCGCGCCGAGGATGTCCTGACCGGTGAGGCGGTGGTGATGCCGTCGCGCACGCCCGTCAACTACACGCGTCGCCCCGAGACCATGGGCGCGCTGGCGCTCTGGACGCTGCAGCCGCTGGCCTGGATGGCCCAGGGCGCGGCCATCTGGGGCATGCTCGGGCTCTCCGCGCTCTCCGTCGCGGTGCCCGTCGCGCGGTCACGCCCTCTCTCGAAGTAAACCGCGGTCGCTGTCGTTGTCGCCCGCGCGCCCGCGGGCCGGCCTGCCTTGTGGGGGCCAACGCCCGGTGCTAGACTGACTTGCGTCATGGCGTACGTCATCAAGCGCTACTCCAATCGCAAGCTCTACGACACCCAGGAGAGTCGCTACGTCACGCTGGAGGAGCTGGAAGAGCTGATCCGGGCCGGCCGGGAGATCTCGGTGGTGGACGTGGCCACCGGGGAAGACCTCACCTCGGTCACGCTCGCCCAGATCATCCTCGAGAACGAGCGCAATCATCGCGCCACGCTGCCCACCGCGTTCCTGCACCAGCTGATCAAGCACGGCGAGGCCTGGCAGGACTTCGTGCAGAAGTCGCTGCGCTCGAGCCTGGAAGGGCTCATGACGAGCCAGCGTGAGGCCGACCGCGTGCTGCGGGAGTGGGGATCGCGCGCCGGATGGCTCACCGCCTCGGGCCCAGAATCCGCCAAGACGGAGAAGCGGCCCGAGCCCGCGGAAGCCGACGCGCTCCGCGAGGAAGTGTCGGTCCTGCGCGAGCAGCTGCGCACCCTCGAGGAGCGGCTGGAGAAGAGGCGCGAGAAGTAGCCGCGCGCGGGCCGGGTCTTCCCGACCCGCGCGGGTGGAGCTAGGCGAGCGGGGTGTAGAGCGACTGCATCTTCCCCGCGAGCTGGGTGAAGGTGTCCTGGATGTCCTTGTTGGTCTGCTCGGCCGTCACCTGCAGCCGCTCCGCCGATCGGGTCATGGCCTGCGCGGTGCCCTCGAAGAGCTTGAAGGTCCTCTGGGCGCTCTCTACGGACTCCAGCGCGCCCTTCTGGTAGAAGCTCATGGGGTCGCGTGGGGCGTCCGGCAGCTCGTCCTGGCGGCGCAGCATGTAGGCCTGGCCTTCCTTCACCGCTTCCACCGCGGAGGACTGGACCTCGGCGTAGAGGCGGACGCCTTCTTTCGCGGTGCTGGCGGAGAGGTCCACCAGCTCACGGAGGATCTTCTGGCTGGCGTCGGCCCACACCGAGAAGGCCTCGACCGCGCGGCCCGCGAACTGGGACATGAGCTCGTTGCCCTGCATCGGAATCGTCATCGTCTCGCTCCTTGATCGTGATTGGGTTCGACAAGGGCGAGGATAACGCGGTGCGTAATCGCGGTCAAGCGTTTTGTTGCGTCGCGTTATGGCACCCATGGTATACGGATGTCTCCGGCGGGAGCACTTCCGTAACCTATTGAAACTCATCACGAACTGGTGATCCAACCCATGTCGCTGGCCCGACTGGCCGAGGACGGCCTCGAGAAGTACGGGGAGTACACGGCCCTCGCGTTCGAGGGGCGGCAGTACACCAACCTGGACCAGCAGCGGGCGGCATCGCGGCTGGCCCACGCGCTTCGGCGCCTGGGCGTGGCCGCGGGAGACCGCGTCGTCGTCATGCTCCCGAACTGCCCAGACGTGATGCAGAGCTACGGCGCCATTCTCAAGTGCGGGGGCGTCATCGTGCCCGTGATCTTCCTGCTGGGCGAGAAGGAAGTGGCGCACATCCTCGCCGACTCCGAGGCGAAGGTGGTCATCACGTCCTCCGACTTGCTCTCCAAGGTGGAGGGGCAGATCGGCGTCCTGCCCACGCTCCGCCACGTGCTGCTGGTGGACGGTGGCGGGGACGGACGCACGCGGTCGCTGGCCGAGGAGTCGGCCGGGGAGCGTGATGCCTTCACCGCGGTCGACCGGCGTCCCGACGACCTGGCCGTGATTCTCTACACCTCCGGGACCACGGGCGTTCCGAAGGGTGTCGCGCTGTCCCACGCCAATCTCGAGTCCAACGCGCGCGCGGCCGCCTCGCTGCACGAGCTTCCGCGCGAGGACTGGGCGGTGGCCGTCCTGCCCTTGTCGCACTCCTACGGCCTCACCGTGATGAACGCGGGGCACATCCTGGGCACCCGGGCGGCCTTGCTGCGCTGGTTCCACCCGGAGGCGGTGCTGCAGGCGATCCAGGACTTCAAGGCGGTCTCCATGTCGGCGGTGCCGACCATGCTGCTCTATCTCCTGCACTATCCGGACGCCGGGCGGTTCGACACCTCGTCCATGCGGGTGTGGGGGTCGGGCGCGGCCCCGCTGCCCACGGAGGTGGTCGAGCCCTTCGAGCGCCAGTTCGGCGGCAAGATCCTCGAGGGCTACGGCCTGACCGAGGCCTCGCCGGTGGTGTCGGCGCATCGGCTCTCCGGCCCCCGCAAGCTCGGCTCGGTGGGCCGGGCGATTCCTGGCGTCGAGATCTCGGTACAGGACGACGACGATCGGCGGCTGGCCGTCGGCGAGATCGGCGAGCTCTGCGTGAAGGGCCCGAACGTGATGGTCGGCTACTATCGCAATCTGGAGGAGACGGCGCGCACCGTGCGGGGCGGGTGGCTCCACACCGGGGACATGGGCCGGCTCGATGCGGACGGCTTTCTCTTCATCGTCGAGCGCAAGAAGGACCTGATCATCCGCGGCGGCTTCAACATCTACCCGCGAGAGGTGGAGGAGGCCCTGTACGCCCATCCGAGCGTGGCGGAAGCCGCGGTGGTCGGCATGAAGGACCCGCTCATGGGCGAGGACGTGCTCGCGTTCGTGGTGCTGAAGGACGGCTGGCCCGCGTCCGCGGACGAGATCGGCGCGTTCTGCGAGAGCCGGCTGGCCCGCTTCAAGTGCCCGAAGCAGATCCGCTTCGTGGACGCGCTGCCCAAGAGCCCCATCGGGAAGATCCTGCGGAAAGAGCTCCGCACACAGGTGTGAGGAGGCGACCATGGCCAACGTGACGCTGGCGAGCATGTTCTGGAACCGGGTCGAGCGTGACGGGGACCGCCCGGCCCAGCAGTACAAGGACCGAGGCGCCTGGCACACCCTGACCTGGCGCGAGGTGGGCCAGGTAGTGCGCGAGCTGGCCACCGGCCTCCTCGCCCTCGGCCGGAAGAAGGGGGACGCGGTCGGCATCCTCTCCGCGAGCCGCGCGGCCTGGGTGCAGGCCGACTTCGCGGCCTTCTCGGCCGGATGCCGGACCATTCCGATCTACCCGACCTATCCGCCCGACCTCATCCAGTACATCGTCAACGACGCGGGGGTGAAGACGCTGTTCGTCGAAGACTCGGCGCAGCTCGCCAAGGTGCTCGAGGTGCAGGGGAAGATGGACGGTCTCGAGCAGATCGTCGTGATCCAGGGCTACCAGGGCGAGCCGTCGTCGCAGATCATGACCTGGGACACGCTGAGGCTCCTGGGGCGGGACAACCTGGAGCGCCTCAAGAGCGACCTGGCCGGCCGGGTGGCCGAGGTCACGCCCGACGACATCGCGACCATCGTGTACACCTCCGGCACCACCGGCCCGCCCAAGGGCGTGGTCCAGTCGCACGGCAACCACATGGGGACGCTTCAGTCGGCGGCCAAGATGTCCGGCATCATGGACGGCGACACGCACCTGCTGTTCCTGCCCCTGGCCCACTCGTTCGCCCGGCTCGAGTCGTTCATCGGCGTGCACCGGGGCCTCACCACGGCCTTCGCCGAGAGCATCGACAAGCTCCGCGACAATCTGCCGGAGGTGAAGCCCCACTTCATCTGCAGCGTGCCGCGCGTGTTCGAGAAGGTCTACGCGGGGGTCCTCGCCAAGGCGGAGGCGGGGTCCCCACTGAAGAGGAAGATCTTCCACTGGGCGGTCGGGGTCGGGCGGGAGGTGTCGAAGCTCCAGCAGGCCAAGAAGCCGGTGCCGGCCGGGCTCGCCTTCAAGTACCGTCTCGCCCACAAGCTGGTTTTCTCCAAGCTGCACGAGGCGATGGGGGGCCGCCTGCGCTTCGCGGTGTCGGGCGGCGCGCCGCTCTCGAAGGAGATCGCCGAGTTCTTCCACGCCGCCGGAATCCTGATCCTCGAGGGCTACGGTCTCACCGAGACCTGCCCGTCGCTCACCTTCAACCGGCTGGAGAATTTCAAGTTCGGGTCGGTCGGGCAGGCGCAGCCGGGCATCGAGATCAAGATCGCGTCCGACGGCGAGATCCTGGGCCACGGCCCCAACATCGCCAAGGGGTACTTCAAGAAGCCGGAGGCGACCGCGGAGGTGTTCCTGCCGGACGGCTGGTTCGCGACCGGCGATATCGGGCGGATCGACGAGGACGGGTTTCTCTACATCACCGACCGGAAGAAAGATCTCATCGTGACCGCGGGGGGCATGAACATCGCGCCCCAGAATATCGAGAACCTGCTCAAGGGAGATCCGTTCATCAGCCAGGCGATGGTGCACGGCGACAAGCGGCCGTATCCGGTGGCGCTGATCACGCTGAATCCGGAAGAGCTGGCCAAGTTCGCCAGGACGGAGGGGATCCTCAACACGGATCCGGCCGCGCTCGCGAAGCATCCCAAGGTGGTCGAGCGCGTGTCCCGCATCGTGGAGGAGCGGAACGGCGAGCTGCAGTCCTACGCGAAGGTCAAGAAGTTCTCGATCCTGCCGAGCGACTTCTCGGTGGAGAACGGCCTGCTCACGCCGACTCTCAAGGTCAAGCGCAAGATCATCACCGACAAGCACCGGGAGCTGCTCGATTCCCTCTACCGATAACCCGCCCGCGGCCACGACGCGCCTCGACGGCCGGGTCGCCATCGTGACCGGGGCGAGCCGGGGCCTGGGCCGGGCCATGGCGGTGGCGCTCGCGGAGGCCGGCGCCGATGTGGCGGTGGCCGCGCGCGCCCGGCCGGCGCTCGAGGAGACGGCTCGCCTGATCGCGGCGACCGGACGCAGGGCCCTGGTGGTCGAGACCGACGTGACCGCCTATGCGCAGGTGGAGACCCTGGTGCGGCGCACGGTGGCCGAGCTGGGCGGCTTGCACGTCGTCGTGAACAACTCCGGCATCGCCCGGGTCGCGCCGGTGGCCGAGATGTCGCCGGAGGACTTCCGTGCCACCCTCGACGTGAACCTCGTCGGGGTCTTCAACGGCTGCCGCGCGGCGGCGGCGCACCTCATCGCCCAGAAGTCCGGCAAGATCGTCAACATCTCGTCGGTGCTCGGGCAGGTGGGCCTGCCCGGCTATAGCGCCTACGCCGCCTCCAAGAGCGGGGTGATGGGGTTCACGCGGGCGCTGGCCGCGGAGTGGGCGCGCCACCGCATCCAGGTCAACGCGCTGGCTCCCGGCTGGTTCGTCACCGAGATGAACGCGGACGCGTTCGGCGATCCGGGGACTCGCGAGCGGCTGCTGCGCGACGTGCCGGCGCGGCGCACGGGTCGGCTCGACGAGATCGGGCCGCTCGTGGTCTACCTGGCCTCCGCCGCTTCCGACTTCATGACGGGACAGACCCTCTTCCTCGACGGCGGTCAGTCCGCGGCCTGATTCTCCTCGAGCGAGTCCCAGAACGCGCGCTCGGCCTCCCGCGGCGCCGACTCCGCGCGGCACTGGCGATCCAGGATCATGGTGCGCCGGGTTTCTTTGTCGTAGGCGGGCCAGGCGCCGGCTCCTTCCGGATCCGGCCTCCCCGTCCGCGCGAAGCTGACCCAGGCGTCCTGGATCCGCTCCGCGAGTGCCCGGGCCTCCGGGCCCTTGCCCGCGAAGGGCCGGATGAGCGGGTGGTCGAGGGTTCCGAAGACGAAGGGCAGCTCCAGCGCGTGGCAGGCGCCGAGCATGCCCCCCAGGGCGGGTGAGGGCCACGTGAAGAGATAGGCATAGGTCTGCCGCTGATGTGCCGCCTGCAGCGCGGCCAATCTCATGGCGGGATGGCGCATGGTGCGGTCGGACTCGATCGCGAACCACAGCTCGCCCGACTCGAGGCGCTCGGCGCGGGCCGCGCGGGCCGCGCGGTACACCTCGATCGCCCTCCGAGCCGCGCGGTCGTCGCCGCGGCCCTGGCCGGGAATTGCCTCCGCGCACCGGGCGAGCAGCGAGGCGTCGTCGAGGGTGGACGCCTCCGGATCGAGCGGCAGGAAGAGCTTGGTCTCGTCGAGATTGGTGCCGATCAGCAGGGGGACGTCGCGGGCCGCGCCGTCGCGAACCGCGTCGAGGGGAGCGCGCGGCACGATCTCGCCGTCCACCACCGGCTGGAACGGCAGGCCGCGCGTCCGCAGCGCCTGGAGCGCGGCCAAGCCGGGTGCCGGGGCGCCCGCGCGCCCGTGCTTGAGCAGGCTCACGAGCCCACGGGAGAGAGGCGAGGCCACGACGCCGAAGCGCCGGCGGGCCAGGGCCAGACCCAGGAAGAGGGCTCCGGCCACTCGCTGGGCGGCGGGGGAGAGCGCCCCCAGCACGTGGCGATCCCCCATGAGCATGCTGATGAAGCAGCGCCGCTGGGCCTGGAGCATCTGCTGCGGCGCGGCCGCCAGCAGCGCCTCGGGCGATTCGAGCCCGAGCTGATCGAGGAAGCAGTCGGCGAGCGTCGCCGCGACCTCGCGCGGCCAGACGAAGTTGGCCGCGCCCGACTGAAGGATGGCGCGATGGAAGAGGCCGCGGGCGCGCGGCACGCCGAGCAGGGTCGCGCAGCTCATGGCGCCCGCCGATTCGCCGAAGATCGTGACGTTGTCCGGATCGCCCCCGAACGCCTCGATCTCCTCCCGCACCCATTCGAGCGCCGCGACCTGGTCGAGGAGCCCCTCGTTGCCGGTCGCGGGGAGCCGCTGGCCGAAGCGGTCCCGCAGGCGCAGGAACCCGAAGGCCCCCAGCCGGTAGTTGACGGTGACGACCACGACGTCGCCGCGTCGGGCCAGGGCCGCGCCCGCGTAGAGGGTCTGGGAGCCCGCGCCCAGCACGAACGCGCCGCCGTGGATCCACACCAGGACCGGACGCCGCCGCCGATCGGTGCCCGGGGTCCAGATGTTCAGGTACAGGCAGTCCTCGCCGGTGCGGCCGATACCCAGGCTCAGCAGCGGGCCGGCGACGGCCGCGTTCTGAGCGGGCGCCGGCCCGAAGCGGCCGGCGTCGCGCACCCCGGTCCACGGCTCCGGCGGCTGCGGAGGCCCGAAACGAAGCGGGCCGACCGGGGGCCGCGCGAAGGGAATGCCGCGGAATACCGCGAGCCCGCGCTCGGCGGCACCCCGCACGGTGCCGCGTCGGGTCTCGACCAGGACGTCCATGGCCTCTATACTAGCGTTCCCGATGAGCGCCACGCCGCCTTCCGCGGGCCGGGACGAGCACCGCACCGTCAATCTCAAGGACGGGACGCCGGCCGTCCTGCGGCTGATGACGCCCGCCGACGCGGGACCGATCGCCGCCTTCGCGCGCAGCCTGCCGGAAGACGACCTCCTGTTCCTCCGGATGGACATCACGGACCCGGAGGCCGTCGCCCATTGGGTGCGGAACCTCGAGGCCGGCCTCACCACCACTGTGATCGCCGAGGCGGGCGGTCTCATCGCGGGCTACGCGGCCCTCGTGCAGAACCGGGTCGGCTGGCAGCGGCATCTCGGAGAGATCCGCACCCAGGTGGCGCTGCCCTTCCGCTCGCAGGGGCTCGGCCGGGCGCTGGCCGGCGAGATCTTCTCCCTCGCCCGCGGGCGCGGCCTCCGCAAGATCGTGGCCCAGATGACGCCGGATCAGAAAGGCGCCCGGGCGACCTTCGAGCGGCTGGGGTTCCGGGCCGAGGCGCTCCTGCAGGACTTCGTCGTGGATCACTCGGGGCGGACCCGCGACCTCCTGGTGATGGGCTACGACGTCACCGGGCTGACCGAGCACGTGGACTAGCCGCCGATGCCGGCCAGGAACCTGCTCGATCCGATCCCGCAGCCTCCGCGCACGCTCCTGCTCGGCAATCTCCTGGCGCTCGGGACGACGACCCCGATCCAGGACATGATGAAGCTGGCCCGGGAGTACGGACCGATCTACTGGCTCGACATGATGGGCAAGCCGGTGGTCGTCGTCTCCGGGTTCTCGCTGGTCGACGAGCTGTGCGACGAGACGCGCTTCGACAAGAGCGTCAAGGGCGCCCTGCGCCGGCTGCGCGCCTTCGCGGGCGACGGCCTCTTCACCGCCTATACCCAGGAGCCGAACTGGTCCCGCGCCCACAACATCCTGCTGCCCAACTTCGGGCAGAAGGCGATGCAGGGCTACCACCCCATGATGGTGGACATCGCGGAGCAGCTCGCGCTCAAGTGGGAGCGCCTCAACGCCGACGACGAGGTCGACGTCACCCACGACATGACGTCGCTCACGCTCGACACGATCGGGCTCTGCGGCTTCGGCTACCGCTTCAACTCGTTCTACCGCGGCACCAATCACCCGTTCGTGGGCGCCATGATCGGGGCTCTCGGCGCCTCGATGGAGACGCGCGGGCTTCCGCTGGAGAGCTTCATCAAGAAGGACCGCGGGCGCCAGCTCCACGCCGACATCCGCTACATGAACGAGATGGTCGACCGCATCATCCAGGAGCGACGGCAGGGCGGGGACGACGCGGCGGGCAAGCCCGACCTGCTGAGCTGCATGCTCTCGGGGGTGGACCGCAAGAGCGGCGGGCGCCTCGACGATCTGAACATCCGTTACCAGGTCATCACCTTCCTCATCGCCGGGCACGAGACGACGAGCGGCCTCCTGTCCTTCGCCACCTATTTCCTGTTGCAGAACCCGGCGGTGCTCGCGCGGGCCTACGAGGAGGTGGACCGCGTCCTCGGAGCCGACGGGGCGGTGCCGCCGACCTATGCCCACGTCAACCAGCTCACCTACATCGGGCAGGTGCTCAAGGAGTCGCTGCGGCTGTGGCCCACCGCGCCGGTCTTCGCGCTGTCGCCCTACAAGGACACCGTGATCGGCGGGCAGTACAAGATGAAGAAGCCCTACCAGATCGTGGTGCTCGCGCCGATGCTGCACCGTGACCCGGCGGTGTGGGGCGAGCGCGCCGAGGTCTTCGATCCGGATAACTTCTCGCGTGAGGCCGAGCAGCGGCGGCCCACCAACGCCTACAAGCCCTTCGGCAACGGCCAGCGCGCGTGCATCGGCCGGCAGTTCGCCCTCCAGGAAGCGACCCTGGTGCTCGGCATGATCCTGCAGCGCTTCAAGCTGGTCGACCATACCCGCTACCGGCTCGCGCTCAAGGAGACGCTCACCGTCAAGCCGGACGGCTTCCGCATCCGGATCCGGCGGCGGGGCGATCGCGCCCGACTGCGCGGTCCCGTCCGCGCGGTCGCCTCCGCCGCGGCGGTGACCGAGGCGCCGCCGCCGGCCGCGATCGCCCCGGGCCATCAGACGCCGCTGCTCGTCCTCTATGGCTCGAACCTCGGGACCGCCGAGGAGGTCGCCCGGCGCGTCGCGGAGTCCGGGGAGGCGGGCGGGTTCGCGGTGACGTTGGCCCCGCTCGACGACTACACCGGCCGCTTGCCCGCGGAGGGGGCGGTGGTCATCGCCTCCGCGTCGTACAACGGCACGCCGCCCGACAACGCGGCGCGCTTCTGCGCGTGGCTGCGCGCGGCCGAGCCGGGCGCGGTGTCGCTGGCGGGGGTCCGCTACACCGTCTTTGGCTGCGGCAACCGCGACTGGGCGTCCACGTTCCAGGCCATCCCGCGGCTGATCGACGAACGGCTCGCCGCGCTCGGCGCCGAGCGCCTCTACCCGCGCGGAGAAGGCGACGCGCGCGAAGACTTCGACGGCCAGTTCCAGGTCTGGCACGAGCCGCTGCTCGGCGCCGTGGCCAAGGAGCTGGGCGTCGAGCTGGCGCGGGCGGACGCCGCGGAGGCCGCGCATCTCACGGTCGAAGCGGTCGAGGGCGGGGAGGCGAGCCCGTTCGTGGATGCGCTCGGCGCCCGGGCGATGCGGATCGCGGTCAACCGCGAGCTGCACACCAAGGTCGGGCCCGATCCCTCGCCGCGCTCCACGCGGCACCTGGAGCTCACGCTGCCGGAGGGGGTGTCGTATCGCGCGGGCGATCACCTGGGCATGATCCCGCACAATGCGGACGCGGTGGTCGAGCGGGTCGCGGCCCGCTTCGGCCTCGATCCGGCCGCGTCCATCCGACTGCGCCTCGCCGGCAGCCGGAAGTCGTTCCTCCCCGTCGATCAGCCGATCCGGATCGGCCGCCTGCTCGGCGACTACGTCGAGCTGCAGGATCCCGCCACGCGCAAGCAGATCCAGGGGCTGGCCGCTCACACCGAGTGTCCGTGGACCAGGCCGAGGCTGCAGGCCCTGGCCGAGGATGAGGCCCGCTACCGCGAGGAGGTGCTGGCGCGGCGCAAGTCGGTGATCGACCTGCTCGAGGAGTTCCCGGCCTGCCAGGTTCCGTTCAACCGGTACCTCGAGATGCTGCCGCCGCTTCGCCCCCGCTACTACTCCATCTCGTCGTCCCCCCTCGAGCAGGCCCGGCGGTGCAGCATCACGGTGGCGGTCGTGGAGGGTCCCGCCCGCTCCGGCCGCGGCGCCTTCCAGGGCGTGTGCTCGAGCTATCTCCGGCGCCAGTCCGAAGGCGGCGTCCTGCACGCCTTCGTAAAGGACACCCGGTCCGCGTTCCGGCTACCGGAGAATCCCGCCACCCCGATCATCATGGTCGGGCCGGGCACCGGGTTCGCGCCGTTCCGCGGCTTCCTCCAGGAGCGCGCCGCGCTCCGGGCGCGTGGCCAGGCGGTGGGACCGGCGCTGCTCTTCTTCGGCTGCCGCCACCCGCGGCAGGACTTCATCTACGAGGACGAGCTGCGGGCCTTCGCCGAGCAAGGCGTGGCCCGGCTCTTCACGTGCTTCTCGCGGATCACGGGCGAGCAGAAGACCTACGTGCAAGACCAGGTCCGGAAGCAGCGGGCCGAGGTCTGGAAGCTGATGCAGCGAGGCGCGGCGATCTACGTCTGCGGCGACGCGAGCCGCATGGCGCCCGACGTGCGGCGCGCCTTCGCCGCCGTCTACCGCGAGGAGACGGGCGGCGACGAGCGGGCCGCGGAGGCCTGGCTCGACGGGCTCGCCGCCGAGCGCCGCTACCTGGTGGACGTCTGGGCCGCGAGCTGAGCCCCGGCGGTCAGAGCAGACGCAGCAGGAGGTGGATCGCGTAGAGACCTCCGCCGGCGAGGCCGCCCACCACGGCGCCGTTGACCCGGATGTACTGCAGATCGTCGCCGGCGTGCTCCTCGATGAGCCGCACCGCGCCCTCCGGGCCCAGGGCGTGCACGCCGCGCTCGATGAAGCGGGCGATGCGGTCGTGGTAGCGGTCCACCGCGTCCGTGATCCGCTCCTTGAGCCACCGGTCGAGCGTCCGGCGCAGCGTCTCGTCCTCGGTGAGCGCCCGGCGCGCGCGGTCGAGCCGGGCCGTGATCCAGCCCACCACCTCGGAGGCTTCGCCGGCCAGATCCGCGACGAGCGCGCGCCGGAGCCCCGCCGCCGCATCCTCGAGCAAACGCGCCACCGCCGGACTCGCGAGCAGCTCTTCCTTCGCGGCCTCGATCCGAGCCGCCAGCTCCGGATCGGTGCGGAGACGATCGGGGAGCGCGGCCAGCGTCTCGGCGAGCCGGACGCGGAGCGGATCGTCCGGGTCCTCCGCGATCTTCTTGAGCGCCTCGCGCAAGGCTGACACGAGCCGCGCCCGGTCGATGAGCCCGAGGGTGTTGGCGAGGCCGATGAGGAAACGCGGGTAGAGGCCCATCTGGGCCCGGTACCCGGCCAGCACTTCGTCCACCAGGTCGCCGACGGTGGTGCGGAAGTCCGGACGGTCGAGGGCGTCGATGAGGGCGGCGGCCACCGCCTCGATGAGGCGCTGGTCCCACCCCTGCTTGCGCGCGATCTCGAGTCCGGTGGCCAAGGCCGGCGCGATCGGGTTGGCCCGTGCCAGCCGCGTGAGCCAGGCCGCGAGATCGCCGGTCGCCGCGGGCGAGATCTGCTCGGCGGCCCAGTCCGCCACCGCGCGCACGGCGGACTCGAGCTCGGCGGCCTTGAGGCGCTCCGCCGCGCGGGCCAGCAGGTCGGCCAGGTCGAAGCGGGAGATCTCGCGCGTGACGTAGTCCTTGGTGAGCACGCGATCACCCACCATGATCCCGACGCGCTCGGCCATCAGCTCCCAGTTGGCGGGAATCAGCGCGGTGTGGGGGATGGGCAGCCCGAGGGGGCGCCGGAACAGCGCGGTCACCGCGAACCAGTCGGCGAGGCCGCCCACGATCCCCGCTTCCGCGATAGCGAGAATCCACCCGCCCCACCACGTCGCGCGGAACGGAATCGCCGCCGCCGCCAGCGCCACCGCCGCCAGCAATACGAGCAGGGCGAGACGCCGCTGGCGCGGCGGACGCCGGGTTGCGGATGCGCCGCGGCCGTCCACGCTCGGAGCCTACTATGGAAGAAGGGCGCGGGGAAGCGGGGAGCGGGGCCGGCCGCCGGTGATTGGCTCCGTCCGCGATGAGCGCCGGCCTCCGCGTGATCGCGCCGGACCAGCGCGGCTATGGCGGGAGCGACGCCCCGGATCCCATCGAGGCGTACGACCTCGAGCACCTGACCGGCGATCTGGTCGCGCTGCTCGACGTCCTCGGCATCGAGCGGGCCATATTCGCGGGCCACGACTGGGGCGGCTTCGTCGCGTGGGCCATGCCCGTGCTCCACCCGGAGCGCACCGCCGGGGTCATCGGCGTCAACACCCCCTACATCCCGTTCCCGACCACCGACTTCCTCCGCCAGCTCTTCGGCGACGACGAGAAGCTCTACATCCTGTGGTTCCAGAAGCCCGGGCTGGCCGAGGCTGTGCTCGACCGACACCCGCGCCTCGTCTTCGAGAAGATGATGCGCGGGGGCGTGCCGTCCCGGGGCGGAATGCTCCGGGCGGTGAAGGAAGGCCGCGACGCGAATCACTTCCGCCGGCTCGAGGCGCTCGAGCCGGTCGGGCCTCCGATGCTGACGGACGGCGAGATCGACGCCTATGCGCGAGCGTTCGCGGCGCGCGGGTTCCGCGGCCCCATCAACTGGTACCGCAACGTGGACCGCAACAAGCGGATGTTCCCCGACATCGGGGTTCGTCGTCTCGACCTGCCCTGCCTGATGGTCACGGCGGAGTGGGACGTTGCGCTCCCGCCGGATCTGGCCGCCGGGATGCCGGCTCTCTGCTCGGATCTCGAGATCCACATGATCAGCCGGTGCGGCCACTGGACCCAGCAGGACAAGCCCGCCGAGCTCACCCGCCTGATGACCGATTGGCTGACCCGCCGCTTCGTCGGATAGATAACGCTCTGAGTTATCGATAAATATCCATCATATTACTGGGTTGTGACTTGATAACGCCATGCATCAAAATTAGCTTGACTCCATAACGCACTGTGTTAGTCTCGGCTCCGTCATGCGGGAGTCACGAAATCCTCAAACGTCCGAAGAAGGAAGGAGCAGCGAGATGGCGACCAACAGTCCGTTGCAAGGCATGTTCCCGGAGTCCTTCACCAGCGCGCAGGGCAAGGTGCTCGAGGCGGTGTCCGCGTTCGCCGAGGCCAACCAGCGGGTGGTGGGAGAGCTGATCGAGCTATCCTCCACGGCCGCGCGAGAGAGTCTGCGCGCGATCGGCGAGCTGCAGACCGCGGCGGTCGAGACCGCGCGCGCGGTGCCGATGCCGAGCCTGCCGCAGCCCGAGACCATCGAGGAGCTGCGGCGTGATCCGTTCGCGTGGTACCGCAAGGGATTCCAGGCGATCGCGGACGGCACGCAGCGCGCCGTCAAGCTCGCCGAGACCAATGCCCAGATCGTGGCGCGGAACGCGGAGCGCCTGCAGGCCTCGGCCGATCGCGCCGCCAAGGAGATCGAGCAGGCGGCCAGCGGCTACATGAGCCGCATGAAGGACCTCTACACGCGTAGCTAGCCGGTCATCGTGGCGGGGACCGGTTCGCCGGTCCCCGCTGCTTCCGCGGCGTCGGCGGCCTGGAGCAGTTCCGCGAACGACGCCTTCAGGCACTCGACGTAGAGCCAGACGTCGGGGACGAGTTGCGGATCCACCGTCACGCCGATGGTCAGCCGCTGATCGTAGGTGAGGATCGCGTTGACGAGGCCCACCTCGTTGGCGAGCGGGATCAGCGGGCACCATCCGATGAGGCGGTGTCCCGATAGGTAGAGCGGGATCTGAGGGCCGGGCACGTTGGTGGAGACGGTGTTGAGCAGGGTGTTCGGCACCGTGAGCTGACCGGCCACCGCCTGGACGGCGGGGGGCACCCGATCCATCAGGTGAGTCATCTCGTAGAGACCGCCCGCCTGATCCTGCTCCTTCAGCCGCGTCATCGCGTCCCGCTCGGCGGCGAGCCGCTTCACGGGGTCGAGCACGCCCACGTAGAGCGGCGCGAAGATCATCGAGACCAGGTTGCCGAGGGCGCCACGCTCGTCGGGGCGCCGCATGCTCACCGGGCACATCGCGCGGATCTCCAACTCCTCGGTGGGGAGGCCGAGCGCGCGCAGGTAGCGTCCCATGCCGCCCGCGATCACGGTCAGCACCGCGTCGTTCACGGTGCCCCCCAGCACCGACTTGGCGCGGCGGAACTCCCCGAATGGAAACTCCGCCCAGCCGAATCGACGCTCGGCCGAGATCGGGCCGTTGAACGGCGCCCGCGGCGCCGGCCGCAGCAGGTTGGGCGCCGAGCTGCCGACGGCGCCCGCGAGCTGGCGGAGGCGCGCGTCCAGCTCCGTCGGCCGCAGCAGCCGGAAGGCGTCGTCGGTGAGCGCCTGCGCCACCTCGGTGAGGCGGTCCTTCACCGCGTCCTGCAGCAGCGTGAGCGGGTCCGGGAGGGGCCGGGGTTGCCAGGGCGCGGAGGGAGGCCCGGGCGGTGGGGCGTCGGGCTTGAGGTCGTGGAGCACCATGGTGAGATCCACCCCGGAGACGCCGTCGATCATCGCGTGGTGGACCTTCCATACCACGGCCGTGTTGCCGTCGGCACGCCCGTGCACGACGATGAGCTGCCACAACGGATGATCGCGGTCGAGCATGCCCGCGAACGCCCGTCCGCCCATCTCGGAGAGGGCGCGCTCATCTCCCGGCGGCGGCAGCGTCACCTCGGCGACATGGTTGCGGATGTCGAAGGCCGGATCGTCCTCCCAGGTCGGATGCGCCATCGCGAACGGTGGGAACACGACCTTCTGCCGGTAGCGCGGTAGCAGGTGGAGGCGGCTCTCCAGGGCCTGCACCAGCACGTCCCGCGAGAGGCGGCCCTCGTACACCATGGAGCCGCCCACGTGCATGGGCTGGGTGGGCTTCTCCGTATAGAGAAAGGTCGCGTCGAGCGTCGTGAGGCGATGATTGAGCGCCTTGGGCGCCATGCGCTCCGGGCTCGGGGGCCGGCGCTACGAAGCGGGGGACGGTGCAGGCCGGCGCGCGCGCGCCAGGTGGTGCGCGATGGCCCGATAGGCGCCCGGATTGGCGACCAGGCCCACGTGCGTGCCGGTCACCTCGACGTTGGTCGCGGGGTCGTCGTTCACGCAGACGCGCCAGTCCACGATCCCGTCGGTCTTCGTGTACACCGCGAGCTGCGCCACCGAGGCCGGGAAGGCGGCCTCGAGTCCCGTCACGGCGGGACAGCCACAGTAGCCCGTGTAGCAGTCGGGCCGGTCGTCACGCCGGAGTTGCTGGCGTACCCGATCAGAGGCGAGCAGCACGAACGGGTGCGAGCGGATGCCGCGAAACGGGGAGCCGAGCGTGACCACCGAGGCGACGAGATCCGGCCGCCGCGTCGCCATCGAGCGCGCGAGCATGCCGCCCAGGCTGTGGCCGATCAAGTGCACGGGTCGGCCCGTCGCCGCGCGGGCCGTCTCGACCGTCTCGAGCAGGCGCCGGGAGAGGACGTCGAGGCACTCGGCATTCCGCCCGATGCACGAGAGATGCGGTCGGTAGCCGAGGCGTCCCAGCCATCCGTGCAGCTCGAGCAGGTACCAGTCGGTCCCGAGGAAGCCGGGCACGAGCACGGCCGCCGAGCCGTCACCGCGGGGCACGCCGCAGCCGTAGAAGACGGGCGAGGCCCGCAGCGCGAGCCAGTCGAGGCCCGCCAGGGTCTCACGCCAGATCGGCACCGGAGCCGGTCGTTGATCCCGAGCGAACGAGGGGGCCGCCGCGGTCGCCATGTGTCGTCATGCTATCACGAACCGGGGCCGGGCCGGCCGGGCGCCTTGCCTCGGCCCGGCCGGGCCGCTACGATACGCGACATGATCGCCGCCGTGCTGAGTGGCCCGCGCTCCCTCGCGCTCCAGTCGGTCCCGTCACCGTCCCCGGGCGCCGCCGACGTCGTCATCCGGGTCAAGGCCGCCGGCCTCTGCGGTACCGACTACCGCATCTGGACGGGTGAGCGGCCGGTGCAGTATCCGCGGGTGATGGGGCACGAGTTCGTGGGCACGGTGGCCGCAGTGGGCCGCGACGTCACGAGTCTCTCGGTGGGGCAGACCGTAGCGGTCGAGCCGAACTACTCGTGCGGCGCGTGTCCGCTCTGCCGGGAGGGCAATCGCAACCTGTGCCTGTCGCGCGTCGCGGTCGGCATCGACGTGGATGGCGGGTTCGCGGAGGAAGCCACCGTTCCCGCCCGCTGCTGCTGGCCCGCGCCGGACGGTCTGAGCGACGAGCGGCTGCTCCTGGCCGAGCCGCTGGCGGTGGTGGTGCGTGCCGTCGGCCGCGCGGTGCCGGAGCCGGGTGAGACGGCGGCGGTGCTGGGGCTGGGCTCGCTCGGCCTGCTCGCGGTGCAGGTGCTCAAGGCGCGCGGCGCTCGGGTGCTGGCGGTGGCACGCTCCACGCGGCGGCTGGGCCTGGCCCGGGAGCTCGGCGCGGACGCGGTCGCGCTCTCCGGAGCCGACGACGACACCACGGCGGCGCGGGCGTTCTCCGGTCGCGAGGGCGTCGATCTCGTCATCGAGACAGCGGGCACCGCGCCGGCGGTGGAGCAGGCCGTGAATCTGTGCCGGCCGGGCGGACGCGTGGTGCTCACCGGGCTCCCGCACGAGGCCACCGCGCTGAACTTCTTCTGGGTCGTGCGCCGCGAGCTCCGCATCATCGGTTCGATGATCTACCAGGACGAGTTCCCCGAGGCGATGCGGCTGCTCGCGACCGGCGCGGTACGCGCCGACCGGCTCCTCTCCCAGACGTTCCCGCTCGCCCGCATCGACGACGCCTTCCAGGCGCACCGCTCGCCCGACTCGATCAAGGTCGCGGTTATTCCCTAAAAGCAGGATTGGCCCTAGGGCGGGTGCCCTGTAAACGTTAAGATACAGGGAGCCGTCTGTACCGGGAGGGGGGCGTCGATGCGGCGAGGTGCGGGTGGGGTCGGGCTGATGCTGGTGGCGCTCGTCGGGACCGCGTGCTCCTCGGCCCCGGCCCCGCGACCGGCGCCCGCGACCACCGTCGCGGCTCCCGCGCCCCGGGCGGCCAGCTCGCTCAGCCTGCCCGCCTCCCCGCTCACTGAAGACCAGCAGATCCTGCATGCGCTCAACCGTCTGGGCTACGGTCCACGACCGGGTGACCTGGAGCGCGTACGGCGCATGGGCGTCGCGGCGTACATCGAGCAGCAGCTCAGCCCGCGAAGCATCGCGGATCCCGCGGTCGAGGGGGCCCTCGCCGGCCATCGCGTGCTCGGCCTGAGCACGGTGGAGCTGGTCCGCGAGTACCCCCAGCCCACCCCGCAGGCCCGCCAGCGCATGGCTCAGGGCGAGATGAGCCGTCAGGACATGATGGAGATGTACCCGCCGGAGCGGCGGCCCGTCGTCATCACCACCCAGATGCAGGCGGCGCGGATCACGCGGGCGGTCGTGAGCGAGCGGCAGCTCGAGGAAGTGCTGGTGGACTTCTGGTTCAACCACTTCAACGTCTACGCTCAGAAAGGCGCCGTGCGCTGGATGCTCCCCGCGTACGAGCGCGAGGCGATTCGCCCGTACGTGCTCGGGCGGTTCCGCGATCTGGTGCTGGCCACCGCCCGCCATCCCGCCATGCTCTTCTATCTCGACAACTGGCTCAGCACCCGCGCCGACTTCGTGGTGCCCGGCAACGGCCCCAACGGCGGCCGGCGGATGGGGCTCAACGAGAACTACGCCCGTGAGCTGATGGAGCTGCACACCCTCGGCGTGGACGGCGGCTACACCCAGCAGGACGTCATCGAGGTGGCGCGCTGCTTCACGGGCTGGACCATCGACCGGCCCCAGCAGGGCGGCGCGTCTCTCTTCCGGCCCCAGGCCCACGACCGCGGGCCGAAGCGCGTGCTCGGGCAGGTGATCCCGGCGGGCGGCGGCCCGCAAGACGGCGAGCGGGTGATCGACATCCTGGTGCGCCATCCCGCGACCGCGCGCTTCATCGCCACCAAGCTGGCGCGCCGCTTCGTGAGCGACGAGCCGCCCGCGACGCTGGTGGAGCGCGCGGCGGCAACCTTCCAGGCCACCGACGGGAACATCCGTGCCGTGCTGGTGACGATCTTCACGTCGCCCGAGTTCTGGTCCGCGGAAGCCTACCGCGTCAAGATCAAGACGCCGCTCGAGGTGGTGGCGAGTGCGGTCCGCACGCTCGACGGCCGGATCGCGCCGGCCGGGATCGGGCCCGACGCGCTGACCGGCGGCGGGGTCGCGCTGGCCCGCGAGGTGGCCAAGCTCGGCGAGCCGCTCTACGAGGCGCAGCCGCCGACGGGCTATCCGGACCGCGCCGAATCCTGGGTCAACACGGGCGCGCTGCTCGGGCGGATGAATTTCGCCCTCGGGCTGGCCCACAACCGCTTCCGCGGGGCCCGCGTGGACCTCGGGCCCTTCCTGGGCGGCGCCGATCGCTCCCAGCCCGCCCAGGTGCTGGATCGCCTGCTCGTGGTGGTGCTCCACGACGAGGCGACGCCCCGGACACGGGCCGTGCTGGCTTCCCAGCTCGAGAGCTCCGAGATCACGCGCACCACCGCCTACGACCGGGTGCCGAAGGACACGGACGTCGAGAAGCTGACCGCCCTGGTCCTGGGCTCACCCGAGTTCCAGAGGAGATAGGTCGTGCACGACTGCACGCGGCGATCGTTCATGAAGGGCGGCGCCCTCGCGCTCTTCGCGCTGGGCGGCCCGCCCCGCTTCCTCCTCCGCACCGCATTCGCGGAAGCGGGCGCGGCACGGCCGAAGGTCCTCGTCGCCGTCTTCCAGCGCGGCGCGGTGGACGGCCTCAGCATGGTGGTCCCGCACGGCGACCCCGACTACTACGCCTCGCGCGGCAACATCGCCATCGCCCGCCCGGCTCCGGGCAGCGCCGACACCACGATCGATCTCGACGGCTTCTTCGGGCTGCATCCCGCGCTCGCTCCCCTCAAGCCCATCTGGGACGACCGGCGCCTCGGCATCGTGCACGCGTGCGGCTCGACCGACACCACGCGCTCGCACTTCGACGCCCAGGACTACATGGAGTCGGGCACGCCCGGGGTGAAGAGCACCGCCGACGGCTGGCTGGCCCGCGGGCTCGCCGCGATGCCCCCCCGCGAGCCCGCGTCGCCCTTCCGCGCGGTGTCGCTGGGGCCGGCGCTCCCGCGCATCCTGCGCGGCGACGTGGGCGCGGTGGCGATGAACAGCGTGGCCGACTTCGACGTCAAGGAGGGCGCGGCCCTCACGGCGGGCGGACCCGGCGCGCGCAAGGGCTTCGAGGCGCTCTACGAGCAGGGCGTGCGCGACCTCCTCTACGGCACCGGACGGGAGACCTTCGAGGCGGTGAAGATGCTGAAGGCGGCCGCGCCCCAGCGCCTCGCGCCCGCGAACGGGGCGGCCTATCCCCGGGGACGCTTCGGCGAGAGCCTGCGGCAGATCGCTCAGCTCATCCGGGCCGACGTGGGCCTCGAGATCGCCTTCGCCGACCTGGGCGGCTGGGATACCCATGCCGGCCAGGGCAATGAGCGGGGCCAGCTCGCCCTGCGCCTCAAGGAGTTCGCGGAAGGTCTCGCCGCGCTTGATCGCGACCTGGGCGCGCGCATGAGCGACGTGGTCGTGCTCACGATGTCGGAGTTCGGCCGCACCGTGCGGGAGAACGGCAACCGCGGCACCGATCACGGCCACGCCACCGCGATGCTGGCGCTGGGGGGAGCCGTGAAGGGCGGACGGGTCTACGGTCGCTGGCCGGGGCTTCGGCGCGAGCAGCTCTTCGAGGGCCGCGACCTCGCCGTCACCACCGACTTCCGGAGTCTCTTCACCGAGGTCGCGGTCCGGCACCTGAGCGCGCCCGCCGAGCCGCTCTTCCCGGGCTTCGTGGCCAAGAGCGGCACGCTGCCCGGCCTGTTCGCCTGAGCGCGATCGCCGGCTAGGGCCGCATCCGTGCGATCCGCTCGCCCGCCCGCCGCCCCTCAGCGACGAGGCGCATCGCAAATCGATCGGCGGCCGCGCCGCGGCGGAAGCCGGGCCGGTGCACCAGCGTGACCGCCAGGGCGGGCACCGCCGCGCGCTCCCATCTCACCCGGCCTCGATCCAGCTCCGCCAGCGCCAGCGCGGGCGCCAGTCCGACGCCGAGGCCGCCCGAGACGTAGGCCAGCAGCAGCGAAACGCTCGGCACGTCGATGGTGGAGACCGGCTGGATGCGCTCCCGCGCCAGGTAGTCCTCGAGCAGCCGGCGGCCCTGGCTGTTCGCGCCCAGCCGCAGCAGCGGCTCACGGGTGAGGCGGTCCGTGAGCGGCGCGCGTCCACGCACGCGGCGCGGCCCGACCCAGACGAAGGGCTGGTCGAAGAGCCGCTCCGCTTCGATCCCGCGTGGCGCGTCCTGACCGGTGACCACCGCGCAGTCCGCCTCCCCCAGTCCCACCAGGCGGACCGCCTCGCGCGAGTGGGTGGTGGCGATCTCGAAGCGAAGCGGCGCCCGCTCCTCGAGCAGCTCGCGCAGCACCGGCACCAGCAGTGCCTTGCCGAGGTAGTCGCTCGCCGCGACGCGCAGGGTGGCGGGTGGCCGGCCGGACAGCTCGGCGAGGTGGGCGAAGAGGGCCTCGGTCTCGGTGCCGAGCTTCAGGATGCCGGGCAGGGCGGCCTCGCCGGCCGCGGTGAGCCGCACGCCGCGGCCGGCCCGCTCGAGCAGCGTCACGCCCAGGTGGCGCTCGAGCTTCCGGATCTGCTGGCTGATGGCGGAGGACGTTCGGTGGTGGAGCCGCGCCGCGGCCCCCACCGAGCCGCTGCGCGCGACGGTGAGGAGGCTCAGCAGGGCGGGGAGGAGGGCCGCGTCGATCATTAGCGGATCTTACGCAACCGGAAAGAAGATTTCACTATACTTAACGGTCCGACGGCGGCAGACTCTCCCGGCCGGCGACCGAGTCCGGCACATGGAGGAAGCACCATGGCTGGCTCACTGCTCGACAAGGTCTGGGACGCCCACACCGTGCGGACGCTGCCCTCGGGGCAGACGCAGCTCCTGATCGGGCTCCATCTGATCCACGAGGTCACCTCGCCGCAGGCCTTCCAGGCCCTGCGAGAGCTCAAGGTGCCGGTGCGGATGCCCGCCCGGACCTTCGCGACCCTCGATCACATCATCCCTACCACCGGGCAGCAGCGTCCCTTCGCCGACGAGGTCGCGGAGGAGATGACGGTGCACCTCACCCGCAACGCCCAGCAGAGCGGGGTGCCCTTCTTCGGCCTCGACAGCGGGCGGCAGGGCATCGTGCACGTGATCGGGCCCGAGCTCGGCCTGACCCAGCCTGGCATGACCATCGCCTGCGGCGACAGCCACACCGCGACCCACGGCGCGGTCGGCGCCATCGCGTTCGGCATCGGCACGAGCCAGGTGCGCGACGTCCTGGCCACCCAGTGCCTGGCCATGGCCAAGCCCAAGCTGCGCCAGGTGCGGGTGGACGGCGCGCTCGCCAAGGGCGTCTACGCCAAGGACGTGATCCTCGCGATCATCCGGGCCCTGGGCGTCAAGGGCGGCGTGGGCTACGCCTACGAGTACGCGGGCCCGGTCATCGACCGGATGACGATGGAGGAGCGGCTCACGCTCTGCAACATGTCGATCGAAGGCGGCGCCCGCTTCGGCTACGTCAATCCGGACGAGACCACCGTCGACTACCTGCGTGGACGGCACTACGCGCCCTCGGGCGCCGCCTTCGACCGCGCGGTGACCTGGTGGAACGGGATGGCCTCCGACGCCGGCGCCTCGTACGACGACGTGAAGCGGCTCGACGGCGCCGCGATCGCGCCGATGGTGACGTGGGGGATCAATCCGGGCCAGTCGGTGGGCGTCGGGGAGCGCATTCCGGCTCCGGAGGCGACGCCGGAGGAGGACCGAGCCACGCATCGCGAGGCGCTGGCCCACATGGGCTTCCAGGCGGGGCAGCCCATCGCGGGCGCCAAGATCGACGTGGTCTTCATCGGCTCGTGCACCAACTCGCGGATCTCGGATCTGCGGGTCGCGGCGGCGGTAGCCAAGGGCCACAAGGTGGCGAAGGGGGTCCGGGCGCTGGTGGTGCCGGGCTCCCAGCAGGTGGCCAAGGCCGCCGAGGCCGAGGGGCTCCACGAGATCTTCCGCGACGCGGGCTTCGAGTGGCGGAACGCGGGATGCTCGATGTGCCTCGTGATGAACGACGACAAGCTCCAGGGCCGGGAGATGAGCGCCTCCACCAGCAACCGCAACTTCATCGGCCGCCAGGGTAGCCCCACCGGCCGGACCTTGCTCATGAGCCCGGCCACCAGCACCGAGGCGCCTTCATACACCTTCTGGTTGAACGAGTGCTCGGGATCGTGCTTGCGCGCGTCCTCGAAGGCGTGGAGGCCGAGCCCTTCGTTGGTCACCGTC
>JBGOVO010000331.1:0-4579 GCA_041478145.1 Methylomirabilia bacterium
CGGAAGTGCGGCATGACCTCCCGGGCGAACAGCTCCATGGAGCGGCGGATCTTGTCCTGGGGCAGGCCGCCGAAGTTCATCCAGCACAGCACGTGCCCGATGCCCATGTCGCGCATGGTCTGGATGTGGCGCGCCACCGTGTCGGGCGAGCCGAAGGCCACCGTCTCGGCCACCAGGCCCTCCCAGGTCACCTTCTTGAAGCGCTCGGCCGCGGCCCGGAAGCCGGGCTGGAGACTCGGGTGCGCGTCTTCGATGCGCTCGGGCACCTGGAAGCGCCGCAGCGAATCCTGGTACCACATCTCCGCGTCCTTGGCCTCGGCGAGGGCCTGGGCGTCCGTGTTCGCCACGTAGATCTGGCGGGACACGCCCCAGTCCTTCATGAGCCCCGCGATCTCGGCCTCCGTGCGCCCGTGCTTGCGCAGCGCGGTCAGGTAGCTGTCGCGCCGCTTGATGAGCTGATCGACCGGGCCGGTGAGCAGCGAGTTCAGCATGGGCCAGCCGCGCGAGGCCGAGCTCTCGATGCCGTCGTCGCTGCCGCACACCTGATAGATGGGCGGATGCGGCCGCTGCCAGGGCTTCGGGATCACCCGGGCCTCGCCGATGGTGAAGAAGCGCCCCTCGTGGGCGAAGCGCTCCTGCGTCCAGGCCTTCAGGATGATGTCCACCGCCTCGTCGAAGCGCTCGCGGTTCTCCTGCTGGGGCACGTGATAGCCCCGGAACTCGGCCGGGCGGTTGCCGCGTCCCACGCCGACGTCGAGCCGGCCCTTCGAGATGATGTCGATGAGGGCCATCTGCTCGGCCAGCCGCAGCGGGTGGTGGAAGGGCAGGATGGCCGCGGCCAGACCGATCCGGACCCGCCGCGTGCGGGCGGCCGCAGTGGCCGCGAGGCTCGCCGGGTCCACCGCCAGGCCGTAATCGATGAAGTGGTGCTCGGTCAGCCAGATCTCGTCGAAGCCGAGCTCCTCCGTCCACTCCATCTGCTCGAGCTCGCGGTGGACGACCTCGGCGTGGGTCAGGCCGGGGGCGGCCTGGAAGAAGTAGAAAGTCCCGAAGCGCATGGGCCGGCTGATTATAATCGGTCCGGAGGCATTCATTCGATGGAAACGAGAGTGGACGAGATCGCCGAGCGGATCTATCGCCTCTCCACGTTCCTGCCTGCGGTCGGTCCGAGCGGGTTCACCTTCAATCAGTTCCTGGTGGACGCCGAGGAGCCCCTGCTCTTCCACTGCGGCCAGCGAGCGCTCTTCCCGGCCGTCTCGCAGGCCGCGGCGCGGGTCATGGATCTCCGCCGGCTGCGCTGGATCGCCTTCAGCCACATCGAAGCCGACGAGTGCGGCGCCCTGAACGAGTGGTTGGCCGCGGCCCCCGGCGCGACCGTGACCCACGGCGCCATCGGCTGCGCCATCTGGCTCAACGACCAGGCGCCGCGGCCCCCACGCGCGCTCGCCGACGGCGAGGTGGTCGACCTGGGCGGCCGGCGGGTGCGGCGCCTCGATACGCCCCACGTGCCGCACTGCTGGGACGCGGGGCTCCTCTACGAGGAGACGACGGGGACGCTCTTCTCCAGTGACCTCTTCACCCACGTCGGCGATCCCGCCGCGCTCACCGGCGGCGACATCGTGGGCCCGGCGGTGGCAGCCGAGAAGCAATTCGGCTTCACCGGCGTCACCCCCGCGACCGGCGCGACCATCCGTCGATTGGCGAAGCTCCTACCCCGGACCCTGGCCGTCATGCACGGGTCGTCGTTCTCGGGCGCCGCGGCGCCGGTGCTGGAATCGCTGGCCGCCTTCTACGACGACTTGCTGCAGAAGGGCGCGGCGCCGGGCCGCCCGTAGACTCCGGGCGACGGAGGCCGCCGGGGCCGTCGGAGCCGCCGCAGCTCCTGGATGACGAGCTGGACCGCGTTGGTCGGCGAAGCCGCGCAGCTTGTCGCCGTCGCACAGGACCGCGAAGCCGGCATGGAACGGGCAGAAGTTCTCGATCCGCTGCAGCACCCGCTCCCCCGGACGGAGCAGGCTCCGCTCGAAGTACATCATGCACCGGCCCGGCACCTCCGGTTGACCCTGCAGCTCGTCGGTCCACGCCGAGATCCGGCGCGGCTCCTCCTCGTCGAAGAGTCCGGGGACCACGACGAAGCCGTCTTGCCGGAACGCCTCGAGGGTCGCCCGCTCGCTCGCCGGCCGCCGCGCCGCCGTCTTGTTCATGACGATACTGCTACATCGCGTCCCGGTCCCGCGGGGCCAAATTCCGCTCCAGGCGCACGCGCCGCTGCACCGGGAAGAAGCGCAGATCCCAGCGGTCGGCCACGAGCCCCCAGAGCCCCTGCGGGTAGGCGAGCATCACCCCCACCGCGAGCGCGCCGAGCAGGATCATGTACCAGGCCCCGTAGTCGGAGAGGAGCTCGCGAACCAGGAAGAACAGCGCGGTGCCCACGAGCGGCCCTTCCAGGGAGCCGAGGCCGCCGATCACCACGATGAAGATCGGGTAGGCGGTCCAGTTGATGCTGAACGCGGCGTCCGGCGAGATGCGGAGCAGGTTCAGGTAGATCAGCGCGCCGGTGACGCCGGTCCCGAAGGCGACCCCGAGATAGACCGCCAGCTTCATCCGGAACACGTCGATGCCGAGGGTCTCGGAGCCGGCCTCGCTGTCCCGGATGGCCATCAGCCCGAGTCCGAAGCGGGAGCGGAGGAACGCGTACACCGCGACGAGGGCCGCCGCACCGATGGCCAGAGCCAGCAGATAGGTCGTCACCTCCCGGCTCTCGCGGGCGAGCGGGAAGACCGCCTTCAGCGTCCGGCCGGACCCGCGGCCGAGGCCGCTGGTGTTGGCGATGAGCAGGCGATACACCTCGGCGATCGCCCAGGTGCCGACCGCGAAATAGCCCCCGCGGAACCGGAAGACGAGGGCGGCGGTCGGGAGCGCGAAGACGGCCGCGATGAGCCCCGCGAGCGGGACGGCGAGAAACGGGTTCACCCCGAGATCGTCGGCCAGCACGATCAGCGCATAGCCGCCGAGGCCCACGTAGGCCTGCTGTCCGATGGACACGAGCCCGGCATAGCCGGCCAGCAGGTTCCACATCTGCGCCAGCACGAGCAGGGCGATGAACTCCACCAGGATCCGCATCGTGCTGGGATCGCCCCACGCGGGCAGGCTGACGAGGCCGACCAGCACGAACGCGGCCCCGACGAGGCCGGCGCGACTGGCCCGCGTGGTGCGCTCGATCCGGATGGGCGCCAGCGAAGAATTCAGGCGATCCTCCGTGCCTTGGCGAAGAGTCCCTGGGGCCGGAAGAGCAGCACGGCCAGGAAGACCAGATGCCCGGCGAGGATGCCCCAGCCGGGTGACAGCTTGGCCCCGACCGTCTGCGCGACACCCAGCACGGCGCCGCCCACGAGCGTGCCCCACAGCGAGCCGAGCCCGCCGATGATGACGGCCTCGAAGGCGAAGAGCAGCCGGTCGGGCCCGCTCGCGAACGTGAACGTGGTCCGGACGCCGAGGAACACCCCGGCCACCGCGACGATGCCGAGGGAGAGCGCCATGGCCAGGCCGTAGAGCCGCCGGTTGTCGATGCCCATCAGCTCCGCGGTCTCCTGGTCGTCGGAGGTGGCGCGGAAGGCGCGCCCGACCGACATCCGGCTGATGACGAGCTGCAGGCCAACCAGGATCAGCACGGCGACCGCCAGCGTGATGAAGGGGAACCAGCCGATCGCGAGCCCGGATCCGAGCGCCAGGCTGGCCGTCTCGATGCCGCCGGGATTGAGCCGGCGCGAGTCGGCGGAGAAGGTCTCGAGCAGGGCGTTCTGGATGATGATGGAGACCCCGAACGTCACCAGGATCGGCGGGAGGATCCCCTGCCCCAGGAGGCGGTTGAGCACCAGCATCTGGAGCGCATAGCCCAGCGCGGCCATGAGGGGCGCCACCAGGACCAGGGCCAGGAACGGGTTCCACCCGAGCGTCTCCACGACGACCACCGCGAGGAAGGCGGCCAGGATGCTGAGATCGCCGTGCGCGAGGTTGACAATTCGCATCACCCCGAAAATGAGTGAGAGGCCGGTGGCGAAGAGCGCGTAGAGCCCGCCGAGCAGCAATCCCTGGAGGACGGTGTCCACCCACGCCATCGTCACACCCCGACGCCGAAGTAGGCGGCGGCGATCCGCGCGCGCGTCAGCTCCGCCGGCCGACCCTCGAGCGAGACGGCGCCCTTGCGCAGGCAGTAGACGCGCTGGGCCAACGGCAGGATCTGGCTCACGTTCTGGTCCACCACGAGCGTGGTGGTGCCTTCTGAGGCGACGGTGCGGAGGACCCGGTACAGCTCCTGGACCACGAGCGGGGCCAGGCCGAGCGAGATCTCGTCCACCAGCAGGAGCCGCGGGTTGGCCATGAGCCCGCGCCCGATGGCCAGCATCTGTTGCTCGCCGCCCGAGAGGTTCGTGCCCGGTTGCCGGCTCCGCTCGGCCAGCACCGGAAAGAGCTCGTACACGCGCGCGAGGGTCCAGCGGCCCGGCCGCCCGCGGTACGCGCCGACCCGCAGGTTCTCCTCCACGGTCAGGCTGGGAAAGATCCGGCGCCCCTCCGGGAC
>JBGOVO010000161.1:0-8033 GCA_041478145.1 Methylomirabilia bacterium
ATCGGCCTGCTCGGCGACAAGGACGTGCTGGTGGGCGCGGTGGACGTGGCCACCGACCAGGTCGAGACCCCCGAGCAGGTGGCCGCGGTGATCCGGAGCGCGATGCAGCACGTGCCGCCCGCGCGCATCTTCCCGTGCACCAACTGCGGGATGGTGCCGCTCTCGCGCGCGGTGGCGCGCGGCAAGCTGCAGGCGCTCGGCGCGGGCGCCGCGCTGGTGCGACGCGAGCTCGGCCGGTGACGCACGAGATGTGATCACGTACTACGCCCACCGGGCGGCGGAGTACGAGCGCGTCTACGAGAGCCCGCGGTGGCAGGGCGACCTGGCCTGGATCCGAGAGCGCCTCCCCGCCTTCTTCGCCGGCCGGCGGGTCTTCGAGGTGGCCTGCGGCACCGGCTACTGGACGCGCTACGCCGCCGAGCGCGCGCGCGCGATTCACGCCACCGACGTCAACGACGACACCCTCGCGCTCGCGCGGGTCAAGACCTACGCGGCGAGCGTCTCCTTCGAGCCGCGCGATGCCTACGCGCCCGCCGCCAGGCCCGAGCGCTTCGACGCCGGGCTGGCCGCGCTCTGGCTCTCGCACGTGGACGTCGGCCGCCTGGACGAATTTCTCCACGCCTTCCACTCGCACCTCGAGCCCGGCGCGCCCGTCCTGATGTTCGACGAGCGTCTCGACGACGAGCGCGAGCGCCGGGCCCCGGCGAGCCGATCATGACCATGACCCGGGTCGACTAATTAGGTGGTCATGTCGCGACTCTTTGCCGTCACTCGATCGCGAGATCCGGCCTGGAACGCCGAGCGCCCGATGGAAGAGCAGGACGAATGGCACTCGCATGCGGTCTTCATGAACGCGCTTCACCGCGACGGGTTCGTGCTACTCGTGGGACCGCTCGAAGGCACACCCGACGTGCTCCTGATCGCGCTCGCGAACGACGCGGACGAGATCAGGTCGCGGCTCTCGGACGATTCCTGGACACGCAACGGCCTGCTGCGAATCAAGCAGATCGTTCCGTGGACGCTGCGCTTGGGGACACTCGTTTAACGAAGGTTCTGGGGAGGACGCTTGGAACTGTTCATCTTCGCACGTTTTCATGCGCGCCGTGGAGACGAGAGCGCCGTGGAAGAAGCGCTCCGCAACGTCGTTGGTCCGTCCCGTGAGGAAGCTGGCTGCCTGAGCATTCAGGCGTTCCGCTCGGCCCGTGACCCGCGCCTCTTCTACATCCATTCACGCTGGGTGGACGAAGCGGCATTCGACCATCACGCGGGCCTGCCGCATACGGTGCGTTTCATCGAACGAGTGCAGGCTCTGATCGATCACCCGCTCGATGTGACGCGGGCAAGGCTCGTCGGGTGATCTAGGTCTCGGCGCGGCCCTTGGTGGCGAACTGGCGCTCGTAGAGACCGCGCAGCTCCTCGAGCGTGGTCGCCTGGCCGGGGGCCTTGTCCTCGCGGATACGCGCGATGCGGGCGAAGCGCAGCGCGAAGCCGGCCGGATAGGTCGGGCTCTTCTGGATCTCGTTGTACTCCACCTCGACCACGACCTCCGGGCGCACGCCCACGGTGTAGCCGTCGTCCGCGGTGGCCAGCTCCCGCAGCCGCGCGGTCATCTCGGTGAACTCGCGGTCGGTCAGCCCCTTGAAGGTCTTGCCCACTTCCGCCCAGCCATCCTCGTCGCGCACCGCCAGGTGATAGTTGGAGAGCCAGCCCACCCGGCGGCCCGAGCCGCGGTCGGCGGCCACGATCACGCAGTCCACGCTGAGCGCGGCCTTCAGCTTGAACCACTTCTTGCCGCGGCCACCCGGCTCGTAGGGGCTTCGCGGGTCCTTGGCCATGACGCCCTCGTGGCCGGCGGCGAGCGCCCGGGCCATGAACGCGGCCCCGGCGTCGGCCGCCGAGATCAGGGCGCGCTCGGCCAGCCAGCGGCCGCCCGTGACCCGCTCGAGCGCCTCCCAGCGCCGCGCGTAGGGCTCGTCGAGATACGAGCGCCCCTCCGCCATGAGGCAGTCGAAGAGGTGGAGCGTGAGCGGCAGCGCGCCCGCGGCCGCCTCCACGCCGCGCACGCGGCGGAAGCGACGCATCAGCTCCTGGAAGGGCAGCGGGCGGCCGGCCGCGTCGAGCGCCACGACCTCGCCGTCCAGGATGAGCGGCGCGCCGCCGAGATCGCGCCGGGCGATCGCCACGATGTCGGGCAGGCTCCGGGTGACGTCGGACATGCGCCGGCTCCAGATGGCCACGCGGTCGCCGTCGCGGTGGAGCTGGATGCGCGCGCCGTCGTACTTGTACTCCATCGCCGAGGTGCCGTCGTGGGCGGCGAGCGCCTCGCCCGGGTCGGCCGCGATCTCGGCCAGCATGGGCAGGAGCGGCACGAAGACGCGCGGCTGCACCGCCGCCAGGGCGTCGCCGCCCTGGCCCAGGGCGAGCGCCGCGACGGCGGTGAGGTCGCCGGTCACGAGGGCCGCGCGCCGTACCGCCGCCGGAGCGACGCCGGCCGCCTCGGCGATGGCCTCGAGCACGAGGCCTTCCGAGAGGCCCATGCGCATCTCGCCATAGATGACGCGCTGGAGCAGATCGCGCTCGGCCTCCGAGGCGCGCGCGACCAGCTCGGCCAGCCGCGACTCGCGCAGGCGGCGGGAGCCCGGGCCCGCGGCCGCCGCGACCTCGCCGAAGGCTCGGGCGACGTCCGCCAGGGCGAGGGGCGCCGGCGTGAGCGCAGCCGATGCCGGCGCGGCGGGCGCGGGCAGGCCGCGTACGTTCAGCACGCGCGGGTCGGACGCGGGAAAGGCGCGGCCGCTCAGATAGGTGACGGCGCGGGTGAGGTCGTCGGGCGAGAGGCCGCGCAGGTACAGGGCGACGAGCCGGCGCTTCTCGAGGCGGCCGGGGCTCGCCGCGACGCGGGCGCGGAGGGCCGTGAGGTCGGAGAGGAGCGCCATCGGCATACTATCCTAGACCGGGAGGAGCACGAGGACGAGCCAGCCCACCAGGAGGGTCAGCAGCGTCACCGGCACGCCCACCTTGCTGTACTCGACGAAGCCGATCTGGATGCCCGCGCTGCGCGCCTGCTCCACCACGATCAGGTTGGCCACCGAGCCCAGGATGGTGAGATTGCCCGCCATCGTGGACGCCATGGCGAGCAGGAGCCACGCCCGCGTGGGCTCCCCGAAGGTCGGGATCACGCTCTTGAACAGCAGCACCGCGGGCACGTTCGAGACCAGATTCGAGAGCAGGGCGGTGACCGCGGTGAGTACGGCCGGGCGGTAGAGGCCGACGGCGGAGGCCCAGCCCAGCAGCTCGCCGGCCAGTCCCGAGGCCTCGACGCCGCCGATCACGACGAAGAGCCCGGTGAAGAGCACCAGCAGCCCCCAGTCGATCTCGCGGTACACCTTGTCGGGATTCACGCGCCGCGTGAGCAGGCAGTAGGCGGCGCCGCCGATGGCCACCAGGGCGATCGGCACGCCGGCGAGGAAGGCGACCAGCATGACCGACACCGCCGCGATGGTCTTGATCATGAGCGCCTGGTGCACCGCGAAGCGCTCATCGAGATTCACGGCCGGCAGCTCCGGCGGCAGCCGGCGGCGGTACACGAGCCAGATCACGAGGAACACGAGCGCGAGGCCGATGACCGCGATCGGCCCCTCGCGCAGCAGGAACGTGCGGTAGCCGATGGAGGAAAAGCTGCCCACGAGCATATTCTGCGGGTTGCCGGTGAGCGTGCCCACGCTGCCCACGTTGGCCGCGGTGGTGAGCGCGATCAGGTACGGCACGGGCGGCAGGCGGAGCTGGCGGACGAGATCCAGCACGATCGGCGCCATCACGAGGCAGATCACGTCGTTCACGAACAGCGCGGAGAGCACGCCGGCCGCGACGATGATCAGGGCCAGGAGGCCGACCGGCGTGTGGGCGCGCCGCACCGCCGCGTAGGTGACGAGGCGGAAGAACCCGGACAGCCGCAGGTAGGCGGCGACGATCATCATGCCGAAGAGGAGCACCAGGGTGTGGGCGTCCACCGCCGCCACCGCCTGGTCCCAGGGCAGGACCCCGCTCACCACGACGAGGGCCCCGCCGATGATGGCCACGCCGGTGCGGTCCACGCGGAACAGCGGCAGCCGGCCCAGCGCGAGGCCGAGATAGGTGCCGGCGAACGCCACCAGGGCGATCAGCCGCGCGAGGTTCAGCTCGTCCATCCTGGCTCCGACGGGCGGGTCAATAGCCGATGGCGGCGCCGTCGCTCCGCGGGTCCGCCCCGCCCGCGAGCACGCCGCTGTCGGGGTCGATCGTGATGCCGTGGGCGTGCCCGGCGAGCTCGTTCCATGCCTCCCAGCGATTGACCGCGTGACCGCGGCGGGCCAGCTCCGCGATGGTGGACTCCGGAAACCGGCCCTCCAGGTTCAGCAGATCCCGCGGCTCGCCGATGGCGAAGCGCCCGGCGAGCCAGCGGGGCGCCTCGACCGCCTGCTGGATGTCGAGCCCGAAGTCGATCATCTCGGTATAGGCCTGCAGGTGGATCTGCGGCTGGCCGTCGGCTCCCATGCACCCGAACACCTGCCAGGGCCGGCCACCCTTGAACGCCAGCGAGGCGATCAGCGTGTGCAGCGGCCGCTTGCCGGGCTCGAGGCGGTTCGGATGCGCGGGATCCAGCGAGAAGTAGGCGCCGCGGTTCTGGAGCACCACGCCGGTCCGCCCGGCCACCACGCCCGACCCGAAGCCGAAGTAGAGGCTCTGGATCAGCGACACCGCGTTGCCCTCCGCATCGACGACGGCCACGTAGACCGTGTCGCCCGAGAGCGTGCCCGTCGACGGCACGCGATCCCAGGGCAGCGCGCGCTCACGGTCCATCAGGCGCCCGCGCTCGCCGGCATACGCGGCCGACAGGAGCCGATCCACGGGCACCGGCACGAACTCGGGATCGGCGAGCAGCCGGTCCCGGTCGTGGAACGCGATCTGCTTCGCCTGCACGAGCAGGTGCACGTGATCCGGCCCCAGGAACGGCAGCGCGCCGATCTCGCACGGCTCCAGCAGGCGCAGGGCCTGCAAGACCGAGAGGCCCTGGCTCGGCGGCGGGGTCTCGTGGATGGTCACCCCGTGATACGTGGCGCTGATGGACGCGGACCACTTCGAGCGCTGCCGGGCCAGGTCGCGCTCGGTGAAGAGCCCCCCGTGCTCGCGCGCGTGACGCGCCATCTCGCTCGCGGTCTCCCCTTCGTAGAACCCGCCCCGCCCGTCACCCAGGCGCTCGAGCGTCCGCGCCAGATCCGGATTCGCGAGCCGTCGTCCCACCGCCGGGCGCCGGCCCTCGGCGAGAAAGATGCGCGCCGCGGCCGGATCGGTAGCGAGCACGTCGGCCGAGCGCTCGATCCACTCCGCCAGTCGCTCCGTGACTGGGAACCCGTCGCGCCCGTAGCGCACCGCGGCGGCCAGATCGGTGGAGAGCGGGAGCCGGCCGTAGACCGCGTGCGCCTCGCACCAGCCATCGACCGCGCCGGGAACGGTCAGCGTGCCTGGCACGATGCCGCGAACCGGAATCTCCCGGAGGCCGCGAGCGGAGAACCACTCGATCGTGGCCGAGGCCGCGGCCCGGCCCGCCGCCTCGAGGCAGCGCACACCGCCGGCCCGCGCATCGTAGATGAGCCAGAAGGCGTCTCCGCCCAGGCTCGTCATGTGCGGGTACACGACAGACAGCACGGCGGCCGCGGCGATCGCGGCATCGATCGCCGAGCCGCCGGCCTGCAGGATCTGGACGCCGGCCTGGGAAGCCAGCGCGTGAGGAGAGGTGACCATGCCGCGGTACGCCAGCGTGGCCGGGCGGCCCGTGGTCAGGATGGGATCCCCTCCGCGCGCCGAATGCAGGCGCGCTACTTGGCCTCGGGCATGCCGGCGGCCTTGCGGATCTTGGCGAGCTGCCCGGCGTGGTCGTTCCAGTGGTAGTCGAACATGGCGCCCACGTACACCGGCAGCGCGATCTCGTCGGTGCCCATGAACTGCTTGAAGAGCGGGATCGTCGCCTTGCGGCCGAGATCGGCGTCACCGAGCGTCTCCAGATAGCCGAAGATGTCGCGCCGCTGCGCCTCCAGCGCGTCCTTGAGCTGGGCCAGCGTCATCTTCTGCCGCTCCGCGGTGACGGGGGCCTGGCCCGGCGTGAGCTCGATCACCGGCGGGTTCGTGGTCGCGAAACTCTTGAGCCGGGCCACCGGCTTCAGGTCGGGCTCGCCCAGCAGGTGGCACAGGACCTGGCGCGTGGTCCACTCAGCCGGGCCGTCCGCCTTGTCCAGGTGGGGCTCCATGCCCTGCAGCTGCTTCGAGAGATTCGCCGACGCCGCATCACTCTTCTTCTTCAGCTCGCTGACTGCCGCGTTACCCATGGCTGGCTCCTCCCGGGGCGAGCCGCAGCTCCATCCAGAGCTCGGCCCGCGGATTGCGGTTGTAGTCCGGAATCTCCTCGAACCCGTAGCTGCGATACAACCTGACCGCCGCCGCCAGCCGCTGCTCGCTGTCGAGCCTCAGCACCCGGCCGCCGAGCGCCCGGGCCTCCTCCAGCACGCGGTCCATCAGCCGCCGGGCGAGCCCGCGCCCGCGGCAGGCCGGGCGCAGCCACATGCGCTTCAGCTCGGTCACGCCCGGCTCGAGCCGGCGCACCGCCGCGGTCCCGACCACCCGGCCCGCGGGATCCACCACGATCAGCATCACCCCCACCGTGCCATCGTACTCCGCTTGCCAATCGGCCACGTCGTGATCGAGCCCGGCCGCGTCGACCTCCTCGCCCAGGAACGCGAAGTACTCGGCGAGCTCACGGCTGACGCCCTCGTGGTCGGCCGGACCGGCGGGGCGGATGCGGTAGTCCTCGGTCACCTACCGCTTCCGGGCGTGGGAGTCGAGGCCGCGCTGCCAGAGATACTCGGTCTCGCCCAGGTGCTTGCCGACCCAGCGCGAGAGCACGAAGAGCAGGTCGCTGAGCCGGTTCACGTACTTGAGCGGCCACTCGCCGATCTCCTCGACGCGCGAGAGCGCGAGCACGCCACGCTCGGCGCGCCGGCATACCGTGCGGGCCTGATGGAGGAAGCCGCCCACGCGGCCGCCGCCCGGAAGCACGAAGGACTTGAGCGGGGTGAGCTCCTTCTGGCACTCGTCCATCAGCCGCTCGAGCGCGGTCACCTGCTCGGGGCCGACGCGGAACATGCCCTCGTAGAACGACTCGGCCGGCGTGGCCAGCTCGCTGCCCAGGTCGAACAGCTCGTTCTGCAGCCGGCGCAGCACCTCGTCGAGCCACCGGTGCTTCTTGCCGCGCTTCGGCGGCTCCGCGTTGAAGGCGCGCGCCAGCCCGATGATCGAGTTCAGCTCGTCGATGGTGCCGTAGGCCGCGATGCGCGGCGAATCCTTCGGCACGCGACGCCCGCCGACCAGGGCCGTCTCTCCCTTGTCGCCGGCGCGCGTGTACACGCGGGTGATGCGCACGGGCATGGCGGCTCCCTCCCGGGCCGAGGCTAGCACAGGTGCTAGACTCTGGCCATGAACGACTGGCGCGACAACCTCGTGACGTCGGCGGACGGCATCGCGCGCATCGTGCGCGAGTGCAAGCGGATCGCGGTGCTGGGCATCAAGACCGAGGCGCAGCGTGATCAGCCCGCGTTCTACGTGCCCGAGTACATGGCGCAGGCCGGCTACGATATCGTGCCGGTGCCGGTCTACTATCCGGACGCCACGCTGATCCTGGGGCGCCCCGTCTACCGCACGGTGAGCGGGGTGCCGGCGCCGGTGGAGATGGTCAACGTGTTCCGGCGGCCGCGCGACATTCCCCCGCACGTGGACGACATCCTGGCCGCGCGCCCGCGCGTGGTGTGGCTACAGCTCGGCATCCGCCACGAGGAGGCGGCGGAGACCTTCGCGCGGGCGGGGATCCAGGTGGTCCAGGACCGCTGCCTGCTGGTGGAGCACCGCCGCCTGCGCTAGCGTCTCAGCGCGCGCGGAGCGCGGCGAGCGAGCGGGTCACGTCCTCCCGCTCCGCCTCGCTGAGCGCGGCCGCGCCGAAGCGCGCGTGC
>JBGOVO010000333.1:0-4563 GCA_041478145.1 Methylomirabilia bacterium
CGCGAACTCGGGCGTGTAGTCCGCGTAGAGCGCCTTCAGCGCCGCCTCGAACGCGGCCATCGTGGCCGGCAGGTCGGGGCGCTCCTCGCGCAGGTACTCCTCCCAGTTCACCCAGCGGCGCACGAACTCGCGGTCCCACGTGCCGTCGCGCAGCTTGCAGTGCACGAGGGCCAGGAGCAGCGCGGCCTCGGTGCCGGGCCACGGCGACAGCCAGTAGTCGGCCATGGACGCGGTATTGCTGAGGCGCGTATCCACCACGCAGATCTTGGCCCCCGCCATCTTGCCGTCGATGATCCGCTGGGCGTGCGGGTTGAAGTAGTGGCCGGCCTCGAGGTGCGAGGATAGCAGCAGGATGAAGCGCGCCTTGCTGTGATCGGGCGAGGGCCGATCGAGCCCGTGCCAGAAGGCGTAGCCCGCGCGGGCGGAGGCCGAGCACACGTTGGTGTGGCTGTTGTGCCCGTCGATGCCCCAGGCGTGGAAGACGCGCTGCAGATAGATCAGCTCGTGGCCGGGCCGGCCGAGGTGATACATCACTTCCTTCGGCCGGCCCTCGACGAGGGCCTTCCGGATCCGCCCCGCGATGTCGTCCAGCACCGCGTCCCACGTCACGCGCTCCCACTGCCCTTCGCCCCGCTTGCCCGTGCGCCGCAGCGGATAGAGGATGCGCTCGGGATCCGTGATCTGGTTGAGGGTGGCCGGGCCCTTGGCGCAGTTGCGGCCCCGGCTGCCCGGGTGCACCGGGTTGCCCTCGAACTTCTGGATCTTGAGCGTCTGCGTGTCCACGTAGGCGAGGAGCCCGCAGCCCGCCTCGCAGTTGAAGCAGATCGTGGGGATCAGCGAGAAGCGCCGCTTGACCTTGCGCGGCCACGCCTTCGGATCGAACTCGTCCCAGTCGTCCCAGCGCGCGGTGGGCGGAAACCGCTCGAGGCCGGACGCGGGCGCGGCGAGCTGCCGGGCCACCGGGTGCAGCGGCTCGTTTGGGGTCAGGTCTTGCATTACGACATTCTCTCCCTTGAGGTTGGGACCCACGCGCTGGCACTGTCGTAATGCAAGACCTGACCCCTAGCTCAACGCGATCATCTGGCCGGCGCGGATCCACAGCTCCTCCCAGAGCCAGAGACCGCCCAGCGCCAGCACCGCCGCCAGCTCCGAGCCGAACGGCACCGACCGGCTCAGCAGCAGCACGAGCGGGAGCGCGAGGCCCACCACCACCACGCCGCCCCAGAGCGGCACCCGCAGCGGCCCGTGTGTGAGCAGCCGGGCCGCCCGCGCGGCGTCCTGGGTCCCGTGCGCGGTGCACAGCTCGGCGCCCAGCACCAGCGCGCTCACCAGCAGCGAGGCCCACAGGACGAGCCCGAGGCCGCCCACGATGATGGACGCGCTGCCGAGCGCGCGCGCCGCGAGCAGCAGGCTCGCCGAGCCCGCCACCAGCGCGGCCACGAGCAGGTGGGGGAGGAGCAGCGGGCTCTGCCAGAAGTCGCGCCCCTCGGCCTGACCGAAGAGGAAGGCGCTGTAGCCGGCGGTCGCCGCCGCCGCCGCGGCCATGGGCCAGGCCAGGACCTGGAGCGCGACGAGATTGCCCACGAGGCCGGCCAGCAGCCACAGGGTGCCGAGCCCGCCGGCCGCGGAGAGGATGAAGCCGCCCAGCACGAGCCACGAGCGCGGGTTCGGCTTGAAGATCAGGTAGAGGAAGCGCTCCGGCCGCTTGAGGTCGAGCACCAGCAGCAGCGTGGTCAGCAGCAGGAAGGCCAGGCCGATCGCGGGGACGGCCAGCCCGGTGAGGGTGTCCGCGCTCAGGACCCCGGCGCCGATCCCAAGCGACGCGACCAGGAAGGCGCCGGCGGCGATCGATTTGGTCCACAGATACGCGGCGACCTTCCACCCCCACGGCCGCTCCGCGTGCGCGACATCGTAGACGGTGCGGGCCAGAGCGAGCAGATCCATTCCGTCGGTCGCGGACGTGGCCGGCGCCCTCGGCCCCGCGACCAGACGATTCGGCTTGCCCGGATCGGGAATGCGGCCGACCTGGGAGAACACGTAGCCGCCGCGGCGCTCCTGCATGTCGGGGGTGAGCGCGGCGGACTCCGCCCCCAGATAGAAGAGCTTGGGCCGCGTGCCCTGCTCGGGCTTGCGCACCTGGGTCTGCTGGGTCGCGACGAGCCGGGCGATGACGCTGCTCGGATCATCCAGATCGCCGGGCACGATCGCCTGCACCGGGCAGACGACGACGCAGGCCGGCTCGAGCCCCGCCTCCACCCGGTGGGCGCAGTAGTGGCACTTGGCCGCCGTCTTCGTCTCGGGGTCGATGTAGAGGGCGTCGTAGGGGCAGGCCTGCATGCACGACTTGCAGCCGATGCAGCGCTCGCCGTCGAAGTCCACGATGCCGTCGGGCCGGCGATAGAGCGCCACCGTCGGGCAGATCGTCACGCAGGGCGCGTCGTCGCAGTGATTGCAGCGCATCACCGAGAAGTACCGCCGCGTGTCGGGGAACACGCCCTTCTCGATGTACTTCACCCACGTGCGGTTGACGCCGAGCGGGACCTGGTTCTCTTCCTTGCAGGCCACCGTGCAGGCGTGGCAACCGATGCACTTCCGCTGATCGATCACGAAGCCGTAGCGCATGTCAGTGCGTGATCACGTCGACCCAGACCCGGAGCATGACGAGCGCGATGATGCCGGCCAGCACCCCGCGCAGGACGGTGACCGGGACGCGCCGGCTCACCCGCCCCCCGAGCGGGGCGCCGGTCAGTGAGCCCAGCACCACGGTGGCGGCGGGCCAGAGCGGCACCTGCCCGGTCAGCGCCTTGCCGAGAAAGCCGGCCACCGCGGACATGCCGACCATGGCGAGCGAGGTCCCGATGGCGAGCCGCATCGGGATCCGCATCACGCCGACCAGCACCGGCACCAGGAGGAAGGCGCCGCCCGCGCCGACGATGCCGGCCACCAGACCGACGAGGCCCGGGAGCGTGACGGCGGTGGCGCGGTTGAAGGGAATCGCGGACGGGTCGCGGTCGCCCCGCGCCGCCTCGGCGGGAGAGAGGAACATGAGCGGCAGCGCCACCGTCGCCATCACCGCGAAGGTGGCGAGCAGCGCGCGGCCCGAGACGTGAGACGAGACGAGCGCGCCCACGAGGGCACCCGCGGCCATCGCGGGCCCGCCGGTGAGGGCCAGGCGCGTGTGCACGAAGGCGTGGCGGCCGTGGCTCCAGGCGCCCACCACCGCGGCCGCGAGCACCTGGGTCATGCTGAGGCCGGCCACTTCCTGAATGGGCAGCTCACCGGCGCCGAGCAGCGGCGGGACGTAGTAGAGGAGCGGGATCATCACGATGGCGCCGCCGACGCCGACGAGACCGGAGACGAAGGCGCCGCAGAAGGCGAGACCGGAGAGGGTGAGCGAGAAGACGAGCGTCACCCAGAAGCCCCCGCCGATCCTCCTCCATGGTGGCTCATGCGAGCCACCATGATAGCGCGAGTCGCGCTAGCGGAGGCTCGAGTAGTATGCGGCGAGGTCGGCGAAGGTCTCGTCCGGGATCGTCTTCATCAGCGCCTTCAGGGCGGCCAGCGACGGATCGCCCGGGTTGCGCCGATCCAGCTTGAACAGCAGCATCTGCTCGCGCAGGTAGCCGGGCGCCTGGCCGGCCAGGCTCGGGATGACCTTGGCCGCGTCCCCCTGCCCCTGCGGCCCGTGACAGATCACGCACTGAGCGGCCGCGCTGCTCCCGCGCGCGATCGCGTCCGCGGGCGACTGGATCGGCGTGGGCTCGCGCTTGCGCGCCGCGAAGTAGCCCGCGACGTCGTCCACCCCCAGGTCCAGCACCTGCTTGGCGTACGGCTCCATCTCGGGCGAGAGTCGCTTGCCGCCCGCGTATCCCTCGATCTGCTTCTTGAAGTAGTCCCGCTCGAGCCCGGCGATGATCGGCATCGCGCTCGAGCGGCTGTTGCCGGCCTGCCCGTGACAGGCCGCACAGGTGACGGACTGGATGGCGCCGCGCTCGTCGAGCGGGCCCGCGGCCGCCGGCCCCATCCACGTGAGCGAGCCGAGCACCAGCCCGGCGACGATGGCGAGCGTCGTGTGCCCGAAGCCGGCGGCGCTCATGCGAGCACGTCCGCCCAGATCGACTGGGCCCAGCCGATGGCCCGCTGGGCCACCAGCGGGCTCTGCGCCGGCGTCAGCTTCTGCTCGATCTGCACGACCTTGCCGTTCTCGATCTTGTAGGCGTTGACCACCGCGATGGCCTCGCGGTCGCTCACCCAGCTATAGCAGGTGTTGCCGGGCGCGAGCGTCGGCGGCTGCTTGCCGTTGATGAGGCTCACCACCGAGGCGGCGGTGATCTTGCCCATCGCGTTGGCGATATTGCCCGACTTCGGCACCGGCAGGCCGATGGTGGCGTCGCCGATGACGTGAATGCCCGGCTGCTTCACCGATTCGTAGGTGACGTGGTTGACCTCGCACCAGCGCTTGTCGCCCCCCACCAGGTCGGCCTGCACCGCGATGGCGCCCGCGCGCTGAGGCGGGATCAGGTTGACCACGTCGTAGCGGATCTTGTCGAACTCGGTGCGGAC
>JBGOVO010000061.1:0-14171 GCA_041478145.1 Methylomirabilia bacterium
CCATCGATTCAACCGCTTGCCCTCCGCCGACCGGCGCTTGCCGGGGCGCTCCCGCCCCGGTGTGGCCCTCGCGCCCCACGCCCGCGCGGGCGGAACATCAATCCGGCGCGCGGTTGCCGCGCGGCACTCGCCTTGCACTCCATTCGGTCATTCCAACCCACACCCAAGGAGGCTCGCCATGCTCGGGAAGATCTGCACGAAGCCCGTCGTCACCGCCTCGGCTCAGATGACGGTGGACCAAGCGGCACGGGTGATGCGGTCCAAGAACGTGGGCGCGCTCGTCGTGGTCAACGCCGGACGGCCCGTCGGGATGCTGACCGACCGCGACGTCGCCGTCGAAGTCGTCGCGCGCGGCATGGATCCCGACACCGTCCGGGTCGTCGATGTCATGGGCAAGAAGCCGGTCACCATCCGCGAGGAGCTGGGCATTCTCGACGCCGCCAAGGTCTTCGCCAAGACCGGGCTCCGGCGGCTCCCGGTCGTCACCAGGAGCGGGGTCATGGTGGGCATCATCGCGATGGACGACCTGATCATGCTCCTCGGCAACGAGATGGGACACATGGCCGGCGCCCTCTCCGCCGGGCTGAGGCGGGCCTCGTAGGACCCCGTGGTCGGGCCACGACGGCGTGCTGACCTCGGACGCGATCCGGCAGGACCCGCGAGCGGTCGGGCACGACGTCCTGGCCATCGTGTCGGCGCTCGTCGATGAGCTCGGCGGCCGGTCCCGGGACCGGCCGGTCGGGCTCGACGATGCCCTCGATCGGGACCTGGGCATCGGCAGCCTCGAGCGGGTCGAGCTGCTGCTGCGCCTCGAGCAGCGGTTCGGGGTACGGCTCGCCGACGCGGTGATGGCGGAGGCGGTCAGTCCGCGCGACCTCGTCACCGCCATCGGCGGGGCGACGCAGCCGGCGCTTGAAGCCGTGCCGCCGGCTCTGTCCCCGCTCGGCGAGGCCGCGCCCGCGCCGGTCGGAGCACGGTCGCTGATCGACGTGCTCGCGTGGCACGCCGAGACCACGCCGGAGCGCGTGCACGTCTTCCTGCGTGACGAGGAAGGACGGGAGCGACCCATCACCTACGGTGCTCTGTGGCAACAGGCCGGCGCGGTCGCCGCCTCGCTCAGGGATCGCAAGCTCGGCCGCGGGGACACCGTGGCGATCATGCTCAGAACCGAGGAGGCCTTCTTTCACGCCTTCTTCGGCGTCCTGCTCGCGGGAGCGGTGCCCGTGCCCATCTACCCGCCATTCAGGCGCGATCTGATCGAAGACTACGCCCGGCGTCAGGTCGGCATCCTCCAGAACGCGGCCGTGCGGGCCATGATCGTCTTCCCCGAGGCCCTCCGCGTGGCCGGGCTCCTTCGCTCGCGCGTGCCCTCGCTCCGGTACATCGCAGCGGCGACCGAGCTCGGGCGACCCGGCATGCTCGGGCACGCCTCGACTCTGCGCCCGGAGGACCCGGCGCTGATCCAGTACACCTCCGGCAGCACCGGAGATCCCAAAGGCGTCTTGCTCTCCCATGCCAACCTGCTCGCCAACATCCGCGCCATCGGCGAGGCGATCCGGGTGGGCCCCGATGACGTCGCGGTAAGCTGGCTGCCGCTCTATCACGACATGGGGCTCATCGGGTCCTGGCTCGGCGCGCTCTATTTCGGTATCCCGATCGCCATCCTCTCGCCGCTCGCCTTCCTCACCCGGCCGGCGCGCTGGCTGCACGCCATCCACACCCACCGGGCCACGATCTCTGCCGCGCCCAACTTCGGCTTCGATCTCTGCGCGCGCCGGATCACCGACGAGGAGATCGGCGGGCTGGACCTCTCCTCGTGGCGGCTCGCGCTCAACGGCTCGGAGCCGGTGAGCCCGGCGACGATCGAGCGGTTCACCCGCCGCTTCGCCCCGTGCGGGTTCCAGGCCAGCGCGATGTGCCCGGTCTACGGGCTCGCCGAGGCCTCGGTGGCCCTCACGATTCCGGCGCCCGGGGCGGCCCCGCGCGTCGATCCGGTCGCCCGAAAGCCCTTCCAGGAGTCCGGCCGGGCCGTCGCCGCCGCTGCCGATGAGCCGGCGCCGCTGCAGTTCGTCTCGTGCGGCCCGCCCCTGCCGCGCCATCAGGTGCGGGTGGTCGACCGGGCGGGCCAGCCACTGGGTGAGCGCGTGGAGGGGCGCATCGAGTTCCGCGGCCCCTCGGTCACGGAGGGCTACTGGAACAACCCGGCCGCGACGCGGGCCGTGCGCCGTGACGGGTGGATGGATTCGGGGGACCTGGGCTACTGGGCCGACGGCGAGCTGTTCATCACCGGGCGGCAGAAGGACCTCATCAAGAAGGCCGGCCGCAATCTGTATCCTCAGGAGGTCGAGGACATCGTGGGGGCCATCCCGGGGATCCGGAAGGGCTGCGTGGCCGCCTTCGGCACTCACGACCCGAGCGTGGGCACGGAGCGGCTGGTCGTCGTCGCCGAGACCCGGATGCGTGGGCTCGCCGAGCGCGAGCGGCTGCGGGCGGCCGTGATGGAGGGTGTGGTGGCGGCGCTCGGAGTCCCGGCGGACGTGGTGGTCATCGCCGAGCCTCACACCGTCCTCAAGACCTCCAGCGGCAAAGTGCGGCGTAGCGCCACGCGGGCGGCGTACCTGCAGGGTGTCATGGGGCGGCCGCGCCGCTCGGTCGCCACGCAATGGACGCGCCTGCTCCTGGGCGCCCTCGGGGCGCAGGTTCGGCGGGCCGGCGGCCGGCTACCGGCTCTCGCGCGCGGCGTCTATCTCGGCTCGCTGCTGCTGCTCACCGTGCCGCCGCTCTGGCTGCTCGTGCTCCTGGCCCCGACCGGCCCGACCGCGGACCGGGCGGTGCGGTTCTGGTGTCGGATGATCCTGACGATCTCCGGCTGCTCGCTTCGGCTCGAGGGCGAGGACCACCTCGCCACAAGTGGCCCGGTCATTCTGGCCTCGAACCACGCGAGCTATCTGGATGTCGTCGTCCTCCTCGCGGCGCTGCCGGTGAGCTTCCGGTTCGTGGCCAAGCGCGAGCTCAAGCGGGCTCCTCTGGTGGGCCGCGTGATCCGGAAGGTCGGGCACTTGACGGTGGAGCGGGGCCAGGCCTCGCGCAGCGTGGCCGACGCTGAGCGAGTCACCCGGGCGCTCCGGGACGGCCTGTCGGTGCTGGTCTTCCCCGAGGGCACGTTCGTGCGGGCGTCGGGGATCCTGCCGTTCCGCCTGGGCGCCTTCAAGGCGGCGGTGGACACCCGGTGCCCAGTGATCCCGGTGACGATTCGCGGAAGTCGCGAGATCCTGCCCGCGGACAGCTGGCTGCCGGCGCCGGGCCCCCTCACGGTCGCGGTGGGCACTCCCATCACGTCCGAGGGAGACGGATGGCCCGCCATGGTCCGGCTGCGTGACCAGACCCGGGCGGAGATCATCCGCCGCTCGGGCGAGCCGCCGCCTACTCCTGCTCGGGAATGAGATCGAGCGCGCGGAGCCAGACCGCCGCCTCGCCGTCGCTCGGAGCGCGATAGTCGCCCCGCGGGGAGAGCGAGCCGCCCGAGCCGACCTTGGGCGCGTTGGGGATGGCGCTCCGCTTGAACTGGCTCAGCCGGAAGAAGCGCTCGAGGAACCGGCCCAGATGGGCCTTGATCTGCTCGATCCCATACTGATGACGCTCGGGCGGCGCGATGTCGGGCCATCGGCCCTGGGCGCGGTCGTGCCAGGCGCAATAGGCGAGGAAGGCGACCTTCGGCGGCGGATAGCCGAAGCGCAGCGTGTAGTAGAGGTTGAAATCCTGGAGCTCGAACGGGCCGACCACGGCCTCGGTCTCCTGCGCCGGCTGCACCCGGCCGGCTTCGCCGGGGATCAGCTCCGGGCTGATCTCGGTACCGAGGATCTCGATCAGGGTCTCGCCCGCCTGCGCACCCAGCCGGCCGGCCTGGGCCACCCAGCGGATCACGTGCTGGATCAGGGTCTTGGGGACACTCGCGTTGACGGCATAGTGCGACATGTGGTCGCCGACCCCGTACGTGCACCAGCCGAGCGCGAGCTCGCTCAGATCACCCGTGCCGACCACCAGCGCCCGGTGGAGATTGGCCAGACGGAAGAGGTGGCTCGTGCGCTCTCCCGCCTGGACGTTCTCGAAGGTCACGTCGTAGACCTTCTCGCCTCGGCTGAATGGATGCCCGAGATCCGTGAGCATCTGGAGCGCGCTCGGCCTGATGTCGACCTCGTGCGCGGTGGCTCCGATGGCGCGCATCAGCCGGTGCGCCTGGTCGAGCGTGCGCCGGCTCGTGGCGAAGCCCGGCATGGTGAAGGCGAGGACATGACTTCGGGGATGGCGCAGGACGTCCATGGCCTGGGCGCAGACGAGGAGGGCATGGGTCGAGTCGAGCCCGCCCGAGACCCCGATCACCACGTGCTGGAGGCCGGTGAACTGCAGCCGCTTGACGAGCCCCTGCACCTGGATCTCGTACACCTCGGCGCAGCGCGCGTCACGTCGCTCCGGATCAGCGGGCACATACGGAAAACGCTCGTAGCGGCGCTCCGGCAGCAGCCGCCCGCGCCGGGGCAGCGGAAGGTCGATCCGGACCCGGCGAAACCGCCGGAGGCGGTCCCGGTGCCGCTCCGCGGCCTGGCCGAAGCTCGTCTGGCGCATCCGCTCCTGGGCCAATCGCTCGAGGTCGATCTCGGCGCAGACGAGCTGCGGCTCGTAGCTGAACCGGCGGGACTCGGCCAGGAGATCTCCGTTCTCGTAGATCACCGCGTGACCGTCCCAGGCCAGGTCGGTGGTGGATTCCCCGTAGCCCGCGCCCGAATAGAGGTAGGCGGCGAGACACCGGGCGGACTGGCTCCCCACGAGCAGGCGCCGGTAGTCGGCCTTGGCCACGGTGACGTTGGAGGCCGAAAGGTTCAGCAGGACCGTGGCGCCCGCCAGCGCGGCGTCGGACGACGGCGGCACCGGCACCCAGAGGTCCTCGCAGATCTCCACGTGGAAGGTCGCGAGGGGCTGCGCCTCGAGCTGGAAGAGCAGATCGGAGCCGAACGGCACGTCGCGCTGACCGCCGCAATCGATCGTGTCGCGCCCGGCGGCATCGCCGGGCGCGAACTGCCGGCGCTCGTAGAATTCCCGGTAGTTGGGCAGGTAGGTCTTGGGCACCACCCCGAGCACCTGCCCCCGGCACAGCACGACCGCGCAGTTGTAGAGCAGCTGGTCGACGACCAGCGGCACCCCGACCACGACCATGATCGGCCAGGCCCGCGAGGCATCGACGATCTCCTGGAGCGCGCTCCGGCACGCCTCGACGAGCGCTCCCTGGTGGAAGAGGTCCTCGCAGGAGTACGCGGACAGGCAGAGCTCCGGGAACAAGACCGCGATCGCCCGGCGCTCCGCCGCCTGCGCGATCAGGCCGGAGACCTGCTGCGCGTTGAACACGGGATCGGCCACCCGGACGGCCGGGACCGCAACCGCGACGCGAATCAGCTCGTGGTTGTAGAGATTGAAGAAATCCTCGCCGGCTTTCACGACGCTTCGCGCCGCGCGCGCCTCTTCAGTCCTCCCAGGCGGCGCCGGATGCATGCTTGAGCTCCTTGCCGGCATTGCTCTTCAGCGCCTCGATCTCCGGCTCCCACTGCTCGAGCCGGACCTCTATCTTGGCCCGAAGATCCCGGAGCCGCGCACGTGCCCTCGCGGTGGGCTCGAGGATTTCGACCTCCTTGGCCCACTTCTCGAGCTGCGTCGCGATATCGTCCCGCGGCTCCCCGATGTGCTCGTAGTACTCCTTCTCCACCTTCGCCTTCAGCCGGTCGAGCTCGGCGCCCCACGCGCGAAACTGCGTCTCGATCACCCCTGGTGTCATCCTCTGCTCTCCATGGCTTCCCCGTTCCGGACTCCCTCACGCGGCGCGGTTTCTCACCAGCGCGAGAAACGCCCGCTCGCTCAGCATCGGGACGCCGAGACGGCGCGCCGCCTCCAGCTTCTCTCCCGGCCGCTCCCCGACCACCACGTAGTCCGTCTTCCGCGACACGGATCCGGCGACCCGTGCCCCGAGACCCTCCAGGAGATCGACGGCTTCATCGCGCGTGACGTCGGCCAGGGCCCCCGTCAGTACGAACGACTTGCCGGCCAGCCGGCGGCCGACCCGGGGCACACTCGGCTCGACCATGATCACCCCGGCCGCCATCAGTCGCCGGAGCATCCGGCGGTTGCCGGCATCCGCGAAGAATTTCGCGACGGACGCGGCGATCACGGACCCCACGCCGCGGATCGCCGCGAGGCGCCCGGCCGAGGCCGCGGCGAGCCGGTCCAGACTGCCGCGGTGCGCGGCGAGCAGGTGCGCCACCTGATCGCCGACGAGTGGAATGCCCAGCCCGTTCAGGACGCGCGCGAGACCGCGCCTTCGGGAGGCCGCGATGGCCTGGACGAGATTGTCCGCCGACTTCTGCCCGAATCCCTCGAGGCGCCCGACCTGTCGGGCCGTCAGCCGATGGAGATCGGCGAAGTCCCGAACGAGCCCACGGTCGACGAGCTCGGCGATCGTCGCGTCGCCGAGGTGCTCGATGTTCATCGCGCGCCGTGAGGCGAAGTGGCGCAATCGCTCCCTGAGCTGAGCCGGACACGCGCTCCCGATGCACCGCCAGTACGCTTCGTCCGGGGGCCGGAGGGCCAGCCCGCCGCACGACGGACAGCGGCGCGGGAAGCGGAAGGGGCGGCTCTCCCGCGGGCGCCTGGATTTGACGACCTGCACAACATAGGGGATCACGTCCCCGGCCCGCTCGATCAGCACGGTGTCACCGGCCCGGATGTCCTTCCGGCGGATCTCGTCCTCATTGTGGAGGCTCACGTTGCGGATCACGACTCCACCCACCTCGATGGGCGCGAGGCGCGCCACCGGTGTCAGGACCCCCGACTTGCCGACCTGAACGTCGATACCGCGAATCACGGTGGTCGCCTGCCGGGCCGGGAACTTGAGCGCGATCGCCCAGCGCGGATGGTGGCCGGTGGCTCCCAGGCGACCCTGCTGCTCGAGGCCGTCGACCTTCACGACGACGCCGTCGGCCTCGTACTCGAGGCGGTCGCGCCCGGCCTGGAGCTTCCCGGCATAGGCCAGGGCGCCCTGGACGTCACCAAACCGGCGACTGCGCGGGTTCACGTGGAAGCCCGCCGCCGCGAGCGCCGCGAGCGCCCCCCACTGACTCTTCACGTCGAGGCGGGGGGCGTAGCTCAGGTGATAGGCGAACATGTCGAGCGGTCGCCGCGCGGTGACGGCCGCGTCCTTCTGCCGGACGGAGCCGGCGGCGGCGTTCCGCGGGTTCGCGAACGTCGCTTCTCCCCGCTCGGCCAGCGCGCGGTTGAGCCTCGCGAACGCGGCGCGGGGCATGAAGACTTCGCCGCGCACCTCGAGCTCGCCGAGCTTGCCCAGCGGGCCGCGGAGCGTCGCCGGAATGCTCGCGATCGTCCGCAGGTTCCGGGTCACGTCCTCGCCGACCCGCCCGTCCCCGCGCGTCGCGCCCCGGACCAGCCGGCCGCGGCGGTAAAGCAGCGCGATGCCGAGCCCATCGACCTTCGGCTCGGCCACCCATTCCAGGGCGACGCCGGGTAGCGCGCGCCGCACCTGTGCCTCGAAGGCGCGGACCTCGTCCACCCGGCTGACGCTGTCGAGCGAGAGCATCGCGACGCGATGCTCGACCCGCCGGAATGGGCCCGTCGGCGTGCCCGCCACGCGTTGGGTCAGGCCGCCGGGTCTGATCAGATCGGGGAACCGCGCTTCCAGCTCGCCGAGCTCACGCACCAGCGCGTCGTATTCGGCGTCGGAGATCTCCGGTCGGGCCTGCTGATAGTACAGCCGGTCGTGCCGTTCGATCTCCGCGCGCAGCCGGGCCGCCCGCCGAGCGGCCGCCGCCCGGTCACGCCCTCGAGCCGTCGGGGTCATCGCGCGTGTGCCCGTCGCGCGGAAGCCGCTCGCTCGGCGCGCATCCACGCCAGCAGCTTCGGCAGCGGCCAGGTATTCACGACCTGACGCTTCTCGGTCCAGCCCCGCCGGGCGGTGGCCACCCCGAGCTCCATCCAGCCGAGGTGATCCAGCATGTGCGTGTCGGTGGAGACCGCCACGAGGACGTCGAGCTCGTGGGCCCGCCGGGCGTGGATGTCGTTGAGGTCCAGCCGGTCGGGATAGGCGTTGATCTCCACCGCCTTGTCGTGCCGCCGCGCGGTCCGGAGCACCTCGTCCATGTCCACCGCGTAGGGATCGCGCTCACCGATCAGCCGGCCGGTCGGATGCCCGAGCACGTGCACGCGGGGATGAGCGAGCGCGCGGCAGAGCCGCCGGGTCATCTCCGCCCGCGATTGCTTGAAGGCGGTGTGCACGGACCCGACGACGAGATCCAGCTCGGCCAGCACGCGGTCGGGATAGTCGAGCGAGCCGTCGGGGAGGATGTCGCACTCGCTCCCGGCGAGCACGGTGATCCGCGGGTGCCTGGCCTGGACCATCCGGATCCTCTTGACGTGAGCGGCGAGCTCGTCGGCGGTGAGCCCGCCGGCGACGCGCGTGGACGGGCTGTGGTCCGTGACGGCCACGTACTCGTAGCCTCGTCGCTCGGCCGCCGTCACCAGCGCCTCGATGGTGTGGTGGCCGTCCGTGGCGTTGGTATGGCAGTGGAGGTCGCCGCGGATCTCGTCCAGCTCGACGAGGCGGGGGAGCTTCTGCTGGAGCGCCGCTTCGATCTCCCCCGCGTCTTCCCTGAGCTCGGGCGCGATCCACGGCAGCCCGATCGCCGCGTAGACTTCCGCCTCGGTCGCGCTCACGAGGCGCCGCCCCGTCGACGCCTTGAACACGCCGTACTCGGAGATCTTCAGCCCCTTCTTCACTCCGATGTCCCGGATGTGGATGTTGTGCTGCTTGGAGCCGGTGAAGTACACGAGGGCCGCCCCGAAGCACTCCGGCTCGACGACCCGCAGATCGACCTGGATGCCTTCGCGATGCCGGATCGAGCCCTTCGTGGTCCCGCGCTCGAGCACCTCCGCCACCTGGGGCAGGGTCGCGAAGGCCTGCATGACCGCGTCCGGCTTCGAGGACGTCACGAGGATGTCGATGTCGCCCACCGTCTCCTTCATCCGGCGGATGGAGCCGGCGAGGCTGGTCTGCTTCACCGCGGACAGCCGCTCGAGCGCGTGGACGAGCTCGCGCCCGAGCGGCAGGGCGTGCCCGAGCGGCATCCGCTCCTGGCCCCCGCGCACGAGCCGAATGCCCTTGAGGATGTTCTGCTCGGTCTTGGCCTGGATGCCCGGGAGGCCGCGCAGGCCGCCCTGGCTGGCGAGCTTCTCGAGCTGACCGATGCCCGTGATGTGCTCCCGCTCGTAGAGCAGTCTCGCCATCCGGGGTCCGACCCCGGGAATGTTCATCAGCTCGATGACACCGCGGGGGATCCCCTTGCTCGCCGCCGCGATCTCCTTGATCTTCCCGGTCCGGAGGTACTCCTGGATCTTGCCCGCGAGGTCGGCTCCGATGCCCGGGATGTCCTCGAGGCGGTCCTCGCGCGCGACCGCCTGGACATCCTCGCTCAGCGACTCGAGGTTCTGAGCGGCGCGGCGGTAGGCCCGGATACGAAAAGGGTTCTCGCCCTTGAGCTCCAGGACGTCGGCCATGAGCTCGAACTGCCGCGCCAGCTCGAAGTTCTTCACCGGCGGCCCTTCTAGGGCGCGGCGACCGCGGTGGGCCGGACGAGCATCACGGGAGCCGTCGCCCTCCCGAAGACCCGTTCGGCCACGCTGCCCAAGAGGACGCGGCCGATGCCGCTCCGTCCCGCGGTGCCCACCACGATCAGGTCGGCGCCGAAGGCCTCGGCCTCGCCGAGGATCTGGGCGACTGGATCGCCGAACCGCACGACACTCTCCACCGGCAGGCCGCCGAAGTGAGCCTCCAGCGTGCGCAGGTAGTCGAGGCCCGCGCTCGTGAGGCTCTCCGCCTCCTGATCCGCGTACACCACCACGCGGCCTTCGGCGTTGTGGACGGCCGATGGCTCGGGCGCCACGTGCACCAACCGCACCGTGGCGTGCGCACCGCGGGCGGTGTCGGCCACGATGGTCGCAATCGCATCCGCGCGAGGCGAACGGTCGACCGCCAGCAGGATTCTCTTGGTCGTCATCATAGCCTCCCGGGCGCGCTCGACGCGCGGCACTCGCCGCCCGGCCGCCGCTCGGCGATCGTGTCCTGTAGGAGGCGCTTGGCCTTCAGGAGCTCGGCCCGCTGTCGGCGGCTGAGCTGATGGCCCGCGCGGTTGATGTAGAAAAGGAGCATCCGGAGGCCAGAGGTAGGCCCCTTCGGGCTCACCCGCTTCGAGGCCAGCGCCCGCGCGATGGTGCGCGCGTCCCGGGTGGGACGGCGCCCGTGCCGGGGCCGGCGGGCCATCCCGACTATCTCCCCATGCGCGCCCTGATGCATTCACCAACCAGCAGGGCCGCCGGATAGAGGATCTGCTCCTCGCTGAGGGCATGGAGCTTGAGCGCCTCCGCGAAGCGGGCCGCCTCCGGCTTTTTCTCCTGCTTCGCCGCCGCGGCAAGTCGGCGCAGCGCGCCGACGATGATCGTGTGCTCCGCCAGCATCTGGGGCAGCTCGGCCCGCAGCTTGTCGATCATCGGGAGCACGTCCTGCATCTCGGGCTTCACCCGTCCCTCGGCGAGCTCGGTCAGGAGCCCGAGCGGTGGCAGCGCGAACTCCTCCTCCTTGACGAAATGCGGATGGAGCAGCGTGGCGACGGTCCGCGCGGCTTCACCCACCTTGCCGCGCCGGAGCGTCAGCTTGACCAGCTCCGCATGGAGCTCCTCGTGCTCCGCCACCAGCGCCTTGGGGATCCTGGGTATCATGCTCTTCGTCATCTCACCGCTTGCCGGACCGCACGCCCGGCCACCTGGGTCTCCGTGGCCCGCATCAGGAACACGGGCATGTCGACCTGGCGGAGCACGGCCTGGGCGACGGACCCGAACACCAGCCGGCCCAGCCCGCCGCGGCCGTGGGTGGACATCCCGATGAGGTCGGCGCCCGACTCGCGGGCGGCGGCCACGATCTCCTCGGCGGGATTGCCCCGGCGTACGCGGCTCTCCACCCTCACGCCCTTGTTCCGCAGCTCCACGGCGATCGGCGCCAGGTACTCCTCGGCGTCGGTGCGCCGCGCCTCGACGTCCTCCACCTCGACGTGCCGTGACCCCTCGATCACCATGGGTGGGATCGGCTCGAGGACCCGGAGCAGGACGACCTCCATGTCGAGCGGGCCGGCGATGTCGAGGATGAACGGGATGATGGTTTCGGCCACCGACGAGCCGTCGAGCGGTATGAGCGCGCGCTTATACATTGGACGTCTCCTTGGCGGGTCGCGCCTGGCCCGTTCCCTCAGGCGCTTCGACGGGTGCCTCGGCGGCCCGCAGCAGTAGGATCGGCGTGGTTGTCCCGCGCAGCACCGATTCGGCCACGCTGCCCAGAATCAGCCGGCCGAGACCGCCACGCCCGTGGGTGGTCATCACGATCACGTCGCTCTTGCGCGCCCGTGCGGCATCCACGATGGCAGCGGCCGCGGGGCCGTACCATACGCTGGTCTCGATCTTGGTGAGGCCCTGCTGCTTGAGACGCTCTGCCACGCCGGCCAGATAGGCCTCGGCCTCCCGGACCACGGCTACCTGGGCATCGGTGGGATCCGCCCCGGGGAACGTGCGAGCCTCCGCGGCGCGCACCAGCATGAGGGTGGCAAGCCCGGGACGGGCCATCTCCACCGCCGTGGCGATCGCGGATTCGGCGAGAGCGGACCCGTCGAGCGGAACCAGGATCTTCTCCATCTTCATGGGCGACCCTCCTCGCCCTCTTCGTCCTGAGCCGGATCGCGCCCGGCAGGGCCGGGCAGAGCCGGCTCACCCGCCGGGGCACGTCCGCGCCAGCCGAACGGATGAGGCGGAGGTACCGGAGGCTCCGCGCCCGGGCGGCGCTTCGGTCTCTTCGCCGCCTTCACCGGCTTTCTGCGCACCTTGGAGCGCCGTCGGCTGCTCTTCGCCATCGCTACCACATGTAGCCTTCGCCGAACTCGGCGATCTTGCCCTCCAGCATGAGGGCCTTCAGCACGTCCTGCTCGGTGAGCAGCCCGACCAGGCGCCCGCCCTCCAGGACCGGCAGGCTGCCCACGCGGCTCTCGAACATGATGAGCGCCGCGGACAGGAGCGGGGCCTCCGGGCCCGTCGTGACGACCACCCACGTCATCACGTCCCTCACCCGCAGGTTCTCCAGCGCCTCACCCAGCTGACGGGCCCGGCGGTGAGCCCGGATCGACAGGTACTCCTGCACCGCAGGAGCGAAGGCGGCGTGGCGGAGGTCGCGATCGGTGACGATCCCCACGAGCACCCCGCCTTCATCCACGACCGGCAGGTGACGGATGTGCTTGGTCCGCATGACGTCCAGCGCCGTGCCTACCGGGGCCTGCGGGTCGATGCTGATCGGATCCCTCGCCATCACCTCCTTGACCTTCATTACGCTCTCCCCCGCCCGGCTCGACCGTCAGGCTTCGGCACCCCAGCGCCCGGGCCGGGAAATCACGCCCTCGTCCAGCATCTGGATCACCGTCTTCAGCACGTCGCCGACCGCGAGCATACCGACCACCCGGTCGTGCTCCACGACCGGGACGGCCCCGATCTTGTTGGTATGGAGCACGTTGGCCGCCTCACGGAGCGAGGTATCCGGTTTCAGGCTGATCGTGCCCCACGTCATCACGTCCTTGACGGTCTGGCTCTTGAGCGCGCGATCAAGGTCCTCGAACGCATCGCGGAGGGCGGGCTCGAGAATGACCGATCGAAGGTCGCGGTCGCTCACCATGCCCACGAGACGCCCCTTGTCGTCCAGCACCGGCGCGTGGCGGATGTTCCGGGCCCGCATGGCCTTCACGGCGGCGCCCACCGTCATTGCCTGGCGGAACATCACCGCCGGGCGCGTCATGACGTCGCGGACCCGCACCGCACCCTCCGGCCAGGAAGCCTCCTCGAGCTCGCGGCTCGCTCGGCCCGGGCGCTTCGGCTTCCGGGTCCGTATGTCCCGGGTGATGGCTCGCTTCGGGTGTTTCATGAAGTCCCCCCTTCGGTTCACTCTCGGCTCGCGCTCGCCTGAGCTGCAACCCGCCTGCCAATTGCCGGCGACCGCGATCGCCTCCGAACCGCGACGTTGGCCGCCATCCGCCCGGGCTCCACTGAGGCCCCTCCTCCTCAGCTGAGGCGAACGGTCCCCATGGTCACGAGCGCGGCGGCTCCGCGATGAGGCCTTCCCGCATGAGCAGGCCGACAGCCTCGCGCGCATCCCGCATCGTCTTGGCCGCTTCGGCGTGCAGCAGTTGCCAGCTCTTGGACCGCAGCGCGATGCCGTCCTCCTGGGCCGCCACCCCCGCCGCGGCCGCCACCCGCGGGAACACCTCCCACTCGTCCATGCGCGGCAGGATGTCGTCGGCGTGGATGGACCGTGACTCGGCGAAGCGTGCCAGCTCCTGCGCCACCATCCTCGCCATCCTGTCGGTGATGGTCCGTGCCCGGACGTCGAGGGCGCCCCGGAAGAGGCCCGGGAAGACCAGCGAGTTGTTGAGCTGGTTCGGGAAATCGCCTCGGCCGGTCGCCACCACGCGCGCGCCGGCGGCCTTGGCCTCCCAGGGCCAGATCTCGGGGACGGGGTTGGCACAGGCGAAGACGATGGCGTCCCGGGCCATGCCGCTTACCCACTCGGGCTTGATGATGCCCGGCCCCGAGGCCGAGAACGCCGCGCAGACGTCGGCGCCCCGCAGGGCTTCGGCGATGCCGCCGACCAGTCCGTCGGCGTTGCTCTCCCGGCACACGCGCCACTTGTCCGGGAAGAGCGCCTGGTTCGCCTCGATATCGTGCCGGGCCCGGTGCAGGATGCCCTTGCTGTCACAGGCGACGATGGCGCCCGGCGCCACACCGCTCGAGGTGAGCAGGCGATAGCCGGCCACATTGGCGGCACCCATTCCCACCATCACGATGCGGACCTGGTGGAGGTCCTTGCCCACGACCTTGAGGGCGTTGAGCAGGCCCGCCAGCAGTCCGGTCGCCGTCCCCTGCTGGTCGTCGTGCCAGACGGGAATGCTCATCTGTTGCCGGAGCGCGTCGAGCACCCGGAAGCACTTGGGTTGGGCGATATCCTCCAGGTTGATCCCTCCGAAGGCCGGCTCGAG
>JBGOVO010000379.1:0-3796 GCA_041478145.1 Methylomirabilia bacterium
CCTGCAGGGGGTGCTGCCGCTGGTGGACGCGGTCATGGTCGCGCGGGGTGACCTCGGGGTGGAAGTGCCGCTCGAGGAGGTGCCGGTCATCCAGAAGGACGTGATCCGCCAGGCCCGCCAGGCCAAGGTGCCGGTGATCGTGGCCACCCAGATGCTCGAGTCCATGGTCACGCATTCGAGGCCCACGCGCGCCGAGGTGAGCGACGTGGCCACCGCCATCTTCGACGGGGCCGACGCCATCATGCTGTCCGCCGAGACCGCCACCGGCCGCTTCCCGGTCGAGACGGTGGAGGTGATGGCGCGCATTGCCGAGCGGGCGGAGCGCGCGCAGCCGGAGGCGGCCGCGTCGCGCCGGCGGCCCGAGGCCTACGGCTTCCCGGAGGCGGTGGCGGAGGCGGCCTGCCAGGCGGCGCGGCTGCTTCACGCCAAGGCGATCGTGGCCTTCACCCAGTCCGGCTTCAGCGCGCGGCTCATTTCCCAGGACCGGCCGGAGGTGCCGATCATGGCGCTCACCCCGTACTCGGAGGTGCAGCGGAGGCTCGGCCTGTTCTGGGGCGTGTCCTCGCGGCTGGTGCACAAGGTGGAGACGACCGACGAGATGATCGAGGAAGTGGAGGCGACGCTGCTGGGCGATGGGACCGTGCGGAACAGCGACGTGATCGTGATCATCTCGGGGGCGCCGATGTGGGTCACCGGGACCACCAATCTCTTGAAGCTTCACCGCGTGGGCGATCGCCGGTAGCATCTCGTCGCGTTGCGGTTGATCGACGCGGGGTGGGGCCGGGGGGCCCTCCCTGGGACACGCTGAGCCGCGGACGGGCGTGGGCACTCGATGGAGCCACGAGATAGGAAGCGTGGCGCTTCGCTTACGCGCAGAAGACACGGTCCCAGGGAGGGCCCCCCGGCCCCACCCCGCTCGGGCAGCCGAGCGCGCTCGACAACTGACGAATCCCACACCGGGAGAGGATCAATGGCGTACGAGACGCTGCGGTATGAGGTCAAGGATGGGGTGGCCACCATCACGTTGAATCGGCCGGATGCGTACAATGCGCTGAACCTCGCGCTGGGACGCGATCTGTTTCATGCCGCGCTGGAGGCGGATGAGGAGCGGGGGGTGCGGTGCATCGTGATCACGGGGGCGGGCAAGGCGTTCTGCGCCGGGGGAGACGTGAAGGACTTCGCGGACAATCCGGAGCGCATCGGCATCCTGATCAAGGAGCTGACGACCTACCTGCACGGCGCGGTGTCGCGGCTGGCCCGGGCGCAGAAGCCGGTGGTGATGGCGGTGAACGGCATCGCCGCCGGCGGCGGGATGAGCTTCGCCCTGTGCGGGGACCTCGTGGTGGCCGCGGAGTCGGCGAAGTTCACGATGGCCTACTCCAAGATCGCCGCGTCCCCCGACGGCTCCTCGTCGTATTTTCTGCCCCGCATGATCGGGCTGCGCCGCGCCCTCGAGCTGCACTACACGAACCGGGTGCTCTCGGCCCGGGAGGCGATGGACTGGGGGCTGGTGAATCGCGTGCACCCCGACGCCGAGTTTCCTGGCGCGGTCGCGGCGCTCGCCCGCGAGCTGGCCCAGGGGCCGACGCTCGCCTTCGGACGGGCCAAGCTCCTCTTCCATCAGTCCACCCAGGAGAGCCTGGAGACGCAGATGGAGCTGGAGGCGCAGGCCATCGCGGCCAGCGGCCATACGGAGGATTTCCGCAACGGTGTGGTCGCCTTCGCGCGCAAGCAGCCGGTGACGTTCTCCGGCCGTTGATCGTCGCTCCCGGCACGGCATCGACATGACGCGGGCCTTCACGGCGGCGCTCCTGGTCCTGGCCGCGGTGTGCGAGGCGCTGGCCGGCGGCCTCACGTTTGGCCCGTCCTCCGGCAACCGCGTCCGGAGCGGCGTCGGGCGATTTCCGCGCTGGCAGGTGCTGTCGATCTCGACCGATCTCCCGGTGAGGTGGCTCGTCGCCCTCGGGGGGCGGCGTCTGGCCGCCGTGCAGAAGGACGGCACCCTGCTCATCCTCGAGGTGGACGCGACGGGCCTGCGGGTGCTCGCGCGCTACGGGGAAGTGGCGGGACCGGACTCGCCGCCGGTGGCCCTTCGCCTCGACCATGAGCGGGTCGGGGCGGGCCTGGTGGGGGGAGACGGCCGGCTGCTGCTCTGGAGCGACGACGGCCTGTACGGCTACGACGTGGGCGCGCCGCTCTCGCGCTCCACGTTTCCCGTGCCGATCGCGCGCGAGGGCCGCGCCGGGCACGACCTGCTCGCGGTGGCCCAGGACGGCGCCGTGCTCCTGATCGGCGGCCTGGCCGGAGGTGCCCCGCGCATCCTGGCCCGCGCGGACGTCCACGCGCTGCCCGACGCGCGCATCACGCTGGCGGATCTCGACGGCGACGGGGTGGTGGAGGCGGTCGTGCTGACGGACCCCACGGACCGCCATGCCCACGGTGCCCTCGGCGAGCGGGCCGACGCGGCCAGCCTCACCGTGCTGGAAGTCGGCGCGTTCGGCCTGGCCGTGCGGGCGCGGCGCGCGCTCGCGCCGCCCGCGGTGTTCGCCGGCGTGATGGTGGTGCTGGCCCCCTTCGGCGGCCGCGGCGCGGCCCTGCTCCTGACCGGAGGCTCGCCGGGGCAGGAGGGCACGCTCCAGGTGCTCGCCTGGCGCGAGGGCGGCCTCGTGCTTCTCGCCACCGCGCCCGGCCAGCCGTGGACGCACCTGATCGGAGCCACCGATCTGACCGGAGACGGCGTGCCCGAGGTCGTGGCCGTGTCCGACCCGCATCACGGCGGCGTGCTCACCGCGTATCGCCGGCGCGGCGCCGCGCTGGCCCCGGTGGGTCGCGCGTCGGGGTACGCCTCCCACGCGCCGGGCTCGCTGAACCTGGATCAGGCCGTCATCGCCGACTTCGACGGCAACGGGCGGCCCGAGGTGGTCGTGCCGAGGCAGTCACGCGATGTGCTGGCCGGCCTGGAGCTGGCCGGTGATCGCTTCGTGGAGCGCTGGGCGGTGGATCTGAAGAGCCCGATCGTCTCCAACCTGGTGGCGGCCGACCTGGACGGCGACGACCTGCTCGACCTGGCGGTGGCCGACCGGCGCGCCGTCCACGTCTTCCTGAGCCTGCGCCCGTGAGCCGGCCGGAGCCCGCGGAGCTGGGCCGCCGGCTCGATGCCGTGCTCGACGCGGCGGAGCGGATGATCCGCGCGGTGCCGGAAGCGGAGATGAGCGCGCCGGTGCCCGAGGGAGACGGAAGCCTGCGCGACGTGGCCTTCCGCCTCTTCCGCCTGGGCCTGGGCTTCGCCGACGGCATGGACCTCGGCCGCTTCCCCGAGGACTGGCGCCACGAGGCGGCCCCCGACGATCTCCGCGACGGCGCCGCGGTGGCGCGGTACGGCGCCCTCGTCCGGGGCCGGCTGGCGGGCTGGTTCGAGGGCGCCGCGCCCCGGGAGTTCGCGCGGATCATCGCGGTGTACGACGGCCCGCAGCCGGGACACGCCCTGCTGGAGCGCATCGCGGCCGACGCGGCCCGCCGCCTCGGCATCCTGCAGGTGGCGCTCGAGCGCATCGGCCGGGCACGATAGCCGCGTGACCGCTGGAGGCGCAGTGTCATCTCGGGCTCGGTGCCGCGCGATCCCGCTAGTCAGGCCGTCGCGCGCGCGACCCGGAAGCCGTAGTCCGAGTACCGGAGACCGGGCAGCAGGGAGGAGCGGTGCGCCACCGGGCTCCACGGGTCCTGATGGCGCCAGGCGCCGCCCCGCGAGACGCGGCGGGCGCCCGTCTCCGGCCCGCGCGGATTTCGCTCGGGCGAG
>JBGOVO010000101.1:0-10852 GCA_041478145.1 Methylomirabilia bacterium
GGAAGTATCGGCAGCCCCTGGCGCGCGGCCTCGAAGTGCACCATCACGCCGACCGCGATGAAGTAGAGCACGCCGGGGATCGCCGCGGCGATGGCCACGGTCGAATCGGGCACGCCGAGCGTCTCGGCCATGATGAAGGCGGCCGCGCCCATGACCGGCGGGATGAGCTGGCCGCCCATCGACGCGCACGCCTCGACCCCGGCGGCGAACTCCGGCCGGTAGCCGGCGCGCTTCATCAGGGGGATCGTGAAGGCTCCGGTGGTCACCGCGTTGGCGATCGCGCTGCCGTTGACCATGCCGAAGAGCCCGCTCGAGATCACCGCGACCTTGCCGGCGCCGCCCCGGCTGGCCCCCGCCACCGAGAGGGCACCGTCGGTGAAGAAGCGCAGCAGGCCCCCGTGCGACATCACGCTGCCGAAGACGACGAACAGGAAGATGAACGTGGCCGAGACCAGCGCGGGGATGCCGAAGATCCCCTGCGTGGTCATCGTCTGCTGGTCCACCAGCTTGAGGAAGGTCTCGCCGCCGTGGCCGAGGAAGCTGGGCAGCCAGGGGCCGACGAACGAGTAGCCCACGAAGACGAGGGCCAGGATGACGAGGGCGGAGCCGATGTGGCGCCGCGAAGCCTCCAGCAGCAGCGCGGTGAAGAGCACGCCGACGATCACGTCCAGGCGCTCGGGATCGTCCACCATGGCCATCCGGCTCGCCAGCCGCTCGTTGTGCCAGACGAAATGCGCCGCGCAGAGCAGGGCCAGGAGCGCCAGGGCGCCGTCGAGCCAGCGACGGGGCCGCTGCGCCGCGAGCCGGACCGCGGCCTCGGGCGAGTCGGGCGTCGGCTCGGTCAGGAAGCCGAGCGCGATGGCGAAGGCCACGTGCACCGGGAGCTGGATCAGCAGGTCGTAGAGTCCGGCGTAGGCGGTGTAGAGCTGGAAGATGGACCAGGCCATCGCCAGCCACACCCGCGGCGAGCGCAGCTCAGGCATCGTGCACGATCTCGCCGCCGACCAGAGTGAGGCGCGCGGTCTGTCCGACCAGCGCCTCGAGCGGCGCGGTCAGCGGGTCGTGCTCGAGCACCGCGAGGTCGGCGGCCCAGCCCGGGGCGAGCCGGCCGCGCTCCCGCTCGGCGAGCGTCACCCGGGCGCCGCCCTCCGTGAGAGCCGCGAGCGCCTGGAGGCGCGTGAGCCGCTCGCGCTCGCCGACCACCACGCCCGTCCGCATGTCGCGGCGGGCCACCACCGCCGCGAAGGCGACCCATGGGTCGGCCGGCTTGTTGTCGGTGGCGATCCCGAACGGGATGCGGTGACGCGCCAGGCTCCGGTGGGGCAGGAGCTGGTCGGCGGCGCCGCCGAGCCTGGCCACCTCGTCGCCCGCCGAGCGGTAGAGATAGGAGATGGGGTTGGTCGTGGCGGCGGCGCCGAGCCGGCGGATGCGCGCGAGCTGCTCGGGGGTGGCCGCGTTGAGATGGACGAGCACCCAGCGCAGGTCGCGGATGGGATGCCGCCGCGCCACGTCCTCCCACGCGTCGAGGACCTCCGGCAGGCAGCGCGTCACCAGCGTGTTGACGCGCAGCCCGTGGCGCGCCGCCAGCTCGGCTTGCGCGAGATAGGCGGCGGGGTCGTTGGCGCTCTCCACGAAGCCCGCCCATCCCGTGTAGGGCTGAGATGCGTGCAGGATGCGGGCGACGCCGACGTCACCGCCATAGTGCAGGCAGATGCCGCCCACGCGGAGGCGATCGTCGCCGAGCCCGCGCCCGCCGGCCCACGCCGCCAGCGCAGGAATCGCGCGCGCCGCCTCGTCCGCTTCCCAGGTCGGACTCACGGTCAGCGTGCACCGCAGCGCGAGCTCGCCCTGCGCGTGGCACTCGCGGTAGGCGTGCAGCACCTCGGGCGCGACCCCGTGCCCCTCGTAGATCGCGGTCACGCCGCGGGCGGCGTAGCAACGCTGCGACTCGCGCAGCGCGCGCAGCCGGTCCGCCGGCGTGAACCGCGGCGCCGCCCGCATCAGGGTGAACTCGAGGACCTGGATGAGGTTGTGCTCCACGAACACGCCGGTGGGCTGGCCGGCGGCGTCCTTCACGATCTCCACGCCCGGCGGCGGGACGGTGTCGCGCGCGACGCCGGCCCGCGCGAGCGCGCGGCTGTTCGCCACCGAGTACACCGGCGGGCGGTTCCAGTAGCCCCAGATCCCGCGGATGTACACGGGATGATCCGGCGCGGCGGCGTCGAGGTCCGCGCGCGTCGGCCAGCGCCGCTCGGCCAGGCACTCCGGCACGCCCTGGTAGAACGGCGGGGCACCGATCGGCATCGTGACGATCCACTCGCCCGGCTTCCGCCGGGCCGCCCGCGCCCGGATCAGCCGCTGGATATCCGCGATCGAGCGGCAGCGCGCGAGCGAGGGGTAGATGAGCTTGAGCCCCTCGCGGTCGAGGTGGGCGTGGGCGTCCACGAGCCCGGGGATCACGGTGGCGCCCCGCAGGTCGATCACCCGCGTGCGGCGGTCGCGGCGGCGCTCGATCTCCCGGCGCGCCCCCGTGGCGGTGATGCGCCCGCCCCCGACGGCGAGCGCGGCGACGACGGGGCGTAGCGGGTCGAGGGTCAGGATGCGGCCGTTGACGAGAACGAGGCCGTCGGCTATCTCATCCACCCCTTCTCGCGGTACGCTCGCTCGGCGCCCGGATGCAGGGGGATGCCGACCTTGTCGGGCTGCCACGCCGTCCGCGGCTCGAACTCGGCCAGCCCGCCGTGACCGCGCACGAGCGCGTCCTTGTTCTCCACGACCGTCTTCGTCACCGTGTAGGCGATCGGCTCCGGCAGATCCTTGTTGGTGATCAGCACCGTCGGGAAGCCGACCGTGCTCACCGGCTTCGACTGGCCCTTGAAGGTGTCGAGCGGCATGGTGGCCGCCACGTAGCCGAGCGGCAGCAGCGCCTTGGCGGTGTCCGCGTCGAGGCCGAGGAACTGCACGTCCACCGACGACACGATCTCGCTCACCGACGGGTGCTTCGGGGTTACCACCGCGAACAGGATGTCGGCCCGGCCGTCCTTGAAGGCGTCGATGATGACGTTGTAGCCGACGTGCTGGGTGGAGCCGCCGAAGCCCTTGATCTCGCTGTAGCCGAGGCCGGTCGCCCGCAGGAGCTGGCGCCCGGCGAACTCGCCGAGCGAGCCGACCGGCTGGGTGTAGACGCGCACCGGGAGCTTCTTGTCGCGGATCTCGCGGACCGAGGTGATCCCGAGCCTCTTCGTCGCCATGGCGACGAGATAGTAGGTGTCGAAGCCGCCCACGAGGGCCCGGAGGTTCTCGAGCTTCTCGGTGTAGGCCTCCTTGCCCTCATAGGCCCAGCGGTTGGTCACCGTGAAGGACAGGCCGAGCGGCGTCTCGTTCTTGGCCACCAGGCGCGGGTTGCCGACGCCGCCCGCGCGCGGCTTGACGTCGATGTTGGAGCCGGGCGGCAGGGTCTTGCGCAGCAGCTCCGCGATGGTGGCGCCGTAGACGTACCAGGCGCTCCCGGTGTCCAGCGTGGCGAAGGCGAGATTGACCGGCGCCGGCGCCTGGGCGGAAGACTCCGGCACGGAAACCGCTACCACGAGCAGGACCGCGAGCAGCACGCTCATTCGGGGCCGCGCCATCGCAGGATTCTGCCAGATCGTCGGGAGTGGGTCAAACGGAGGCCGAGCGGCGGCGGCTCTATTCCGCCCACAGCTCGATCGGCGTGTCGCGCCCGCGCAGCACGTGCCGCCCGCGGGAGGTGAGCCCGGCCAGCACGCCGGGATCCGCGGCCTCCCGCTCGACGGCGGCGACGAGCGCGCCGCTGGCCACGATGCCGGCGCCCATCTCGCGCGTGAGGGCCTGCAGGCGGCTGGTGACGTTGGTCGTGTCGCCCACCGTCGCGAACGCCATGCTCCGGCGGCTGCCGATGTCCCCGGCCACCACCGGGCCGTAGTGCAGGCCGAGCCCCATGCGCAGCGCGGGCAGGCCGGCTGGGGTCCGCTCGCGGTTCCAGGCCTCGAGCGCCTCCCGCATGCCGCGCGCGCAGGCCAGGGTGTCGGTCGCGTCGCGCGGCCCCGGGTCCGGCACGCCGAACGTCGCCAGCAGGGCGTCGCCGATGAACTTCTCGAGGCAGCCGCCGTGGCGGAACACCTCCTCTTCCATGCGCCCGTGAAAGTCGCGCAGGAGCGCCATGACCTCCTCCGGCGTCATCTCCTCGGCCATCGTGGTGAAGCCGACCAGGTCCGCGAACAGCACGCCGACGGACTGCCGGCGGACCCGGCCCAGGGGCTCGTCGCGCTCGGCCAGCGCGTCCACCACCTTGGGCGAGAAGTAGCGCGCGAGGTTGCCGCGGGTGCGCTCGGCGTCGACCCGCTCGGCCACCAGCGTGCGCGAGCGGCGGACGAGGAGCGCCAGCCCGGCGCTCACCAGCAGGAAGGCGATCACCTCGTTCTGGTACTTCAGGATCGAGGCGTAGTTCGGATCGAGGTACCGGGAGAGCGTGGTCGTCCCGCCCCGCGGGTCGAGGATGGTCTCGGGCCGGGTCGCGATCCAGAGGAACCCGAGCGTCCAGGCCCCGGCGCCGCACAGCCCCGTCCACAGCAAGAGGCGCGGTCGGAACGAGAACGCGGCCTGCATCAGGAAGAGGAAGAAGTACATGAAGGACGCCCAGCGCAGCGGCAGGGGCCGCGGCAGCCCGCCCGGCTCGAACGGGTTCGGCAGCAGGAGCGCCGCCACCAGCGCGAGGGAGTCCACCAGCATGAAGGCGTACGGGGTGATCGGCGGCGCCATCCGCCGGGAGTACATCCAGAGCTGGGCCAGGCCGGTGACGAGGAAGAACGCGGCGGTGCCGAGCACCCACGCGAGCGCGAGGCTCCGCAGCGGGTTCGCCATCGCCAGCCAGCCGATGATGACCACCACCGCGGCGGAGCGGGTGGCCGCCGCCAGCATGAGCCCGCGGCGCTCCTCACGCGCGAAGGCGGCCTCGAGGCGGCCCCGCGCGCCGACGTCCGTCACCGGGCGGTCTACCGGAAGCGGGCGGGACGGTAGCACGCGAGACGCGGGTCGAGCGCGCCGTCGAGGATCTCCGCGGCGACGACACGGCCCCAGAGCGGGCCGAGCGTGACCCCGCTGTGCGAGACCACGACGTAGAAACCCTCGACGCCGGGGAGCGTGCCGACCATCGGCCGCTCGTCACGCGGCATCGGCCGCACGCCGATCCGCGTGGCCTCGACGCGCGCGCCCGCCAGCGCGGGCAGGTGCGCGGCCACGGCCGCGAGCGAGCGCTCGGGCGGCCACGGCGCGCCGGCCTCGGCCCTGGTCTGGTCGTGCGCGCCCGCGGCGCGCACGACGCGCCCGCCGCCGTCGGGGCGGAAGTGGCAGCTCGGCGCGTGCACCGGCCGCCGCAGCGTCGTGGCGACCGGCGCGGTGTAGATCAACCGGCCCGGCACGCGATCGAGCCGCAGGGCGACCCCGGCCAGCGCGGCCACCTCCCCCGCTGCGATGCCGGCGCAGTCCACCACCCAGTCGGCCGCGAAGCGACCGCCGCGCTCGGTGCGCACCCCGCGCACCCGGCGGCCCTCGCGCTCGATCACGGCGACGCGCTGGCCGGGAACGACGCGCGCGCCGCGGCGGCCGGCCTCGGCCAGGAGCGCGGCGATGAAGGGCACGACCTCCACGTAGCCCTCGCCCGGCGTCCAGATCACCTGCTCGACGTCGGCCGCGATGTGAAGATCCGGCTCGAGCTCCCTGGCCTGGCGCGGCGAGATCCGCTCGACCGCGTAGCCCCAGCCGCTCAGGCGATCCACCGCCTGCGCGAGGCGGGCGCGGCCGGCGGGCTCCGCCTCCCAGGCGAGCGCACCCTCCTGGTGGAGCCAGCCACCGCCGCCCAGCTCCTTGGCGAGCGCGGCGTGCTCCTCCAGGCTCGCGACGTTCAGCTCATGGTAGTCGCGCGGCGTCTTGTTGAAGGAGTTGGTCCACGCGAAGCTCGCCCCGGAGGTCCCGGCGCCGGGCGCGCCGGCCTCGAGCACGGTGACGGCGGCGCCGCGCTCGGCGAGGCGATAGGCCACGTTGGCGCCGACGCACCCCGCTCCGATCACGAGGACGTCGGCGCCCGGCATGGCCCCTACTTGTTGGGCTGCGGGGTGAGGCGCAGGTAGGGCTTGAGCGCGCGCCAGCCCTTGGGGAACTTGGTCTTGGCTTCCTCGTCGGTGACCGCGGGCACGATGATCACGTCCTCGCCCTGCTTCCAGTTCACGGGCGTGGCGACGCGGTAGCCGTCCGTGAGCTGCAGCGAGTCGATCACGCGCAGGATCTCGTCGAAGTTCCGCCCGGTGGTCTGGGGATAGGTGATCATGAGCCGGATCTTCTTCTTGGGATCGATGACGAACACGGTGCGGACGGTGTACACCTCGTCGTGCGCCGGGTGCATCATGCCGTAGAGGTTCGCCACCTTCCGCTCGGGGTCGGCCACGATCGGGAAGTTGGGCTCGTAGCCCTGCGTCTCCTTGATGTCCTTCATCCAGCCCTTGTGCGAGTCCACCGGATCGATGGAGAGCCCGATGCACTTGACGCCGCGCTTGTCGAAGTCGCCCTTCAGGCGCGCCACGTAGCCGAGCTCGGTGGTGCACACCGGCGTGAAGTCGCGGGGATGGGAGAACAGGATGGCCCAGGAGTCGCCGATCCAGTCGTGGAACTTGACCGGGCCCTGGGTGGTCTCGGCGGTGAAGTCGGGAGCGGTGTCTCCGAGTCTCAGTGACATGTGCGGGTCCTCCTGGTGCTCAGCGGTTGACCTACTTGGGGCTGACGAGGGGCGGGCATCGGCGCGCTCCGGTCATGTGGCGACGGGCGTGTCCGGCCGCCCGCCCCATTCGGTCCACGAGCCGTCGTACACCGCCGCGTCGCGCCGGCCGAGCCGGTACAGCCCGAGCGCCAGCACCGCCGCGCTGACGCCGGAGCCGCAGGTGGCCACCACCGGCTTCGCGGGGTCGAGCCCGGCGCGCGTGAAGGCGCCCCGCACGTCGTCGGCGGGCAGCATCGCGTCGTCGGCGGCGCGGAACAGTTCGTTGTACGGCAGGTTCATGCTGCCGGGAATATGGCCGCCGCGCAACCCCGGCCGGATCTCGGGCTCGGTCGCGGTGAAGCGCCCGCGCGAGCGCGCGTCGACGATCTGGGCGTCGGGCCGATCCAGGATGGCCAGCATCCGGGTCAGGTCGGCGACCAGCTCCTTGTGAAAGATGGCGGTGAATCCCCGCGGGGCCGGCGAGAGCACCCCCGACTCGATCGGCCGGCCCTCCTTCTTCCACGTGCCGAGGCCGCCATCCAGCACCGCCACCCGGTCGTGCCCGAACGCGCGGAACGTCCACCAGACCCGGGCCGACGCGATGAGGCCGCGCCCGCCGTAGGCCACCACCCGGTCGCCGCCGCCGATGCCGAGCGCGCCCACCGCGTCCGCGAAGGCTCGGGCGTCGGGCAGCATGTGGGGCAGGGGGATCGCATGGTCGGCGACGGCGTCGATGTCGAAGAAGACCGCGCCCGGGACGTGGGCCTGCGCGAACTCGGCGCGCGCGTCCCGCTCGAGGTGCGGCAGGTAGAAGGTGGCGTCCACCACCTTGAGATCGGGCTCGCCCAGGTGGGCGGCCAGCCACTCGGTGGTGACGAGCGGATCGGGCAGCGAATCGGTCATCGCGCTCCCTTCGCGTCCGCGTCGGCGGGCCGCGCCGGCAGGAGCGCGTGCGGGCTCACCCCGCGCGGATCGAGGGCCTCTTCCCACCGCAAGTACGCCTCCATCGCGGCGCGCCCGCGCTCGTACGGCTTCTGCACCACGTCGTCCGCCTCGTCGAGCATGCGGCCGGGCCCGGTCTCGACGGGGAGCCCGGCCGCCTTCCACGCGGCGAGGCCGCCGTCGAGCACGCACGCATTGGCGTACCCGATCCGTCTCAAGGTCGCCGCGGCCAGGGTGGACTGCACGCCGTCGGCGCAGGTGAGGAGCACGCGCTCGCGCTTGTCGGGGGCGGCGCGGCCGATGTGCAGCTCGAGCCCCCCGCGGCCGAGCCACTGAGCGCCGGGGACGTGGCCGCGCTGGTAGGCGTCGCTCGGATCCACGCTCACGATCACGCCGTCGCCGGGCGGTCCCGGCGGCACGCGCTCGACCACCCGGCGCGCCGCCTCGTAGCCGAACGGCACCGTGGCGGGCTGCCCCGTCTCGAGGGGACGGCCCGAGCGCTCCCAGGCGGGCACGCCGCCCTCCAGCACCGCCACGTGCGAGTAGCCCATGCGCTTGAGCCAGCCGGCGGTCATGATCGAGCGGCCGAACCCGTCGCAGATCAGGACCAGCCATCCCGCGCGCACCGCCACGTACTCGTCGGTGGCCTGCACCGCCTGGCCGCCGGGCGCCCACTGAGAGCCCGGCACGTGGCCGGCCTCGTACTCTTCCCTGGTTCGCACGTCGAGCAGGGTCACGTTCTCGCGCCGGCGCCGGCTCCAGCTCCAGCGCTCGGCCACCGCCTCGGGCGAGACCAGCGGCGTGCCGTCCTCGGCGGCCATCCGCGCCGCGATCTCGATGGCCCGGGCGCGACTCTTCTCCGACGGGGCGGGTGGCCAGCGGCTGGCGCCGCGCTCCAGCTCGAGCCCGTCGAGCTGCCACCCCATGGTCCCGTTCTTCACCGCGACGATCGGGTTGGGCAATCCCATGCGGCGCAGCGACTCGGCGCCCAGATAGGACCGCGTGCGGCCGCCGCAGTGCACCACGATGGTCTGGTCCGGCCGCTGCACCACCTCGCCGATGCGGAGCACCAGCTCGCCGCCCGGCATGCTCCACGCCCCGGGCAGGCAGCCGCGGTGGTATTCCTCGGGCGTGCGCGTGTCCACGATGACCATGTCGTGGCCCTCCGCGATGCGGGCGGAGAGCTCGAGCGGCGTGATCTCGGGCGTCTTGCGATCGTGCAGCACGTGCTCCCCGAAGACCTTGCTCGGCACGTTGAGGCCCTGGACCACCGGCCGGCCGGCGCGGCGCCAGCCGTCGAGCCCGCCGGTCAGCACGAAGACCTCGGTGTAGCCCATCTCGACGAGGGTGGGCGCGGTCAGCGCGGAGAGCCGACCGTCCTCGTCGTAGAGGACGATCACCGTCGAGAGCGCGGTGACCAGCCCGGGCAGCCGCAGCTCCAGCGCGCGGCGGGGTAGAGGCGTCGCGCGGAAGATGTGCCCGCGCTCGAACGCGGCGCGCTCGCGCACGTCGAGCAGGGCGTGCGGGGCGGGCTGCTCCAGCAGCGTGGCGAGCTGCTCGGGGGAGATCGCGCCGGGGGTCATCCTCCGGACGCTAGCCGGGGACCGGTGCCCTGTCAAGCGAGGGTTGTTCGGCCGCGGCGGGTCAGGCCAGCGCGGTCACCTCGTCGGCGGAGAGCCAGATCTCCCAGATGACGTAGCTGCCGTTGCGGTCGAGCGCGGTGAGGGCCGCGAGGACCTCCCGGCGCGCGAGCCGCAGCGGCCCGGCCAGGAACCGCTCGAGCTCCCACGAGTCGTCGAAGCGCCGGGCCGGCCGCGCGCTCCGGTTGGCGCCGAAGGGCGCGTAGGCGAGCGAGTAGGCGCGATCCGGGGTCCGCGTGATCTGCACCGATCCGTTCAGTTTCATCGCCATCCTCCTCGAGGAGGCAGACGGCGGCGGTCGGGGCTCCGTTTACGCGGGACGGTATCGGGGACCGGCCGTAAACGCGCGCGGGGATGGGCCCGTCGAAGGGACATGGATCGGCTGCCGTCGCTGCACGCCCTGGTCGTCTGGGGGGTCACCTTCTATCTGGTGACCCACGGCATGCTGCCGCCGGCCATGAGCGAGGCGGAGGCCCGCGATCTGGCCGCCGCCTTCTGGCACGCCGGCTCCGCGTGGGTGCGGTCGGGCTGGCGCCGGCGGCGCGCGGGCGCCTCGCGCTAGCGCTTCGCCTGCAGCGCGCGCGCCATCGCCTCCACCGCCGCGTCCACCTGCTTGCGCGACACGTCCAGGTGGGTGACCGCCCGCAGGCGCCGCTCGCCCATCACGCTGAGCCGCACCTGCCCGTCCGCGAGCAGCCGGTCGGCCAGGCCCTGCGCGGTGAGCCCCGGGACCGTCACGTCGAAGATCACGATATTGGTCTCGACGTGGGCGGGGTCGAGCGCGATGCCGGGCAGGCTCGCGATCCCCCGCGCGAGGACCTTGGCGTTGTCGTGGTCCTCGGCCAGGCGGTCCACGTGATGCCGGAGCGCGTAGACGCCGCCCGCCGCGATGATGCCGGCCTGCCGCATGGCGCCGCCCAGCGCCTGCTTGTAGCGCCAGGCCTCCTGGATGAAGGCGCGCGAGCCCGCGAGGCAGGCGCCCACCGGCGCGCCCAGGCCCTTGCTGAAGTCGATCCACACCGAGTCGACGGCCGCGGCGTAGGCGCGCGCCGGGGTGCCGGAGGCGACCACCGCGTTCATGAGTCGCGCGCCGTCCATGTGGCTCGCCAGCCCGAGGGCCCGCGCGGCGGCGCCCACGTCCTCGACGGCGGCGAGCGGCCACACCCGGCCGCCGCCCAGATTGCTCGTGTTCTCCACCGAGACCATGCGGGTCGGCGGCGCGTAGCGCGAGCGCGGATGCATCGCCGCCCGGACCTGGGCGCCCGTGAACACCCCGCGCTCGCCGTCGAGCGAGCTCATGAGCACGCCCGAGAGCAGCCCCGGGCCGCCCCCCTCGAAGTGGATCAGGTGCGAGGTGCGATCGGCGAGCACCTCGTCGCCCGGGCGGGTGTGCACCTTGACCGCGATCTCGTTGCACATGGTGCCGGAGGGCAGGTAGACGGCGGCTTCCTTGCCGAGCAGCTCGGCCACCATCTCCTGCAGCCGGTTCACGGTGGGGTCC
>JBGOVO010000404.1:0-3424 GCA_041478145.1 Methylomirabilia bacterium
CCACCAGCACGTCGATCGGGGAGAACGGCAGCCGCGCCATCCAGGCCCGCGCCTCCTTCAAGAGCCTCCGCGCGCCCGCCTCGAGCTCCGCCGCGTTGAACGCTTCCACGCAGGCCGTCTCGTCGTAGCCGTTCTCGACGATGCCGAGCCCGAAGCCGATGCGGGCCTTGGCGAGCATCTCCCGGCCCACCGCGGTGATCACGGTCTCGTAGCCGTGGTTGACGTTCGCCCGGTGGTACTGGGTGGCCCCCTGGTACTTGCCGAGCCCGATCGTCATCATCTTGAACAGGCCGGACTCGATGGAGCCCTTGAAGTCCGTGTGCGGCTTGATGCGGTTGACGAGGCCGATCCAGTCGGCCTCGGCCGCGATCCGGTCGAGCCAGACGGGCAACCCCAGGGCCTCCCCCACCTGCACCACCTCCATGCCGGCCCGGACCTCGCAGCCCATGGTGGCTTCCGTGATGCCGTAGTGGGCAAGCACGGACCGCTGGCCCTCCGCGGTGGCCCCGCCATGGCTCCCCATGGCCGGGAAGACGAAGGGGCGGGCTCCCAGGGCCTTGAGCCAGTCGACGGTGGCCCGGACGATGACGTCGATGCTGGCGATGCCGCGGCTGCCGGCGCCCACGGCCACCCTGTCTCCCCGCTTGACCGGCAGCCGGGCGCCGGCCAGGACCGTGCGGACCCCGCCCGGGATGTCCTCCAGGCGGGTCCGGGGAAAGGTCTGCCGCACTCGGTACATCGTGGGCAGCGTCACCAGTCCGAGCAGCGCCATGGACGGATCATATGAAGCCCTCCCGAGGCCTGTCAATGTCCTTGACTTTCCAGACTTCCGCCCTTACAACTGGGGGCCAATCGATGGCCGACCCCTGGCCGATGCGCCTCAAATTCCTCACGGCTTCCGTGGCTCTGACGGGTCTGCTCCTGCTGCTGAGCGGGTGCACGACCGTTGTGGATTTCTTTCGTCAGCGGCCCCAGGCGCTGCCGCCCGCGTCCGAGCTCTACGCGGAGGGCGAGAACCAGCTCAACCGGAGCCGATACGAGGACGCGCGGACCGCATTCCGCAAGGTGGTCGAGCGCCATCCGCAGTCGAGCTACGCCGCGCGCTCGCGCTTCCTGATCGGCGAGGCCTTCTACCGTGAGGGCCAGTTCGACAAGGCCATCAAGGAGTTCGAAGGCTTCATGGCCTTCTACCCCCGCCACGAGATCGCCGACCTGGTCCAGTTCCGGCTGTCGATGAGCTACTACGACCAGATGAAGCCGGTGGAGCAGGACCAGGAGATCACCCGGAAGGCGATGGAGGCCTTCAAGGTCCTGGTCCGCGAGTATCCCGAGAGCCGGTACGCCGCCGACGCGCTCGCCAAGATCGACATCTGCCGCGGCCGGCTCGCCCAGAAAGAGCTGTGGGTGGCCAGCTACTACCTGAACCAGGGCAACCCCGGCGCCGCGCGCCAGCGGCTCGAGAAGGTGGTCAAGGAATACCCGCGTACCCTCGTGATCCCGGAGGCGCTGTTCCGGCTCGCCGAGGTGTACGCCGTCGACGGCCGCACCGACGATTCCCAGCTCATGTTCCGGCAGCTGGCCGACGAGTACCCGTACACCGAATGGGGCCGGCGCGCCGTTCAACGTCTCCAGACCGCCACGAGGTAAGCCATGCACGACGTCGTCGATCTCCGATCCGACACGCTGACCCTCCCCACCCAGGCCATGCGGGAGGCGATGGCCCGCGCCGAGGTGGGGGACGACGTCTGGGAGGAAGATCCGACGGTCCGCCGGCTGGAGGAGACGGCGGCCCGGCGCGTGGGCAAGGAGGCGGCCCTGTTCGTCTCCTCGGGCACCCAGGGCAACCTGGTCTCGGTGCTCGCGCAGACCCGCGCGGGCCAGGAGGTCGTGCTCGACGCCGACTCGCATATCTTCAACTACGAAGGCGCGGGGGCGGCCGTCTTCGGGGGCGTGCAGACCCTGCCCGTCAAGACCCAGCGCGGCTTTCTCACCCCGGAGCAGGTGCGCGAGCATATCCGGCCCAGCAACATCCATATCCCGATGACGGGCCTGGTCTGTCTCGAGAATACGCACAACCGCCACGGCGGCACCTGCTGCACGCCGGAGGAGATCGAGGCGGTCGCGGCGGCGGCGCATGCCGCGGGGGTCGCGGTGCACCTGGACGGCGCGCGCCTCTTCAACGCGGCGGTGGCCCTCCGGCGACCGGCTGCCGATTTCGCCCGGCCGGTCGATTCGATCACCTTCTGCCTGTCCAAGGGGCTCGGGGCCCCGGTGGGCTCGCTCGTCTGCGGCTCGCGCGAGCTCGTGACGCGCGCCCGGCGAGTGCGGAAGATGCTGGGCGGCGGCATGCGCCAGGTGGGCGTGCTGGCCGCGGCCGGGCTCGTCGCGCTGGACTCCATGGTGGATCGGCTCGCCGAGGACCACGTCAACTGCCGCCGCCTCGCGGAGGGCGTGAGCCGCCTGCCGCGGGTCCGGCTGGATCTGGCCACGGTGCAGACCAACATCGTCATCTTCCGGGTGGAGAAGGACGGCGGCGTGGCCGAGCTGGTCACCGGATGCCTGGCCCGGAAGGTGAAGGTCCACCAGACCGGTCCCGGCACCATTCGCTGCGTCACGCACAAGGACGTCGACGGCGACGACATCAAGCGGGCCCTCGAGGCCTTCCGCGAGATCACGGCGGCCTGGTAGCCGCCCGCACCCCTGCCAGAGGAGACCGCACGTCATGGCCGAGCGCCTGCTGGACGTCAAGAACCTGAAGACCTATTTCTTCACCGACGAAGGCGTCGTGCGGGCCGTCGACGGGGTGGACCTCTACATCGAGAAGGGGGAGACGCTGGGGGTCGTCGGCGAATCGGGCTGCGGCAAGTCGGTGACCGCGCTCAGCATCATGAAGCTGATTCCCCAGCCGCCCGGCCGCATCGTCGAGGGAGAGATCAACTACAACGGGACCAACCTGGTGACCCTGGCCGCCAATCGGATGCGCAAGATCCGCGGCAAGGAGATCTCCATGATCTTCCAGGAGCCCATGACCTCGCTCAACCCGGTGTTCACCTGCGGGGAGCAGATCGCGGAGGCCATCCGCCTCCACGAGGGGCTCGGGCGCCTGGACGCCATGGCCAAGACGGTGGACATGCTGAAGCTGGTGCACATCCCCAACGCGGAGCGCCGCGTGAAGGAATATCCGCACCAGCTCTCGGGCGGCATGCGGCAGCGGATCATGATCGCGATGGCGCTCTCCTGCAACCCGAATCTGTTGATCGCCGACGAGCCCACCACCGCGCTCGACGTCACCATCCAGGCCCAGATCCTCGAGCTGCTCAACGAGCTGAAGTCGAAGCTCCACATGGCGGTCATGCTCATCACCCACGACATGGGCGTCATCGCGGAGACCGCGCAGCGGGTGGTCGTGATGTACGCGGCCAAG
>JBGOVO010000144.1:0-8830 GCA_041478145.1 Methylomirabilia bacterium
ACACGACCTCGCCCGCGCCCGGCGCGCCGACGTCCGGCACGTCGATGCAGCGCACGACGCCTTCGGGTTGACCGTACTTCTCGAGCACCGTCTGCTTCATCGTGCGCTCTCCCCTCGGTGAATCACGCCAGCTTCCAGTCGAGCCACGTGCAGAGCGCGCGGCCCATGATCAGCTCCTTGTCGCGCGCGGTCAGCCACGGCAGCTCCTCCGTGAACAGCGTCACGCACTGCCGCCAGGTGCACGGCATGCGCGTGATGTCCGTCCCCCAGAACAGGCGCTCCGGGCCGAACGCGTCGTGGAGCCGGCGGAGGTGGGGATGGATGTTGCGATAGGGATAGGGCTCGCTCGAGTAGCTCGGCGCGCCCGTCGCCTTGACGGCCACGTTCGCGTATCTCGCCAGCGCCAGGAGCTCCGGGAGATTGGCCCAGGCCGCCTCGTCCTTGGTCCGGTGCGGCCGGCCGAGGTGGTCGATGATCAGCTTGAGCCCCGGATGGCGCTCGGCGACGCGGGCAACGACGGGCAGGAAGTCCGCCGCGAGCAGCGCGATGGGCACGCCGGCCCGCTCCGCGGCGGGCCACAGCCAGTCCAGGGTGCCGTCCGTCGGCCAGGGCTTCTGGTGCGGCTGGAGGAACACGAACCGCAGGCCGAGCATCCCCGGCTGGCGCTTCCAGCCGTCGACGAGGGCGCGACTCTCCGGGCGGTCCAGCGGGAACTTGCCGAGGATCGCGAGCCGGGTGGGGTGCTCGCGGGCCGCCTCGAGCGCGAGCTCGTTCGAGGCGGGATCCCACCCGGGCGGGTGGATCACCGCCGCATCGACGCCCGCCGCGTCCATCTCGGCGAGCAGCTCGTCCTTGGAGAAGACCGACGTCGGTCGGTGGGGCGGAAGGGGCGTGCCGCTGCCCCAGATGTGCACCTGGGCGTCGACGATCAGCACGGCGGGCTCCTCAGTAGAGGTTCTTCCGGTAGCCTTCCTGAAGGCGCTGGTCCAGCTCCTCGACGGTCACGTGGCTGAGCTTGGCGTGGTCGCGGAACATCTGGGCGGGCGAGGCCAGGCCCTCGCGGTCGGGCCAGCGCGCGGGCTCCCAGAGGCCCGAGCGCTTCACGCACTTCGCGCAATGGAGAAAGGCCTCCTCCACCTCCACTGCGATGGCGAGCTGCGGGGTCTTGCCCTGGGCGGCCAGGCGCGCCAGCCACTCGGAGTCGCGGACGATCCTGGCGCGGCCGTTGACCCGCAGCGTCTCCTCGCTGCCCGGCACCAGGAAGATGAGCCCGATGCCGGGGTTCTCGAGGAGGTTCCGCATCCCGTCGAACCGCTTGTTGCCCGGGCGGTCGGGGATCAGGAGGTGCCGATCGTCCACGACCAGGACGAAGCCCGGCGCGTCGCCCTTGGGGCTCACGTCGCAGCGGCCCTTCAGGTCCGCCGTCGCCACCAGCACGAAGGGGGCGCGCGCGATGAAGGCCCGGCAATGCTCGTCGAGCCGGCCGATATCCTTGCGGAGCGCGATCTCGGAGGGCTCGCCCATCAGCCCGCGCAGCTCGTCGAGCGTCGTGACCACGTCCTTGAACTGCGGCGCCCCGTTGTCTCCACTCATGCCTTGGCCTCCCCGGACCGGTCAGTTCCAGCGAGCCAGTATAGCCCGGGCGAGCCGCCGCGCGGCCCGGTTGGCTCGTTCTTCACCGGTCCTCCCAGCTCTCGATCCGCTCCGTGTAGTTCTGGCCGAACCTGGCGCGGGTCACGCGGCCGGCCGCGTCGACCTCGAAGACGACGAGCTCGCCCGGGATTCCGTAGCCGTCCTTGGTCTCGGCGCGGAAGGTGTGCTCGGCGACCGGCTTGAGCGTGGAGGGCGCGAGCAGCGGATCAGGCGTGGCCGGGCCGATCACGGTCAGCTCGCCGCCGCGCACCAGGATCTGGACGTCACCCCAGGCATTGCGGTAGCGGCCGACGTAGCGCTGCCAGGCCGGGTCGGCGGTCGGGGGGGGGCGGCTTGGTCGCGCCGGCGATGGCTCCCCCGACCCACTCGAACGCCTTGTCGAGGTAGGGCCACGCCTCGCCATCGTCGGCGTTGAGGAACACGATGACGGCCACCTTGTCGGCCCCACATATGCGCAGCTCGCTCCGGAAGCCGCGCACCGAGCCCCCGTGGCCGACAAACGTCTGTCCCCGGAGCCGGAGTACGCGGAAGCCGAGCCCCCAGCCCGCCTGCCAGTCGGGCTCGAGCCAGTGAACCCGCTGCATCTCGGCGAGCGTGCGGCCAGACAGCACCTGGGCGCCACCCGCCGCGCCGCCGCGGAGCTGAAGCATCGCGAAGCGCGCCAGATCGGCCACGCTGGTCGTCATGTTGCCGGCGGCGGTGAGGCCCCGCAGATCGTTGAACGGGGCCGGGGCTCGCTCGCGACCGGGGAGCCGGCGCGCGTAGCCGGTGGCGAGGCGCGGATGGTCGGGCGGCGGCGAGGCCACCAGGGTCGCCGACATCCCGAGCGGCTCGAGGACGTGGCGTCGCACGAAGTCGGCGTAGGGCTCCCCGCTGACGGTGGCGACGACCTCGCCGGCGAGCGTGGCACCGAGGTTGGAATACTTCCAGCGGCTCTCGGTCGGCAGCGGGCGCTCCTGCATCGGCAGCCGGGCGCGGATCTCCCCGGTGCTCGGGAAGCGGCCGTCGGTGAGGTAAGGGAAGGCCGCCTCGCGCGGCAGCCCCGCGGTGCAGGTGACGGATCGTGATCGGCGCCCCGTCGGGGGATGCGCTTTTCATCTCGAACCACGGCAAGTGGTCGGCGAGCGGGTCGTCGAGCCGGAGCCTGCCGGCATCCCGGAGAATCAGGATCGCGGTCGCGGTGAAGAGCTTGGTGATGGACCCGATGCGGTACAGCGTGTCGGGGGTGGCCGGCTCCCGCCGCGCGACGTCGGCCCAGCCGAAGCCCCGAGCCCACACCAGCGCCTGGTCGTGGACGATCCCGATCGACAGCCCCGGCAGCTCGCGCTGGACGCGCTGGGCCTCGATCCACGCCTCCAGCAGGTCGATCGCGGACCGCACCTCGGGGTGCTCGGCGAGTGGCGTCGTCAGCGGCGGCATCGGGCACGATACTGGGCCGGGCACCCCCTCCCGGTCAACCGCCAGGCCGGGCAGCGCCTTGACGAGTCCCGGCCCAGCGTGCCACGATCGCGGCGTGAATCAGAACCGCGCGCGTCGGGAGTGGTGGTGGCCGCTGCAGTAGGCGGCCTCGGGTGAAGTTCCTGTAGACTGACCGCGGGAGCCGCCTTACGGGGTGGCTCCTTTTGCTTCATGGGACCGCCGCCTCGCAGAAGGGGCTGCGGTCCTTTTCTTTTCCACGCGGGGAGGGGCCATGCGGAAGACCATTCTCACCGGAGACCGGCCCACCGGGCCGCTGCACCTCGGGCACTACGTGGGCTCGCTGAAGAGTCGCGTCGACCTTCAGCGCGAGTATGCGACGTACGTGCTGATCGCCGACGTCCAGGCACTCACCGACCACGCCGAGCAACCGGAGCAGATTCGACGGAACGTGCTGGAGGTCGCGCTCGACTATCTCGCGGTCGGCATCGATCCGGGGGCGGCCACCATCATGGTCCAGTCCGGGCTGCCGGAGCTGGCCGAGCTCACCGTGTACTACCTCAACCTCGTGACCGTGGCGCGGCTGCGGCGGAATCCCACCGTCAAGGAGGAGATGCGTCAGAAGGGGTTCGGGGCCGACGTGCCGGCCGGGTTCTTCGTCTACCCGGTCAGCCAGGCCGCCGACATCACCGCCTTCAAGGCCGACGTGGTCCCGGTGGGCGAGGATCAGCTCCCGATGATCGAGCAGACGGTGGAGATCGTCCGCCGGTTCAACCGCCTCTTCGGCCCGGTGCTCGTGGAGCCCACCGCCCTCGTGTCGAAGCATGCCCGCCTTCCCGGCACCGACGGCCAGAGCAAGATGGGGAAGTCTCTGGGCAACGCCATCTTCCTCTCGGATCCGACCGATGTCGTGGCGCAGAAGGTCATGAGCATGTACACGGACCCGCAGCACGTGCACGCCGACTTGCCCGGTACGGTCGAGGGCAACCCGGTCTTCAGCTATCTGGACGCGTTCGACCCGGATGAGGCGGGTGTCGACGATCTCAAGCGGAGATACCGGGCCGGTGGGTTGGGTGACGTTCCGCTCAAGCGCCGGCTGATCGAGGTGCTGGAGACCTTCCTGACGCCGATCCGCCGGCGCCGCATCGAGCTCGCGAGGGACCCGGAGGCGGTGGCGCGGGTGCTTCGCGAGGGCACCGAGAGGGGGCGCGCCGTCGTCCGCCGGACCCTCGGCGAGGTCCGCCGAGCCCTCCGACTCGACGACTAGCGGGCGTACTCCCCCGCGCCCAGGGCCGCGATGCACTCCTCGCGGATGCGCCACAGCTCCTCGAGGCTGCGCCCTTGCGCGGCGTCGGAGCGGGTAGCCCAGTCGCGCAGGAACCTCTTGTGGAGGTCGTTCTTGTACGCGCCGATCTGATCGGTCTCGATCGGCTCCTCGTGGAGAAACCCATCGATGGGCTCTGCCCCGGGTGGCACGCCAGTCACGTCGATCCGCTCGCCCCGGTAGTAGAGATAGCAATGGGCCTCCGGGATGCAGGCGAGCCCGTACTTGCTCAAGACCTGACCAACGCCCGGAGTGTTCCGCTCGCTCATCTCGTAGATGCCGAACGTGAGCTGCACGTCGATCCCCTGCTCCCGGGCCAGCTCGGCGAGGGTGGCGTGCTTGGTCGTGCACGTGCCACGCCCTTCCTCGAGCACGAGCCAGAACCGGCTGCGATCGGCGATGCGCCCATACGGCAGCCGCAAGAGATGGCGTGCCGCCCCCGCGAAATCGTGGATGCCGGCCGCGCGAAACAGACGCGTGACCGGGCCGTCTGCCGCCAGAGGTCGGTTCGTCAGCCGCTCGAGTGTGTCCAGCATGGCACCAGGCCGCTCAGTGTATCACGCGCGCTCTGTGAGACTGCCAGGCCGGCCTCTCGGGCTCACGATTGCGCGGTCACTCCTGCTGCGGGCCGATCAGGTGATCGAGTGATGCCCGGGCCTAACGAGCAGGCTCACCGGCCGGGGCCGCGGCGAGCGGGCGGAGCTTGGCCGCCTGTGAGCTGGTGCCGCTTGCGGGCGTCCGGGTCAGCGTCCCGTCCCTGACCGTGACGGTGCCGCGCTCTCCCAGCCGGAAGGTCAGGTCGCCTTCACCGCCCGAGAATTCGTAGAGCCCTCCGCGCCGCCAGCCGGACACGGAGCTGAACAGGGCCCGGCGGGTCGTGCCTCCGACGTCCACGATCGCGAACGATACGACCTCGCCGGAGGGCTCCAGGATGCCGTACCACGATCCGGCGAGCGTCCCGGGGTGTTTGGGCAGTAGCTCCTTGGCTGTGCTCTGCTGCTCCGCCGGACTCGGCTGGCAGCGAACCGGTCCCATCCCCGTCTCGGGGCTCGTCAGGTACTGGACAAGACATGGGCCGTATTTGATGGCGAACTTCCCGCTTGTCCCGCCACCGTGGTCCACGATGTCATACGTCTCGTCGAGCAGGAGGAACGAGCCCTTGCGCCCGGCGAGCACCTTGGCCGCTCCAGGGCCTCGCTCGATGCTCCCGAACATGGTGTCGCCTCTCGGGAAGACCAGGGCCAGGCGTTCGACGGCGAGCCTCCCGAGCGTTCGCTCGGTCACGGCGGCATCGAGACTGCCCGCACCGCCGAAGCGGACACCAGGAGCCATGGCCACCGTCCCGTAGACGTCCTTCGAGGACTCGGCGGCCTCCAACGTGATGTAGCCACCGAACGACTGTCCGGCCAGGACGACCTTCGCGTATCCCTCCCGCCGTCGCGCCGTGACCTCCTCCAGCGTCCGTTGCACGGCCCGGTAGAGGGAGTGCTCTCCCGACGTCTCCCCGAGGTTGTTGCGCGCGATCTTCACCACGTCCCATCCGCGAGCCTGCAGGAGTCTGAATACCGGCGGGACGGGGGCGGTGTGCTGCGGCACCGTCCCGAGGAGGCCATGATTCCAGATCACCGCCCCGCTGGCCTTGGCGGGCCCGTGCCACGCCATGTCGCAGAACGCGCGCTCCGACCAGAACCACCGGTTGAGCGGATTCTGCCCGCAGCGCATGGAGTCGCCGACCAGGGCGGTGGCATCCTGACGGGCCTGCGCTTCCCGGTAGGAGCGAGCCACGATCGTATCGCCTCTTGCGATCAGCTCACACCGCGCCTTGATTCCGCGCTCATCCGCCGCATTCTGGCAGAGGGTGAAGGCGACCTGGGCCGAGCTCGGGTATCGGTCGAACTCGCCCGGATCCTCGAAGCTGAACCCACAGCCGTACTTGGTGGACTCCGGGTCCTCGACGTAGAAGAAGTGTCCTGGATTGGATCTCTTGAGGTATTCCTCGAGGCGGGCTCGGCAGTCGCCTCGCAACGTCCCGGCCGCGGTCTCCGCGCGGACTCCGGGTGTCGAGAAGAGCAGCACCGCCGCTCCCACCAGAGGAACCACACCGGCGGTCAGGCGCCTGAGCAATGTGGCCGGTCACCCACGCTGGGTGGTGTGCAGATCTACGGCGTGACGCCCGGCCGCGGAGGGGCAGGCGCATGCGGGTTCAAGTAGGGGCTGGGGTTGATCCGCTGAACCTGCGAATAGTCGAACGAGTGCGAGCGGCCATCGACCGCGATGCTCTGCTGCGCGGCGGTCGGGCCGGCCAGGAGCAGGACGAGCGCGAGCGCGCCCGACCAGATCTTGGGCATCAAGCCTCCGCCAGGAGGCGTATCTCGATCTCTCGCCGCCTCGGCCCCTCGAACTCCATCAGGACGATCCGCTGGAACTCGCCGAGGGCGAGCTTGCCGTCTCGCACCGGTACCGTGACGCTCGGCCCGACGAGGGCGCTGAGGAAATGGGCCGCCACGTGAGCCCGCGAGTCGTGCCGGTACGCGATCGGCGGGGTCAGCGTCTGGAGGATGTCCATGATGTCCTCGGGGACGCCGGTCTCGTTCGTCACGACCATCAGGCCCGCCGTCGTGTGCCGGAGGAAGAGCTGACAGCTTCCGCCCGACACACCGCCGATCAGCGTCTCGACGCGGGCCGTGATGTCGACGACCTCCTTGGCCGACTGCGTCTGGAGCTCGATGATTGCCTGGATGGTAGTCGTCATGTTCGCTCCTCCCTGGTCTAGCGCATGGGTGGGCTCGTCGAAGCCAAGCTCCTTGTAACACGCCGCCGGCTCGAGCCGCTTGCAATCCCCGTGTCGGCATGCGACCGACTAGTCGCGGAACGAGGTGACCGCCGCCGCCACGTGCCGCAGCTCTTCCTCGGTCAGCTCCGGGTAGAGCGGCAGCGAGAGCACCTGCCGGCAGGCCCACTCGGCGCAGGGGAAGTCGCCCTCCGCGTATTCCAGGTGGCGATATGCGGGCTGGCGGTGCGCGGGCACCGGATAGTGGATGCTGGTGCCGACCCCGCGCTCCCGCAGGTGCCGCTGGAGCGCGTCCCGCCGGGCCGAGCGGATCACGTAGAGATGATAGGCGTGCCGCGCCGGCCCCACCTCGACCGGCAGGTCGAACGGCGCCTCGGCCAGGAGCCGATCGTAGAGCGAGGCGAGGTGGCGGCGCGCCGCCACCCACTCGTCGAGATGGCGGAGCTTGACCCGCAGCACCGCGGCCTGGATCTCGTCGAGCCGGCTGTTCACCCCCTGCACGCGGTTCTGGTACTTGGCCTCCTCGCCGTAGTTGCGGAGCATGCGCACCCGCTCGGCCACCTCGGCGTCGTCGGTCACCACCATGCCGGCGTCGCCGTAGGCCCCGAGGTTCTTGGTCGGGTAGAAGCTCCAGCACGAGACGTCGGCGAGGGCGCCGATCCGGTGCCCCGCGTACTCGGCGCCGTGTGCCTGCGCGGCGTCCTCGATCACCTTGAGATCGTACTCGGCGCCGATCGTCATGATCGCGTCCATGTCGGCGGGATGACCGTAGAGATGAACCGGGATGACCGCGCGGGCGCGGAGCGCGGCCGGCTGCGCGATCAGGTGCACCCGGAGCTTCTCGGGATCGAGCGTGAAGGTGCGCGGGTCGACGTCCACGAAGACCGGCAGCGCGCCCGCCGCCACGATCGCGCAGACGGTGGGCACCGCGATGTTGGGCGCGGTGATCACGCGATCGCCGGGCCGCACCCCGCAGGCGCGCAGAGCCAGGTGCAGCGCGTCGGTTCCCGACCCCACGCCGATGGCGTGGCGCGCGCCGCAGTAGGCGGCGAACTCGCGCTCGAAGGCGGCCAGCTCCTCGCCCAGCACGTACCAGCCGCTCTCGATCGTTCTCGTGACCGCCGCGCCGACCTCGGCGCGGATCTGCCGGTGCTGCCGCGCCAGGTCCAGGAAGGGGACGTCCACGGCGCTCACCAGTACCGCGGCCGGTGGAGACGGTAGTAGCGCACGGTCCGGGCCACGCCGTCGTCCAACGAGGTGGTGGGCTCCCAGCCGACCACCCGCTTGATCTTGCGGATGTCCGAGCAGAAATCGCCCGGCTCCTGGGCCGCCCGCTCGGGCGAGAAGGGGGCGAGCTCCCATCGGCCGCTCCCCGCTACCCGCACCACCGTCTCGGCCAGCTCCCGGAAGCTGGACGCGCGGTTGTTGCCCACGTTGAAGACCTGGCCGTAGGCGTCCTCGGTCGCCGCGCACCGGACCATCGCCTCGACCGCGTCCTGCACGTAGACGAAGTCGCGCAGGAGCGAGCCGTCGCCGAACACCTGGATCGTCCCGTCGTCGAGGGCCTGCCGCACGAACCAGTTGGCCACCCCGAAGCGGCTGTGCTTCATCTGGGCGCGCTCGCCGTAGATGTTGGTGAGCCGGAG
>JBGOVO010000218.1:0-6707 GCA_041478145.1 Methylomirabilia bacterium
AGCTCCTTGAAGCGCCGCGAGCCGATGACGTTGGTCCGCTCGCCCACGATGACCGGGCGCAGGTCCTCGCTCGGGTAGACGGACTCGATCCCGCTCACCGCGGGCGCGCGGTCCGCCGCCGGGACCCGCGGGACCCGCCCCGCTACTAAACCGGCCAGCGCGCGCGTGTGGTCTGGAGTCGTCCCGCAGCAGCCGCCCACCGCGTTGACCCAGCCCTCCTCCACGAAGCGCCGCATCTTGTGAGCCAGGCTCTCCGCCGTCTCCTCGTAGTGGCCGTGCTCGTCGGGCAGCCCTGCGTTCGGGTACACCGTGACGAAGCAGGTGGCGACCTCGGAGAGGGTGCGCAGGTGGTCGGTCATGAACTCGGGGCCGGTGGCGCAGTTGAGCCTGATCGAGAAGAGGCCCAGGTGCTCGAGCGAAGCGTAGAGGGCGTCGACGCCCTGCCCGGCCAGCATGGTGCCCATGGGCTCCACGGTGCCGCTCACCATCAAGGGCAGATCGACCCCCGCCTCCGCCATGGCCTGCCGGACCCCGATGGCCGCGGCCTTGACGTTCAGCGTGTCCTGGCACGTCTCGAGCAGCAGCGCATCCACGCTCCCCTCGATGAGGGCGCGCGCCTGGCGGTAGTAGCCGTCACGGACCTCCTCGAAGGTGACGTTGGCGGTGACGGTGATCGTGCGCGTCCCCGGCCCCATGGCCCCGATGGCGAAGCGCGGCCGCTCGGGGGTGGAGGCGCGGTCGACCGCTGCGCGACAGAGCCGGGCCGCGGCCAGGGTGATCTCGTGGCAGCGCTCGGCGAGGGCATATTCGGCCAGCACGTAGGGCGCGCAGCCGAAGGTATTGGTCGAGATGAGATCGGCGCCCGCCTCCAGATAGGCCGCGTGGATGTCGGAGATGACGTCGGGGCGCGTGAGGTTGAGCTGCTCGTTGCAGCCCTCGTACTGGGGCCCGCCGAAGTCGTCGGCGGTGAGGCCGCGCGCCTGGATCATGGTCCCCATCGCGCCGTCCAGGACCAGGATGCGCCGATGAAGCTGCTCGGCCATCAGCACGGAGCGCTCGGGCTGACTCATGTCGTCATTCTAGCGCATCCCTCGCGCGGGCCCTGCCCTCCCGCTCGGGGCGGCTCAGCCGCGCTTCTTGCGCGCTCGCAGGTCCACGGCGCCGGGCCGCCCGCGCGGGTCTTCACCCCGGGGGAAGATCTGCGCCTTCTGCACCTTCTGGGTGCCGGTGGTGGGCAGGCTCTCGACGAACAGCACCCAGCCCGGCGCCTTGAAGTAGGCCAGGCGCTCGAGACAGAAGTCGGAGAGCCGCCCGGCCAGCCCCGCGCCCGGCGTCACGCCCGGCATCGGCACCACGCAGGCCATGACCTCCTCCTCGCGGAGCTCGTCCGGCACCGCCAGGACCGCCACCTGCGCCACCGCCTCGTGGGTCTGGAGCACCGCCTCGACCTCGGCGGCGGCGATGTTCTCGCCGGACCGGCGGATGATGTTCTTCTTGCGGTCCACGAAGACCAGCATGCCGTCGGCGGCCTGCCGCACCACGTCGCCGGTATGGAACCAGCCGCCCCGCCAGGCCTCCGCGGTGGCGTCGTCGTTCTTGAGATAGCCCGAGAAGAAGCCGTGGCGCGGGCCCTCGGGGCCGCCCCACCGCACCACCAGCTCGCCTTCGGTCTCGGCCGCCACCGGCCGGTCTTGGTCATCCACCACGCGCGCCTCGAACCCGCCGTGAGGCCGGCCGAACGCGCGGCTCTGGATCGCGCGCGGCTCGTGGCAGTCGGAGAAGATCCGGCCCGTCTCGGTCATGCCCCACACTTCCACCAGAGGAAGCCCGAAGCGCCGCTCGAAGGCCTCGTGGAGCTGCGGCTCGACCCCCGCGCCGAGTCCGGCTTTCACCCGGTGCGCCGTCTCCTCGGGCTGCGGCGGCTGGTTGAGCAGGAGGGGCGGCATGACGCCGAGGTAGTGGACGATGGTGGCGCGCGTGGCGACGACGTCGGGCCACCAGCGGCGCGGGCTGAAGCGCTCCGGCAGGATCAGGCAATTCGCGGTCAGGATCGCGCAGGTGGCGGTCACCGCCTGGCAGTTCATGTGAAAGAGCGGCAGCGGGTTGAGAAAGCGCTCGCGTCCCGGCTCGATGGCGAGCCGGCCGCCCAGGTCCCGGTACCACGCCCCGGCGTTGAGGTAGTAGAAGTTGCTGAGCACGCAGCCCTTGGGCCGGCCGGTGGTGCCCGAGGTGTAGAGCAGGCCGCACTCGCTGTCGAGGCCGGGCGCGCCCCGTCGCGGCGCGGGGAGCGGGCGCGGCAGCGAGCGCGGCCACGCGCCCGCGTCCACCACCGGCAGCGGCTTGGCGCGCTCCTTGGCCACCGCCTCGAGCGAGCGGACGCGCTCGGAAACCGCCACCGCCAGGTCGGCCTCGGAGTGCTCCATCTGGTAGGCGAGCTCGTCCTGCCGGTAGTCGGGATTGACGGGCACGACGCCGGCGCCCAGGGCGTTGAGCGCCAGGTAGTGGAAGAAGAATTCCGGCCGGTTCTCGAAGAGCAGCGCGACCCGGTGCCCGTGGCCGTAGCCCGCGGTCACGTACACGTCGCGCAGACGGAGGACCTCGGTCCGCGTGTCCGCGTAGGTCAGCTCGACACCGTCGGGATGGTAGGCGCGACCGGGCGCGGGCGTCGCGCAGAGGAACGCGTGATCGGGCGCGGCCGCCGCGGTGGCCATGAACGCGTCGAAGACCGTCTTCACGGGTCACGACTTTCCCCCACGCCGCTCGCGGTGTCAAACCGGGGCTGGAGTATACTCCGGACGCGAATGGACACGCCGCTCGGCTCGCCGCTGCGCCGCAAGGAAGATCAGCGCTTCGTCACCGGTCGCGGCCGCTACGTGGAGGACCTGCGCTTCCCGGAGATGCTGCACGCCGCCTTCGTGCGCAGCCCGCACGCCCACGCGCGGGTGCGGAGCATCGACACCGGTCCCGCGCGGGCGATGGCCTCCGTGGTGGCGGCGTACACCGCCCGCGATCTTCCGGAGTGCGGGAAGCCCATCCCGCCGTCGATCGCCGTTCCGGCCGGCTTCCGGTCGACCTCCCAGCCCGTGTTCGCGGATCCCCTGGTCCGCTACGTGGGCGAGGTGGTGGCCGCGGTGGTGGCGGCGGATCCGTACGCGGCGGCGGACGCCGCGGCCGCCGTCCTCGTGGACTACGAGCCCCTGCCCGCGTCCGGGACGACGGACCGCGCGCTCCAGGCGGGAGCGCCGCGGGTGTTCGACTCCTGGCCCGACAACGTGGCGGGGCTCTCCGCCACCCGCGTCGGCGAGCCGGCGGCCGGCTTCGCAGGCGCCCACGTGGTGGTGGAGGCGAAGCTCGGGCTGGCGCGCGTGCACGGGGTGCCGATCGAGACGCGCGGGATCGTGGCGACCCCGGAAGGGCCCGACGGCCGGCTCACGCTCTGGACGTCGAGCCAGAGTCCGTACGGGCTCCGCTCGGTCATCGCCGCCGCCTTCGGGCTCCCCGAGGAGCGGGTGCGCGTGGTCGTGGTGGACACCGGCGGCGGCTTCGGCATCAAGGGCCACGCCTACTCGGAGGATCTGATCGTCACCGCGGCGGCGCGGCGGCTCGGCCGGCCGGTGAAGTGGACCGAGTCGCGGCGCGAGCACTTTCTCACCGCTTCGCCCGACCGCGGCCAGCAGCACGCGGCGCGGCTCGGCCTCACGCGCGACGGGCACATCACCGCGCTGGAGACCCGCTTCACGCGCGAGCACGGGGCGTACGTGTCGAGCGGCGAGGTGGTGACGCGGAACACGATCAACCATCTCCCGGGGCCCTATCGCATCCCGAGCCTGGAGGCGCAGGCCTCCAACGTGGTGACCCACTCCGTCTTCGGCGGCGCCTACCGGGGCTCGGGCCGGCCGGAGGCCAACTTCGTGCTCGAGCGGCTGCTGGATCGCGGTGCCCGCGCGCTCGGCATCGATCCCGCCGAGCTGCGGCGCCGGAACATGATCCGGGCGGAGGAGATGCCGTACCGGACGGGTCTCGTGTACCGCGACGGCACCCCGGTCTCCTACGACCCGGCGGACTACGTCGCGAGCTTCGATCGGCTCCTGGGCGACTTCGACTACCCAGGGTGGCGGCGCCGGCAGGTGGAGACGCGGACCGGCGCGCGTCCGATCGGCGTCGGGCTCGCCGCCTACGTGCAGGGGACGGGCGTGGGGCCGTTCGAGAGCGCCGACGTGCGGATCGACTCGTCCGGGACAGTGCACGTCTTCATCGGCGTGTCGTCGCAGGGCCAGTCGCACGAGACCACCATGGCCCAGATCGCCGCGTCCGAGCTGGGAGTGGATCCCGACCGGGTCTTCGTGCTGGCGGCGGACACGACGCGGCTCCCGTACGGCAACGGAACCGGCGGCAGCCGCGTGGCCGCCAACGCGGGCCCCTCGGTGGCCCGCACCGCGCGCGAGGTGGCGGGCAAAGCGCGCGTGGTGGCGGCGGAGATGCTCGAGTGCGCTCCGGCCGACGTGGTCCTCGCGGCCGGTCGCGCCCACGTGGCCGGCGTTCCCCAGCGGGGGGTGGCCCTGGGCGACCTGGCCCGGGCCGCGGTCCGCAGCAAGACGCTCTTGCGCGAGTCGAGGCCCGGGCTCCAGGCCTGCGGCTACTTCGCGCCCGAGACGGTGACCTTCGCCTTCGGCGCGCAGGCCTGCGCGGTGGAGGTGGACGTCGAGACCGGCCGCGTGCAGATCCTCCGCTACGTGGCCGTCCACGACTGTGGCCGCCCCATCAACCCGGTCGTGGTCGACGGCCAGCTCCACGGCGGGCTCGCCGGCGGGATCGGCACCGCGCTGACGGAGGCGCTGGTCTACGACGGGGACGGGCAGCTCCTGACCGGCAGCCTGATGGACTACGCGATCCCGGTGGCGGCCGACCTGCCCGCGTTCGAGACCCGGACGCTGGCGTTTCCTTCCACGCGGAACGATCTCGGGATCAAGGGGGTGGGCGAGAGCGCGATCATCGCCCCGCCCGCGGCCATCGCCAACGCGGTGGAGGACGCGCTCCACTCCCGGGGAGCCGACGTGCTGGAGGTACCGATCACCCCATCGCGGGTGTGGCAGGCGCTACGCCAGGGAAAGGCGGTGCAGCCGCAGGCGAGCCGAGCGGATAAGTAATCAGGTCCCCCGCCCCGCCCCGGACACGAGGCGGTGGGTGAGGTAGCGGCGGAAGACGTAGTAGAAGATGACGGGCGGTATGGAGTAGATCACCGAGAGCGCCATCAGGAGGTTCCACGGCGCGTCGTCCGACGTGAGGAAGTTCCCCATCCCGACCGGCAGCGTGATCATCTTCTCCCCCTGCAGCAGGAGCACCGCGTAGAGGTACTCGTTCCAGGCGAAGAAGAACGCGTAGGTCCCCACCGCGATCAGGGTCGGCGTGATCAACGGCAGGTACATCCGGAAGAAGATCGAGAGCGGTCCTGCCCCGTCGATGGCCGCCGACTCGTCGATCTCGGGCGGGATGGTCTTGGCGTAGTCCCACGGCACCCAGAGCGCGTAGGGCGCCGCGAACGTGGTCATGGCGAAGATCAGGGCCCAGTAGGTCCTCGAGCGCGAGCGATCTCGGCGGGCGCGGGTATCCGCGAAGGGTCCAAGCATGTATAGTTCCGGCCATGGCGAGCGACCCGATCACCGTCTCCGTGATCCAGCATCGCCTCGAGTCGATCGTGCAGGAGATGGGCGAGGCGATGCTGCGCACCGCGTATTCGCAGATCCTCAACTCGAGCCGCGATTTCTCCACCGCGGTCTTCGACGGCAAGGGACGCCTCGCCGCCCAGGCCGAGCACGTGCCCATCCACGTGGGCGCTCTGCCGTGGGCGGTGGCGTCGGTGAGCGATTTCTTCAAGGGCCGGATCGAGCCGGGAGATCTCTTCCTCCTGAACGACCCGTATCACGGCAACAATCACCTGCCCGATCTCACGGTGCTGCTGCCCGTCTTCGTGGGCGGACGGCCCGTCTTCTGGTCGATCAACCGGGCGCATCAACACGACATCGGCGGCGCGACCCACGGGGCCTACAATCCGGGCGCCACCGAGATCTGGCAGGAGGGCATCCGGATCACGCCGCTCAAGCTCTACGACCGGGGCGAGCTGCGCGACGACGTGCTGCAGATGGTGGCCACAAACGTTCGCCATCCGCGCGATTTCCAGGGCGACCTGCGGGCCATGATGGGCTCGGCCCGCATCGGGGAGCGCCGCCTCCTGAAGCTGGTGGACGACTACGGGCTCGACACCGTGCTCGAGACGATCGGCGAGATTCTCGACGGGGCCGAGCGGCAGGCCCGCGAGTGCATCCGCGGGTGGAAGGACGGCGTCTTCAAGGGCGAGGCGATCCTGGACGACGACGGCCACGGGATCAGCGACGTCCACATCCGCGCCACCGTCACCAAGAAGGGCGACGCGCTGACGGTGGACCTGACCGACTCGCACGCGCAGGTGATCGGGTTCATCAACTCGTCCTTCCCCAACACCATGTCGGCGGTGCACATGGCCCTCGCCTATCTGATCGATCCGCGCACCCCCAAGAACGAGGGCACCTTCCGGCCGGTGACCGTGAAGGCCAAGCAGGGCACCGTGGTCTGGCCCTTCCCGCCCGCGCCGGTGACGCTCTCGACCAACCACTGCGCGCAGGAGATCGCGGAGGCCATGATCAAGGCGCTCGCCAGGAGCTGCCCGGATC
>JBGOVO010000435.1:0-2994 GCA_041478145.1 Methylomirabilia bacterium
AAGGCCAGGTGCGTGATCAGCTCGCCGATCTCCTCGCGGGTGACCCCGTTGGCCAGCGCCCGCTCGGTGTGGCCCTTGAGCTGGTCCGGCCGGTACATCGCCATGAGGGCCGCCACCGTGATGAGGCTCCGGTCGCGCTTGGAGAGACCGGGGCGCTCCCAGATGTCGGGATAGACCAGGGTCTCGGTCAGCTCGATGAGCCTGGGGGCGACCGTGCGGACCTCGTTGCGAGACGCCGATACCGCGGCTGGTAGGGTCATGCGTGCTCCTCCTCTCAAGTGGGACTTCCGTGAACCTCGGAACCGCGTAGAATCCTGCCACGGGAAAGGAGACTTGACCATGCCCAATGCGCCCTACCGCATCTACGCCGTGCGCTACGCCCACCGCAACTGCACCACCTCGGAGGCGTTCTACGGCGACTACCACAAGGCCCCCATGACGATGGACTACTTCGTGTGGGCGCTCACCAACGGCACCGAGACCGTGGTGGTGGACCTCGGCTTCACGGAAGCGGTGGGCACCCGGCGGGGCCGCCAGTTCCTGCGGTGCCCGGGCAAGGGCCTGGCCGAGATCGGGGTGGAGGCGGCCTCGGTCAAGCACGTGATCCTGAGCCACTTCCACTACGACCACGTGGGCAACTACGCGCTCTTCCCCAACGCCACGTTCTACGTGCAGGACTCCGAGATGGCGTTCTACACCGGCCGCAACGCGGCCCTGCCCGCCTTCCGCCACTCGGTCGAGGTGGACGACGTCTGCGCGCTGATCCGCTTCAACTACGACAAGCGCATGCAGTTCGTGGACGGCTCGCGCGAGATCGTGCCCGGCATCGCGGTGCACCACGTGGGCGGCCATACCGCGGGGATGCAGATCGTCACGGTGGCGCACGCGCGAGGGCAGGCGGTGGTCGCCTCCGACGCCTCGCACTACTACCGGAACTTCGAGGAGCGCATCCCGTTCAATACCCTTCAGGATCTGCCGCGCATGTACGCGGCCTTCGACAAGATTCGCGCCCTGGCGTCGTCGGAGGATCTGGTGCTCCCCGGCCACGACCCGCTGGTCCTCGAGCGGCTCAAGAAGGTGGGCGACGGGATCGTGGAGATGTAATCCACCCCTCGGGAACCACCCCTCACCCTGCCCTCTCCCCTGAGGGGAGAGGGTGGAAACTCAGATCGGGCAGACGAGCTGGCCCAGCCGCGCGGTCAGACGTCGGGCAGAACCTCGTAGACGCAGCCTTCATAGTCGGCATCGCCCACTGCAAGCTCCTGAGGAGTCGGCGGTGGCGTTCGATCGTGTCGATGGTCCCAGTCAGATAGCCGAGTCCCCGCCACCTGCCGCCATCGCACGCTCCAGACCCGTCTCCGCGAGGGCCCCGGCCGCCAGTCCGGCAAGATTGTTGACCGCGATCCGGTGCGGACAGTCGGGGCTCTCGCATGCCTCGGTTGCCGGCCAGTTCATGCCACGCGGATCTCCCGTGCCCTAGCCCGTAGAAGCCCCGCAGCGCGGACAGTGCTGCCAGTCAGGCTGCACGGGTAGCTGGCAGGACGCGCACGCCTTGGCGGCCGTGGGCGCAGCCGCTGTGGGCGCGGCCGGCGCCTCCTCCGTCGCTTCCGACACCCCCTTCTTGAACTCCTTCAGGGACTTGCCGATGGACCCGGCCAACTCGGGGAGCTTTCTGGCTCCGAAGAGCACCACCACGATCACGAGGCCGACGATGAGATCTTGAGAACCTAGCAACGCAATCCTCCTTCTGGACGAGTTCACCCAGTCTGATTGAGCGTATCAGGCCCGCCGCCGTGGCGGACCCCCTCGTTCTCGAGACACCGCGCGATCAGCTCGGACGCTTTCGTGGCCGCCTCCTGCGCGTCAGTCTACGCCCGGGTGGGTGACGCGGCCAGTCGAGCACCGCTTGCCACGCATCCAATCGGCGCCCACGATGATCAGAAGGAGCGGGACCGAAAGGAGCGCGCCATGGCCATTCAATCGATGAATCCGGCGACCGGCGAAGTCCTCGAGACGATCGAGGAGACGTCACCGCAGCAGATCGACCGCATCCTGGCCGGCGCGCAGGCCGCGTTCACCGAGTGGCGCACCCGGCCCTTCGCGGAGCGCGCCACCCTCATGCGGGCGGCCGGGCACGAGCTCCGGGCGCACAAGGCCAAGTACGCGCTGACCATGACCCGCGAGATGGGCAAGCCCATCACCCAGGCGGAGGCCGAGGTCGAGAAGTGCGCGGGCACCTGCGACTACTACGCGGAGCACGCCGAAGCGTTCCTCGCCGAGCAACCGCGCGAGACCGACGCCTCCCGCAGCTACGTGCGCTTCGACCCGCTCGGCGTGGTGCTGGCCGTGATGCCCTGGAACTTCCCGTTCTGGCAGGTCTTCCGTTTCGCGGCCCCCGCCCTCATGGCGGGCAACGCGGGCATCCTCAAGCACGCCTCCAACGTGCCGCGCTGCGCGCTCCAGATCGAGGAGGTCTTCCGCCGGGCGGGATTCCCCGACGGCCTCTTCCGCACCGTGCTGGTCGGCTCCTCCGCGGTGAAGGGGCTCATCGCCGACCCGCGGATCGCCGCCGTCACCCTCACCGGCAGCGAGCGCGCCGGCAGCGCGGTGGCCGAGCAGGCGGGTCGGGCGATCAAGAAGACGGTCCTGGAGCTGGGCGGCAGCGACCCCTTCATCGTGCTGGCCGACGCCGACGTCGACGCGACGGCTCGGGCCGCGGCGGAAGGCCGGCTGATCAACAGCGGCCAGAGCTGCATCGCGGCGAAGCGCTTCATCGTGGTCGAGCCCGTCGCCGATCGCTTCCTGGAGCGCTTCAAGTCGGAGCTGGCGTCCCGACGCATGGGCGATCCGCTGGCCCGCGAGACCCAGGTGGGGCCCCAGGCGCGCGTGGACCTGCGCGATGAGCTGCACCGTCAAGTCGAGGAGTCGGTCAAGCGCGGGGCCCGCCCGCTCCTGGGCGGCCAGATCCCGGCCGGCAAGGGCGCCTTCTACCCG
>JBGOVO010000070.1:0-13136 GCA_041478145.1 Methylomirabilia bacterium
CCAGCAGCTCCAGGGGCGCCAGGCGCACTTCGAGACCGTTGGCCGCTACCTCCTGGGCCTGGAGCCGGACCAGACGTTTCTGTAGATCTTCCGTCACCCACCGGGAATAACGAATATTCCGGGGTTGTAGCAGCGGGTGATGAGGTCCTGTGGACAGCGGCGTCGAGTATCAGGGTCTGGTGCTGAGCCATCTCGATTCGCAGTACAACTACACAGTACAAACGGGACTATATGGACCCCACCCGGCTCTCGGGATGCGGAGCCCGGCCGACTACCGGCCTGCATAGGGAATAAGCGGGCATGGTTTGCGTAGTGGTGTGGTGAGGGTCCCTGCCGCTTCCCCTCCACGCGCAGTCGAGAGACGAATGGACGACAAGGTCGAGTTTCAGGAGCTCTTCCTGGCGCAGTTGGACTCCGTTCACCACTATGCCCTGCTCCTGGCCCGGAACACCTCCGAAGCCGATGACCTACTCCAAGAGACGCTGCTGAGGGCTTTCCGCGGCTTCCATTCCTTCAAGCGTGAGCTCAGCTTCAAGGTCTGGGTATTCAAGATCATGAAAAACACGCACATAGACCGGGCCCGCCGGCTGCGCGTGCGGCCCGTGGAAGAGGAGTGGCAGGGGGACGACGAGCAGAGGAAGGACCCATCCAGGGAGGTGGCACTCTACCCCGTCCCGCTCAATCCGGAGGAGATCCTCCTGCGCCGCGTCACGATCGAACAGGTCACGGAAGCCATCACGAACCTCCCGCCGGTTCTGCGCGAGGTGGTGGAACTACGTGAAATGGAGGGCCTCTCCTACCAGCAGATCGCCGAGATCCTCGGCAAGCCCATCGGCACGATCATGTCGCGGCTCTACCGCGGGCGGACCCTCGTCCGCTCGGTTCTCGAAGGGCCGGCCTCGGCCGGATTCAAATCCAGGAGCGCGTATGGTTTGTAGTGACGCTCGCTCAAGGGTCTTCCAGTATCTCGACCAGGAGCCTCCCGAAGAGCAGTGGTCCGCCCTCGAGAGCCACCTGACCACCTGTCGCGATTGCCGGCGATTGGTAGACGGCGAGCGCCGCTTTCGGGAACTATACATGGCGCCGCTTCGGCCCGATCCGGCCCCGCAGCACGTCCGCGACCAGATCGCCCGGCTGCTGGACGCCCTTCCGGATAGGCCAGCGGCGGTGGCGCGCTCCCCGTGGACGCTCCGCCGGAGGCTCGTGGCGGGGCTGGCACTCTTCGCCCTCGGGACGCTCCTCGGGGCCGGCCTCGGGGGCTTCTTTGGTGGGGAGCGGCCCTGGCATCGAGGGAACGCCCCCCTGATGCGTCTCGCCGACGCTTCAGTCGAGCAGCACCAGAAGCTCGCCCGGGGCATCCTGCCACCCGACATCCAGCACGTTGCCCCGAAAGCAGCGGAGCAGTGGTTCAAGGCGCGACTCAACTTCAACGTGAGCCTCCCCGAGCTCAGGGGCGAGGATCTGACGTTGCTGGGCGGGCGAGTCTCTCACCTGCGGGACCTCGAGGTCGCAGCCCTTCACTACCAGGTCGACGGCAAGGACGTCTCCCTCTTCATTATGCCGCTCGACAAGTACGCGTCTCTGGGACTCAGCGACTCTCCGAAGTTCAAGTTGGTCACGCGGCAAGGATACGACGTGATCGTGTGGGCGTCTCATGGGGCTGCCTATTCGCTCGTGTCGGAGATCGGCGGCCGATCCTGCCTGGTCTGCCACTCGCGGGAGGAGAAGCTGGATCTCCCCACGGATTCCCGCGCCCACGACAAGCTCTGAGCCAGCCCGACCGGGCCGGCCCCGCCGGGTCGGTCGGCGAGAAGAGGAAGGGGGAGCTCCGTTGATGCGTCGTCTCGCGCTTGTTACGGCTGCCGTCGTGCTGCTGGCGAGCCCGGTCCTGCCACTCCGGAACGCCTCGGGCTACGAAGCCGTGTCGGTGGCGAACGGGGGCGCGGTCCAAGGGAAGATCGTGTTCACCGGGACTCCACCGCCGCCCCGGAAGGTGATTCCCACCAAGGACAAGGAGGTCTGCGGCGGCATCCGGGAGGTGCCGCTGATCATGCTGGCTCCGGACAAGGCGGTGCAGGACGCCTTCGTTTACCTCAAGGGGGTCGAGAAGGGCAAGGCCTGGTCGAAAGCCACCAAGATCCCGACGATCGAGAACCAGAAGTGCGACTTCCGGCCCCACGTGCAGATCATTCCAGCCGGGGACGTTGAGATCGTGAACGACGATCCCGTGCTCCACAACACGCACGGCTTCTACGGTCAGCTCACCGCGTTCAACGTCGCGCTGCCCAACAAGGATCAGCGGATCACGAAGCCGCTGAAGAAATCCGGGCTGGTCCGGGTGGAATGTGACGCCCACGGCTGGATGCTGAGCTGGATCTACGTGGCCGACAACCCCTACTACGCCATCACCGCCAAGGACGGCACGTTCGCGATCAAGGACCTCCCGCCCGGCCAGTACACGCTGGTGGCCTGGCAGGAGCACACCGGCGAGGTCGAGCAATCGATCACCGTCAAGGCGAAGGAGGCCACGACCCTCACGATCGACCTCAAGAAGTAGCGGCCGTGAGGGGCCGCGCCGGCCAACGACCAACAGAGAGGAGCCAAGGTATGGAGCCCAGGGAGTCGGATCTGGATCGGCAGCAGATCGACATGGAGATCAACCGACGAGAGCAGCCCGACCGCGCGCTGGGGATCACGCGGCGGACCTTCATCAACAAGGCCATCCTGGCCGGTACCGCCGCCGGGGCGGCCTCCGTCGGATGGTTCCCGATCATCAACACCATCGACCTGGCGTTCGGCCAGCAGGCCGCCTTCAAGTTCGCCTGGCTCTCGGACACCCACCTCTATCCCAAGGCGGTGAACACGCGCTTCGTCGACAAGTGCGTCCGTGCGGTGCAGGAGATCAAGGCGATGAACCCGCCGGCGGACTTCCTGATCTTCGGCGGAGACATGGCCCAGCTGGGGGACCCGGTGGAGCTGGCGCTGGGCGCCGACATCCTCAAGGAGCTCACGATCCGGAAGGTCTTCATCCCGGGCGAGCACGACTGGTATCTGGACCTGGGCGCCAAGTGGGAGCAGATGTTCGGCAAGAGCCCGTGGAGCTTCGACCACAAGGGCGTGCGCTTCATCGGGCTCAACACGGTCGGCCAAGTCCCCGACTACTGGTCCGCGACGAAGATGACGCCCAAGGAGCGGATGGGCCACATGGCGACGCTCGACGGCAGCGTGGCCGGCCCGTGGGCCGGCGTGGGCGAGCCCCAACGGCGCTGGCTCTCCCAGGCGGTCTCGAGCTGGCCCAAGAACCAGCCGGTGGTGGTCTTCACCCACACGCCCCTCTACGAATACTACCCCCCGTGGAACTTCTGGACGCGCGACTGGCGTGAGGTCAACGAGATCCTGAAGCCGTTCGGCAACGTGACCAACATCCACGGGCACACGCACCAGGTGCTCTACAACGAAGTCGGCAAGATGCGCTCCATCGGGATGCTGGCGACCTCCTGGCCCTGGCCCTATGCCCCGCAGGGCGTGCCGGTGCTCACGAAGCCGATGATTCGGGCCGATCCCGGTGATCACTTCGATGGGGTGGGCTGGGCGCGGCTCACGGCGACCGCCGCCGCGAAGATCGAGAACGAGTACGTGATGTTCGGCCGGAAGGAGATCTTCGCTGACGCGCAGGTCGATTCGGGGACGGGCGACAACGGGAACCAGATCCTGCACCTGCGCATCGCCGATCGGATGTACCCCTACTAACCGTTGTCCACCCGGGCGGTTGCCGCCCGTCGGAGGAATGGAAAATGAACGTGAAGCGGCGTCTGCTGATCGCGCTGGGGGCGTCGGTGGCGGGGCTGCTGGTCCTGGTCCTGGGCACCGGGCGCATGCTGGCTCCGCCACCCGCCCTGGCTCACAAGGAGAAACACACGCTCGACCAGCTCAACGCGTTCCAGGAGGTCTTCATGGAGCAGGTGAAGATCGGAGATCTCCTGTTTCATGGGGACGGGGATACCGAGAAGAAGATGAACGTGACGCTCTCCAAGACGGGCATGGCGTGTGCCATGTGCCACCCGTTCACGTCGGACACGCATCCGCACGAGTTTCCGAAATTCCAGGAGCAGATCAACAAGTTCTCGACGCTCCGGGACATGATCAACTGGTGCATCGAGAAGCCCAACGAGGGTGTGAAGATCGACCCGGACAGCGATGCCATGAAGGCGCTCGAGGCCTACATCTACTGGTCCAATCAAGGCTCGACGCTCGCCCCGGGCACGCACTGAGGCGATGCTGGCGTCGGACGCGGGGGGCCGGCGGTCGTTGCGGTCGCCGAGCTGCTCCAGGCGCACGTTTCTCGGCATGACGTGGGGGGCCGTGGGGCTCCTCGGTTGGGGCGGGGCGCATCCGGCGTGGGGTGCCGGCGAGAGCCGGCACCTCCAGTCCGATGACCCCGACCTCTTGCCGCCGTTCGAGCGGCTTCACCTGCCAGTGTTGCGGCTCCCCGTGGTGACCGGCAACGGCGCCAAGATCCCGGTCACGGTGGAGATGACGCATCCCATGGAGCCCGGCCACTTCATCTCGACGGTGAGCGTGGTCAATCCCCGGGATCCGGTTCCCTCCAAGGGCGTCTTTCACCTCACCCCCATGAACGGCCGGGCGGCCGTGTCCTTCCAGGCGCGGATGGATCAGGGCAGATCGGAGGTCTCGGTGACGGCGGAGTGCAACCTCCATGGCCGGTGGTCCAGCACGGGGTCCATCAACGTCGCGGAGGGCGCCGGCGGGTGCGCGGTCCTGGCTCCGGCGCCGGCCCAGGTCAAGGACGACGAGATCCGGCCCCCAGCGATCCGGATCCCGGAGCTGCTCAAGCGGGGACGGCTCCGACCCGACGTGCCCGTACGCGTGGAGCTGGAGACGCGGCATCCGAACCGGACCGGGCTGGGCCTCCGCAACGGGAAGTTCGTCCAGGTGTCCGAGCCGTTCCATCTGGTCGAGATCGACGTGTTCTACGACCAGGAGCGGGTGAGCCGCTTCAACTGCACGGCGGCGCTCAGCGACGATCAATTCATCGGCTTCTGGCTGCGGGTACCCCGGGAAGGGCTTGTACGCGCCCTGCTCACGAACAACCGAGGTCAGCGCTTCGAGGCCGTGCAGCAGATCCGCTTCTCGTGATGTCATCCGGTCGGCCCTCACGACTTGTCCCGGAGGCCTGAATGGCCCAGGATGCCGCCGCTCGCAACGACGAGCTGTTCGACCCAAACCTGGTCCGGCAGTGGCTCCTCTGGGGCTTCTTCTGGCTCATGCTGGCCCCGACGGTCGGGGTGCTGGTGTCGACCAAGTTCAACTATCCGGCGTTCCTGGGTGATCACGCCTGGTCCACCTTCGGCCGGCTACGGCCCGTGCATGTCAACGGGGTGATCTGGGGCGCCTTCTCCACCCTGTTCATCGGTCTCTGCTACTACGTCGCTCCGCGGCTGGCCGGGGTGCGGGTCTGGAAGGAGAAGTGGGGGCACGCGCTGGTGTGGATCTGGAACGTGAACCTGGCCGCGGCATTTCTGGGCGTCACCGTCTTCGGCACGAACCGGGGATGGGAAGCCGGGGAGCTGGCGCTCTGGAATGTCCTCGTGCTCGGGGCGGTGGTGATGGCCGTCTCGGTCCAGCTGCTCATGACGATCGCCCGCCGGGCCCACCGGGAGCTGTACGTGAGCCTCTGGTATCTCATCGGCGCGTTCGTGTGGACCGACATCAACCTCATCCTGCTCATCATCGGCCCGTACCACACCGTGCCCGGCATCAACAACGCGGCGTTGCACGGCCTCTTCATCCACTATGTGGTCGGCCTCTGGATCACGCCGGCCGGGTACGTGCTGATCTACTACTTCCTCCCCGCCTCCCTCCGGGCTCCCATCTACAGCCACAAGCTCTCCCTGATCGGCTTCTGGTCGCTGGCGTTCTTCTATCCCTTCGTCGGGATCCACCACTACCTCTACAGCCCCATCGCCGACTGGGCGGAGACCATCGCGATCATCTCGTCCATGATGCTGATCATCCCGGTCTGGACCGTGCTCCAGAACTTCTTCGGGACGATGATCGGGCAGTGGGGTGGCTTCTCGCGGAACCTGCCGGCCAAGTTCCTGATCATGGGCTCGATCATGTACCTCGTCGGCTGCTTCCAGGGTTCGGTGGAGGCGCTCCGCTCCATCCAGCAGCCGACGCACTTCACGGACTTCGTCATCTCCCACTCGCACCTGACCGTGTTCGGGACCTTCGTCGTCTGGGCGATGGGGAGCGCCATCTACGTGTGGCCACGGCTCTGCGGCCGCGAGCTGTGGAGCTTCCGTCTCGGCAACTGGAGCTTCTGGCTCATCACGATCGGCATCTCGACCATGGGGCTCGGGCTGTCGGCCCAGGGGCTCCAGCAGGGCTACATGCTGATGGCGCGCGCCGAGTGGGTGGACACGGTGGTGACGATGAAGCCGTTCTGGTTCGTGCGCACGCTGGCCGGGATCTCCATGGATGTGGGGATGTCCCTCCTCGTCTACAACCTGATGCGCACCGCCATGGCCCCGGCGGAGGCTTTCGCGCAGCCGGTCGCGCCGACGGCGGGAGGGGGCGCGAGCCCCGCGCGAGCGTGAGATGAGGTCCTATGTCCTGGGCGCCGGTCTCTTCTGCATCTCCCTGGCGATCTTCGTCCAGGGCATCCTCCCGATCTGGATCCCGGAGTCCCGTGAGACGCGGGCCACGCGGGCCGTCCGCAACGAGCTGGGCGAGATCAAGTGGGTCTGGTACGAGTCCTCGCCCTATACGCCGCTGGAACAGCTCGGGCGTCAGGTCTATCAACGCGACGGTTGTTGGTACTGCCACAGTCAGTACGTGCGGCCGGTGACCGGCGAGGACCAGCGCTGGGGCCCCGTGTCCCAGGTCGGCGAGTACGCCCACGACTGGCCGCATCTGCTGTCCACGCGGCGCATCGGCCCTGACCTGACCCGCGTCGGACTCAAGTACGGTGATCACTGGCACTACGCTCATCACTGGGATGCGGAGATGCTCGTGCCGGACTCCATCATGCCGACGTTCCGCTGGCTCTATCGGAGCGCGACGGTGGCGGTCGTGGACCGGGACGGCGCGCCCGGCCTGGCGGACTCCACGGCGCTGAAGGGGCTCTTCAGCTTCAACGCCGCGATCACGATTCCGCTCTACCCGAGTCCGGAGGGCCTGGTCTTCGCCGAGCGGACGGACGGCACGCCGACGCTCCTGGTGAAGGCCCTCCCGGAGCCATACAACAAGCCGGAGACCTGGAAGGGCCGGAGCCTCACGGTCATCGTGCCGACCGAGGAGCTGCGCGGCCTGGTGGCCTATCTCCAGAAACTCGGGACCAATCGGGGGGCCTGGCGGGAGGTCTTCGAGCCGCAGAGCCTCTCGATCAGCGTCATGACGATTCCACAGACGGACGAGCAGGTGGTCCGCGGCCGGGCCGTGTATGAGCGGCGTTGCGTGGGCTGCCACGGCGTCAAGGGCGACGGGAACGGCCCGGCCGCGACCTTCCTGAATCCGCGGCCGCGCAACTTCACCCTGGGCGCCTTCAAGTTCCGCTCGACCCCGTCCGGCTCGTTGCCGACGGACGGCGATCTCTATCGGACGCTGACGCGAGGCGTCCGGTGGACGGCCATGCCCACCTGGCACGAGCTGCCCGAGAAGGACCGCATGTCCGTGATCACCTACATCAAGACGCTCTCGACCCGCTGGAAGGAAGAGAAGCCTGAGCCTCCGATCCCGATCGGCGACCCGCCCAAGGCCACGCCCGACGTGCTGGCCCGGGGCAAGGATCTGTATGCGCAGGCCAAGTGCTGGCAGTGCCACGGCAATGGCGGCAAGGGCGACGGACCGTCGGCGGACGATCTGAAGGACGACCTTGGCTTCAAGATTCGGCCCGCCGACTTCACCCGGGGCCAGTTCAAGGGAGGCGGGGATGTGCGGGACATCTTCCGCGCCATGACCACTGGACTCGACGGAACACCGATGCCGTCTTTCGCCGACTCCATGAAGGAGGACGAGCGGTGGGCCATCAGCTACTACGTGCTGTCCTTCTCGGCCTTCAACGACCCGCTCACGGGTCAGAAGCTCGCGCTCGATCCCGCGGCCCGGGCCAAGCTCAACGATGGCGACGACCGTGCCTTCGGCAGCTCGGCACTGGCGCTGGATCCCCAGGACGGCTCCACCTGGGCGGGAACGCCGAAGGCATTGGCCCGCTTCTTCCGCGGCCTGAAGGGTGAGGGCCGGTAGCCATGTACGAGCTGATCTATCTCCTCCTCGGCCAACTCGCCGTGTCAATGCTGATGGGGCTCGGCGCGCTCTGCCTCTTCGTGTGGGCAGCCGCCTCGGGCCTCCTGAGCGATGTGGAGCCAATCAAGTACCAGGTGCTCGAGATCGAAGGGGGCGAACATGACGGATAGAGCCGGCGGGTCACCGCCGTCGCAGCCATCGCCGGCCGTGACGTCGGAAATGGCGGCGCATGAGCGGAGGCGGGGGCCGATCGAGGAGTATGCTCACGGCGAGATCCGGGCCTATCACGGCATCGTCAACAAGTGGCTGCTGGTTGTCTACGCGATCCTGGCCGTCTGGGGCATCTACTATCTCTTCACCTACTGGGGCGGCCTCGGCCCGGGGCTTGCCCGATGACCGGGGTCCGGCTCCTCTACATCCTGGCGGTGCTGAACCTGCTCTTTCTCCTGAGCGACGTCCTGTACAACGTGCTGGGTGGGCTCCTTCCGATGGTTCGCTAGCCGGGAGACCCTCATGTCGGGTATCGAGAAGCTTGCCTTCGGGCTGTTCCTGGCTGGCACCATCGTCTTCTTCGTCTGGGTCGCGATCCTGACCTTCAGGAAGTGATCGGGCGCGCTGCCCATGGCCCACGGGCCCGGTGGGTGGGCGGGCGCTTCAGCGGGGCCGCCGCCGCTCGCGAACGCCATCGCATTGCCGGTGCCCGTGGCTTGGAACTGGCGGCCCGAAGTCCTCCTGCCCCTCGCGCTCCTGCTCATGGTCTATGGTATTGGCTGGTGGCGGCTTCGAGGTCGATCGCGGTCACTGGCTCCTCCCTGGCGGCTCCTGAGCTGGATCTCCGGGATCGTAGCGGTGGGCGCTGCGCTCATCTCTCCCATCGATCGGCTCGCGGACGATCTCTTCTTCGTGCACATGATCCAGCACCTGCTGCTGATCAAGGTGGCGGCGCCGGCTATGCTGCTCGCGAACCCGCTGCCGGCCATCCTATGGGGCTTGCCCCGCCCCATTCGCCTCCCCGCCGGCCGCCTATTGGCACCGGGCGCGCCGGTGAGGATCGCCGCGCAGGCGCTCACGTGGCTACCGGTGGCGTGGCTGGCCTATACCGTCACGCTCTGGCTCTGGCACCTGCCCGGGCCGTACGATGCGGCCCTGGGCGATCGACTCCTCCACGACGGCGAGCATCTGGCCTTCTTCTGGACCGCAGTCCTCTTCTGGTGGCCCTTGATCGGACCGGCGCCGCGCCTCGGGAATCGGGCCCAGCCCGGCACCCGTATCGTCTACCTGGTTCTGGCGGCATTCCAGGAGACGGTGCTCGGGCTCCTGCTGGCGGTCGTCCCCTGGGTGCTCTACGCGTCCTATGCGCTCGCCCCGCGGGTGCTGGTGCTGGGCGCCCAGGAAGATCAGGCGTGGGGCGGGATCATCATGTGGGGAGCGGGCGGGGCGATCGACATGCTGGCCGTGCTGGTGTTGGTCTTCCGGCTGCTCGGGCAGAAGCAGCAACCAACGCCCTCCATCATCGGGATCCGTCCCCGCGGAGCGTCTTGAGCAGTTCGGAAACCCCACGGCGGCTTCCACGTGGACCCCAGCCGTGCTCCCCAGACGAGATCAACTTCGAAGCTCAAATCGGTCGATCCGGTGATCGTGAACCCGCGTGATCGTCTAAGGCCAGGGTGTTCGTCCTGGCGATGCTCCTCGCCTGGAGCCCGCGCGTGCTCTACGACGCCTACGCGGTCGCGCCGCGAGTGACCGCGCTCACACCGCTCGAGGATCAGGCGCTGGGCGGGGTCATCATGTGGGCGGGCGGCTCCTCGGTGGACATGCTCGCGGTGCTGGCACTGGTATGGCGGTTCCTGGCCGCCTCCGAGCACCCGGCGAGGGCGCCCACCGCAGAATTAGGAGCGAAATAATCCCGTGTGTAGAATGATCGTGAGGCTCGAGCCGGGTCCGGCACGCCGGACAGGAGGATGGCATCGCTCGACACTCGCGACGAAATTTCTCGGTTCCCCACCGTGGTGGCTTGCCTTGAGTGACATTCCGGCGGAAACGCCCCGAATTGCCCGCGCATACTGCCCCGCCTGCGAGCCGGACGCCGATGCCCTGCAGGAAATCCTCGAGGTCCAGTGGTGCAACGTCCACATGCCGATGCGCGAGGGCGTGGACGACGCGCGGGTCATGTCCGACGCGATGCTGACCGGCAGCGCGGAGGCCGGCGGGGATGAAAACCGCCGCTGGTGCGACGTGATCCACGGGGATCACCACCGCCGCCGCCGGGGGCGCTAGGCATCGACCCCCTCGCCCTGGCCGCTCCCCTCTAGGGAAGGAGTCCGCCTAGATCAGCGGCCAGGGGTAACGCAAGCCGCTGTGATCCACCGGGAAGTGGCCCGATCGCAGGAGCCCGCGGGCGCGGCGCTTGAGCGCGCGCTGCTCGTCGGCATCGAGCAGCGCGGCCAGGGCCGGCGGCAGGCCATCGTCCAGGGCGCGGCGGAGATCATCCAGCCGCGCGGGGGCGATCGGCTCCTCGCCGAAATCCCAGATCACCGTGCGCAGCTTGGACTCGGCGTGGAAAGTCAGGCCGTTGTCGATCGCGTAGATCCGGTCCTCGGGCACGAGCAGGCAGTGGCCGCTCTTGCGGTCGGCGTTGTTGGCGATTAGATCGAAGAGGCAGATGCCCTGCAGGACCTCACGGTGCTCGGGCTGCTCGAGGAGCGTGAAGTAGTGCTGGCGGAAGTCGGCCGGCACGAAGAGCTGGAGCGACCCTTCTCCGTATGGCCCCTCGCGCGGCGCCGTCGGCGGCACCAGTCCCCAGCCGAGCGCCTCCGAGAGCAGGTAGGCGGCGATCTCGCGACGGTAGAGCCCGGGCGGGAAATCCCAGAGGGGCCGCTCGCCGCGCTCCGGCTTGTAGACGGCCAGCGCGGTGGTGCCGTCGAGGGCCAGCTCGACCAGGAAGGTGGCGTTGCTGCTCCGGGGCATGCGCCCCTTCAGCGTGATCTCGCCATGGGTGAGCAGCCGGAGCGCCCCGGTCTGATCCGTTCGACTCGCCTTCGGCTTCACCTCACACATCTCGCACGTGGCCGTTGGCGCGGGGGCAGACGTGGCCCTCCGGGTCCATGGGCCGGTTGCAGATCGGGCAGGTGGGCCGGCCACCCTTCATCAGCTCGTTGGCGCGCTCCACGAAGGCGGCGGCCTGGGCGCGGGTGAGGCGGAAGCGCGCCATGGCCGGCTCCGGCGGCGGCGTGCCTTCTTCGTCCGTCTCGATGAGCTCGCTCGCCTCCACGACCACGCGATCCTGCCCCTCGTCGTAACCGACCGCGAGCGAGCCCACGTCCCAGGCGGCCTCGAGGGGCTCGAGCAGGTCAGCGGCGCCGCGCGCGGCGCCGGGCGCGCCCTTCACGCGGGCCAGCAGCCCGCCCAGGTATTCGGCCAGCGCGCGCACGTGCTCCTTCTCCACCTTCAGGGTGACGAGGCGCCCGGCGTCCCGCGACTGCAGGTAGAAGACGCGCTGGCCCGGCGGGCCGATGGCGCCGGCCGTGAAGTGGTCCGGCGAGTCGATCTCGAAGGAGGGGTTGTCGCTCATGCCTTGCCGCCGCCGAGCCAGGTGAGGTCGCCGGAGAGGGAGTTCACGGTGAGCACCGCGGGCCCGCCCCGCCGGTAGGCCACCGCGGTGATCGATGAGGGTGCGATCATGATGCGCTGGAAAAGGTCCAGCGGCGTGCCGAGGGCCTGGGCCACCGCCGCCTTGATGGGATCGGCGTGCGAGACCGCCACCACGATCTGTCCCGGATGCCGGGCCACGATCCGGCCGAGGGCGGAGGTCATGCGGGTCTGCATCTCCGGGAAGGACTCGCCGCCCGGGAAGCGGAAGCTGCTCGGGTTGCGCTGCACGGTCTCCCACTCCGGTCGCCGGGCCGCCTGCTTGAGGCTCATCCCGGTCCACTCCCCGATGTCGAGATCGGCCAGGTCGCGCTCGATGCGCAGGGCGCGCTTCACCGCGCGGCCGATCGGCAGGGCGGTCTCGCGGGCGCGAGTGATCGGCGAGCAGTAGATCGCGGCGACCTTCCCGAGCTTGCCGATCCGCTCGGCCGCCGCGTCGGCCTGGCGCCGGCCCTCGTCGGAGAGGTGCAGGCCGGGGGCGCGGCCGGGCAGCTTGATCCCGGTGGTGGGCGTCAGCCCGTGGCGCACGAGCAGGACGACCGACGCGGCGTCCGCCATCGAGCCGGAGCGGCTAGGAGATGGCCCGGCGCTTGGCGCGGACGAAGTCCACCAGCACGTACTCGCCGAGGCGGTCGGAGGTCGCGAAGAAGGCGCGGCCGCGGTTGATGCGCGTCATCTGCTCGACGAAGGCGGTCAGGGCGTGGCTCTGCTCCAGCATGAACGTGTTGATGGTGATGCCGTCGCGCGTGCAGCGCTGCACTTCCTTGAGGGTCTCCTGGAGCGTGCGCCGGGTCGGCGGGTAGGCGAACTCGGGCTCGCTGCCCTCCATGTGGGCGGTCGGCTCCCCGTCGGTGATCATGATCACCTGCTTGTTGCCGCCCTTGTGCCGGGCCAGGAGCTGTCGGGCGAGGAGGAAGCCTGCGTGCATGTTGGTGCCCACGCTCCATTCGCCGGGGGCGAGGTGCGGGAGCTGGGCCGCGCTGAACTCGCGGGCGTAGAGCGAGAAGCCCACGATGTAGAGGCTGTCGCGCGGGAACTGGCCGCGGATGAGGGCGTTGAGCGCGAGCGCCACCTTCTTGGCGGGCAGGAAGCAGCCGTTGAAGATCATGGAGCGGCTCATGTCGAGCATGAGCACGGTGGCGGCCTGGGTCTGGGTCTCGGTGCGCGCCACCTCGAAGTCGTCGGGATGCAGGCGCACCGGCACGCCCGCCCCGTTGCGC
>JBGOVO010000165.1:0-7982 GCA_041478145.1 Methylomirabilia bacterium
ACCGTGATGCGCCGGGGCGAGAAGCCGAAGGCCTGCGGGTCGGTCAGGAGGCGCAGCGACTTCACGGTCGCGGTGTAGTTGGCCAGTGGCTCTCCCATGCCCATGTACACCAGGTGCGTGATTCGCTCGCCGGGGGCGAGGCCGCGGCGCGCCACCATCACCTGGGCCGTGATCTCCCCGGCGCTCAGGTTGCGCTCGAGCCCCATGGTGCCGGTGTAGCAGAAGGCGCAGCCGAAGCCGCAGCCCACCTGGGTGGAGACGCAGAGGGTGAGACGGTCGCCGTCCGGCATCAGCACCGACTGGACGCGGGCCCCGTCACCGTAGCGGAGCACGAGCTTCTGGCTGCCGTCCTGCGACGGTGTGCGGCGCTCGACCTCGGGCAGCTCCACCCTCACCTGCCCGGCGAGCGCGGTCCGGAAGTCCCTGGGCAGATCGGACATCGCCTCCACGTCCACCACGCCCTTCCGGAAGATCCAGCCCGCTAGCTGGCGGCCGCGGTAGCGCGGCGCGCCGAGCGACTCGGCGAGCGCCTCCATCTCCGCGGGCGACAAATCGAGTAGATTCGTAGAGGACATAGGCACCGTCGGATATTAGCACAGGGGTGCGCGCGCTTCCCGGCCGGCCGGCGTGCCGGCGCGACGGGCGGCGGTTGCGGTCGAAGCGCGATGCGGTCTGGGGAGGTCGGTGCGGAACGGAGACTTGCTAAGAGCGGTCGGCCGCCGCGTTGACAATCCGGCGCCCGACTTCCTCCGCCACTTGACCGGTGGCGCCGATCTCGCGGGCAATCGAGTCCGATACGGTGCCCTGCACGTTGTAGTCGGAGGTCGCGGTCAAGGCTGGCTCTTTCCAGAGGACCACGTTGTGGCGCAGATCGCGGAACTCGATGTTGAAGACAAACGTGACGCGATAGGCGGTGATCGTGGCGTCCGCCTGCTCGACCGGTACCATTTTGAGTCGGGTGGCGAAGGCGTTGCCGACCCCGGACGTGATGGCCGTCTCAAGGCCGCCCTGGGAGGGCGGGCGAGCCCGCAGGTCAGCCAGCTCATGGAAGGTCGGTAGAAATTTCCGGGACCGTGGGCGGCAGGGTCACTCGGAGGCTGGGGTCGGCGAATCCCCAGGATTCGTGGGTGGCAAGTGGATAACCCCGTGGGTCCCTCGGCGTCTGCCACGAGATTTCGCGCACTAGGAGCGAGTCGCCCGCTTTCTGGGCACCTCGCGCTGAACCGAGATTCGGGCCCCGCCCCCGGCTATCTGAGGACCGCCTCGTGGAGCGGCATCCACTGGTCTCCACGCGGCGTCCACGTCACGCGCTCGCGCGTGGCGTAGATGTCCACCTGCTGCATGAGGAATACCCACGTGGCGTCCTCGACCATGGCGCGCGCCAGCTCCGCGTAGATCTTTCGCCGCTTCGCGGGGTCCATGGTGGACCGGCCCGCGTCGAAGAGCGCGTCGACCTTGTCGTTCTTGTAGTAGAGCCCGCGGCCTTTCGAGGACACCAGGTTGTACAGCTCGTCGCCGTCCTGCATCGGCCCGCCCAGGCCCAGCAGGTAGGCGTCCTGGAATTGCTTGCCCAGATAGCGCTTGAAGTAGGCGCCCCACTCCGCCACCTGCACGCGCGGCCGGAAGCCCGCCTTCTGCCACTGCCCGCCGAGCGCCTCCGCGATCTCCTTGTCGCCCTGATAGCGGCCCGCCGGCGCCTCCAGGGTGACCTCGAGCCCGTCGGGATAGCCGGCTTCGGCCAGCAGCCGGCGCGCCCGCCCCGGGTCCGGACCGTAGCCCTTCACGGAGGCGTCGAAGCCGAACATGTGCGCGGTGAACGGCCCGTCCATCCGACGCGCGTTGCCGTCCAGCACGCTCTTGACGAGCGCGTCCACATCGGTGGCGTAGTTGAGCGCCTGACGTACGCGCACGTCGGAGAGCGGTTTCTTGAGCGCGTTGAGCCCCAGGTAGATGATCCAGGTGCTGGGGACGCGCTGAACGCGGATGCCGGGGACGCGCTCCAGCTCCCCCGCCAGGTTCGGCGGCAGCGTGTCCACCACGTCCACCTCGTTGTTGCGAAGCGCGGCCGTGCGGGTGAAGGGCTCCGGGATCGGCTTGAAGACGATGCGCCGCACCTTGGGCGCGCCCCGCCAGTGACGGTCGAAGGCCTCGATGATGAGGCGATCGTCCTTGACCAGCTCGACGAATCGGAAGGGGCCGGTGCCGACCGGGCGGAGCGCCAGGCCCTGGTTGCCCTTCTCGGCCGTGTACTTCGGGGGGACGATGGGGAAGTCGATCAGCCGGTTCACGAGCGGAGCATAGGGCTGGCGGAGGACGAGGTTGACGGTGTGGTCGTCGACCACGTCCACCCGGGTGACCTCGCCCACGTTGGCGCGATTGGGCGACTTCTGGCCGGGGTCGAGCACGCGCTCGAAGGTGAACCGCACCGCCTCCGCGTTGAAGGGCTCGCCGTTGTGGAACACGACGCCCCGGCGCAGCTTGAATTGCCAGGTGAGATCGTCCAGCGCCTTCCACGACTCCGCGAGCTGGGGCACGATGCGGTTCTCGGCGTCGCGGCCCACCAGCGAGTCGAACAGGCTCACGCCCACCTTGGCCCGGATGGACGAGAGGTTCATCGTCGGGTCGAGGTTCTCGGGCGTCCACGGCAGGGCCACGCGCAGCTCGCCGGCGGGCTGGGCGAACGCGACGGCGGGGACGGCGGCGAGGAGCAGCAGCGCGAGCGCGCTCCGGCGGAGCACCGCGCCGATCGTCACCGAGCGCCTCCGGACGTGGCCTTCACGGCGGCCACCACCGCGGCCAGGTGCGCGTCGGGCGTGGCGAGCGGCAGCACGCAGCCGGGCCCGACCATCACCCCCCGCCCGCCGGTCTGGGTGATCGCGTCGCGCACCTCGGCGGCGACCGCGTCGGGCGGCCCGCTCTGCAAGGTCCGGCCTTCGCTGAGCCCGCCCACGACGGCGCCCTCGAACCGCCGCTGGGCCTCGCGGAGCCCGGGGGCGGTGAGCCGATCGTGCCAGTTGACGCCGTGCACCGGGAGGCCGGCCGCCTGGTCGAAGTAGATGTCGCGGCCATGCACGTGGAGCAGCGTGAAGGCCGAGCGTCCGGCCACCGCGTCCAGCATGCGCCGCATCCGCGGCAGCTCGAAGCGGGCGCTCTCCTCGGGAGTGACCACGTCCTTCGCCGCGGTCTGGGTGGCGAAGAAGAGGCCGTCGGCCCCCGCCTCGAGCGCCGCGCGCGCGTGCCGCGCCATGGTATCGGTGATGGCGTCGAGCGCGGGCTCGACCGCGGCCGGGTCACGGCGCAGGTCGTCCACGAGCCGGTCCCCCGCCAGCTTGCGGGCGACGGTGAGCGGAGAGAAGAGCGTGTGCAGGATCGGCGCGTCGTCCGCGCGGCCGCGGGCGATCAGCCGGACCGCGTCCAGCTCGCGCCCCAGCGCGCCGGCTCCCGGATCGAGCGGGCGGATCCGCGCCCAGTCCTCGCGGCTCTGTACCGCGTGCCGGGTGCACTGCTTGGCGCCGTTCGGCGAGCCCTGGTAGGCCACCGTGCAGCCCCAGTCCTCGACGCAGTAGACGCCGCTCGACATGACCTTGATGAAGTCGAGATCCCAGCGGCGCTGGAAGGCCAGCATCGCCTCCGCGAGTCCCGCCGCGGTGTGATCGACGTCCGGGACATGGCGCCAGAAGGAGACCGGGGGCCGATCCACGGGCCCGCGCCGGATCGCCGCCAGCACGCGGTCGCGCTTGTCCATGACGCCGCGGAGTCTACCATGCCTCCCCGACGGGCCGCCGGGGCCTCGGGGTCCGCCGCCGGCTTTTGTGCGCGGGAACTTCGCCCCCGCGGTATGGTCTTACCGTGCGAGAGGCGGAGGCAGGCGATGCGCCGCGCTTCCTGGACCGGCTACGCGCCGGTGAGGAATCCGCCTTCGAGGAGCTGGTGACGATGTACCAGCATCGCGTGTTCGGCGTGGCCCTGCGGATGCTGGGCAATGCCGCCGAGGCCGAGGAAGTGGCTCAGGAGGCCTTCCTCCGTGCCCACCGGGGGCTCGCCGAGTTCCGGGGCGACGCCAAGCTCTCGACCTGGCTCTACGCCATCGCGTCGCGCCTCTGCCTGAACCGCCTCGCGACGGTCGAGCGGCGGCTCGTCCGGCAGGGCGAGGACACGCTGGTGCGCCTGTCCGACGAGAGCCGGCGGCCGGACGCGGCGCTGGAGCGTAGCGAGCTGGAGGCCGCGCTCGCGCGCGCCATCGCCGAGCTGCCCGAGGAGCGGCGCATCGTGGTGGTGCTTCGCGACCTCGAAGGCCTCTCGTACGAGGAGATCGCCCAGGTGCTCGATCTCGAGCTCGGAACGGTCCGGTCACGCCTGCATCGGGCGCGCGCGGACCTGAAGGACAAGCTGGAGCGCTTCCTGCCATGACCTGCCACGACGCGCGCGCGTCGCTCTCCGCCTTCCTCGACGAGGCGCTCACGCCCGACGAGCGGCGGCCGATCGAGGCCCATCTGGAAGGCTGCGCGGAGTGCCGGCGCGAGCTCGATCGCCTGCGGCACACGGTGGCGCTGCTCCATCGCGTGGAGCCCGCGCGCGCGCCGGTGGGCTTCGTGGACCGCGTCACCGCCGCCGCGCGTCCCCGGCCCTGGTACCGTCGCGTGGCCGCCGCGGCCTTCCTGCCGCTCTCGGTCAAGGTGCCCGCCGAGGTCACGGCCCTGGTGATGGTGGCGCTGCTCGCGGTCTACGTCTTCGAGCGGACACCCGCGCTGCAGCAAGCCGCGCGCGAGGAGACAGCGCGACCGGCGCCGAGCGTCCAGCTCGCGGACAAGCCGGGACGACCGGAGCCGGGTCAGCGGGCTGTGCCGGAGGGTCAGGGGATTGTGCCAGAGCGTCAGCGGACTGTGGAGATCGCGCGGCAGGCCGAGCGTCGGATGGAGCGGGATTCGTCGCCCGGCTCGGTGGCCCCGCCCCCACTCGCGGCCCCTTCCCCATCGGCGCCCCCGGCTTCGTCTCCGCCGGTGGCCGCCACCCCTCCCGCGGCGAAGACCGAGCCGCCGAGCGAGAGCCAGGTCGGGAGCGGGGCGCGCATGGAGGCCGCGAGCCGCAAGGAGCTTCTGGAGCGGCCCCCGGATCCGGTGCGCGCGGCGCCCGCGCCGAAGCTCGCCGCCCAGCGCGCCCAGCCGTCGGCCGATGTCGTCGCGCGGGTGGCCGTCAAGGACCGCGACGCGGCCGAGCGCGAGCTCGCCCAGCTCATCGCCCGGGTGGGCGGCAGCGAGGCGCAGCGCCGGCGCGCCGACGCGGCCACCACCGTGGAGGCTCTGATCCCGCAGGCCCGCTACGCCGAGTTCGCGCAGGGCCTCACGCAGATCGGCACCTGGCAAGTCGAATCCGAGCGCCCCGACCTCCCCACCCAGGTGCGCGTGATCCTGAGGCTCGCCGAATAGCCTGGAACTTCCCTCGCGGCCTCCGGTCTAACCGGACAGCAGCACCTATCCGGATCCTGGAGGACGCCGATGAGAACGACACGGAAACGGTTGATCGCTCTGGCCCTGGCCTGCGCGCTGGGGCTGCCCCCCGCGGCTGGCGCCGCGCCGGTCAGCATCACGGCCGCCGATCAGCGCGAAGTCATGATCACGGTCTACAACGGCAACCTGGGCCTCGTGAAGGAAGTGCGCGAGGTCCGCCTGGAGCCGGGCGTGGTGGAGGCGCGCTATGCCGACGTGGCCTCCCAGATCGATCCCACCTCGGTGCACCTGCGGTCGCTCACCGACCCCACGGGGCTCCGCATCCTCGAGCAGAACTACGAGTACGACCTGCTCTCCAGCGAGAAGCTCATGGAGAAATACGTCGGGCGCACGGTGCGCCTCTATCAGGGCAACGGGACCTACCAGGAGGCGGTGCTCCTCTCCACGCGGGGGCCCGTCTACGGCATCAATGGCCAGATCCACATGGGACACTTCGGCAACGTGGTGCTGCCGGCCCTGCCCGAGAACCTGGTGTCGAAGCCCACCCTGGCCTGGCTGCTCCGCAACACGCGGCCCGCGCTCCAGCGGGTGGAGGCCTCGTACCTCACCGGCGGCATCAACTGGAAGTCCGACTACGTGATGCTGATCAACGCAGCCGACACCCGGACTGATCTCACCGGCTGGGTGACCATCGTCAACCAGAGCGGCGCGACCTACCGCGACGCGACGCTGAAGCTGGTCGCCGGGGATGTCAACCGCGCGGCGAGCCGGGATGATACCCGCCGAGCAATGGAAATGGCCGCCAAGGCCGGCCCGTTCACGCCCGACCTCGACTTCAAGTCGGAGGGCTTCTTCGAGTACCACCTCTATACGCTGGACGGCCGCACGACCCTCAAGGACAGCCAGACCAAGCAGCTCACGTTGCTGTCGGCCGCCGACATCCCGGTGGACAAGCGCTACATCTACTACGGCGCCGCGGGGTATCAGCGCACCCAGTACGGGGTGCCGATGTCAAACCAGAAGGTGGGCGTCTACCTCGACATCAAGAACACCAAGGACAACCGCCTCGGCATCCCGCTGCCCAAGGGCAAGGTCCGGGTGTACAAGGCGGACGCCTCGGGCAGCCAGCAGCTCATCGGCGAGGACTGGATCGACCACACGCCGAAGGACGAGCGGGTGCGCATCAAGATGGGCGAGGCCTTCGACGTGGTGGGCGAGCGGGTGCAGAAGGACTGGAAGCGGATCGGCTCGAATCTCTACGAGATCGAGTGGGAGATCACGCTCCGCAACCACAAGAAGGAGGGCGTGAGCGTCGAGGTGGTCGAGCCCATGCCGGGCGACTGGGAGAAGCTGCGGACGAGCCACCCGCACGAGAAGATCCAGGCATCGACCGCGCGCTTCACCATCGCGGTGCCCAAGGATGGGGCGACCACGCTCGGCTACCGCGTCCGGGTCCGGTTCTAGCTTGGTATCCCCCAAACCGGAGGGACTCGCTCGTCCCGTCGTTGTTGTTTCACCGGGCGAGCTGGTGGCACCCTACGCTTTTCCGCTTGACAGCTTCGAGCGGGTGAATCGCTCGTGCGGCGCCAGCCCGCGGCGAGTGCTGGCTCAGGGGCACGCGCGGGCGCATCCGTGCGTGGTCGGACGGTGCCCGATCAAAAACCATTCCGTGTCTCGAGATCGCTCGTCCCGGCCGTTACCCGGGAGGTCGAAAACCAGGGTGTAGGAACACGGGCTTCCGCTCCTGCGCCACGTGGCTCGCCTGGCGGGTAGGCCTCGACCTGGGCGCGGCCCGTGAGCGGGTCCGGGTCGCGCGCCCTCGGGACCCTGCCGCTCTTCGCCCAGGCCCTTGGCCGCGGGGAGCTGTCGTACGCCAAGGTCCGCGCCCTCACCCGCGTGGCCACGCCGGAGACCGAAGCGCGGCTGCTCGCGGTGGGCCGGGCGGGCACGGCCGCCCACGTGGAACGCATCGTGCGCGGCTGGCGGCGGGTGGATCGGCAGGCCGAGGCGCGGGAGACCGCGCGGCGGCACGCGAGCCGGGCCCTGCACGTCCATCAGGACGAGGACGGCATGGTGGTGCCCCGCGGGCGGCTCGAGCCGGACGTGGGGGCGCTGCTCATGCAGGCGCTCGCAGCCGCGCGCTACCAGGTGGTGGTCCACGTCGACGCCGCGGCCCTGGCCGATCCGGATCAGCCGGGCCAATCCGTCCTCGAGGATGGCGCACGCGTTTCCGCGGAAACGTCGCAGCGCCTGGCGTGCGACGCGAGCCGGGTGGTGATGCGCCACGACGACGAGGGGCGTCTGGTGGAGATCGGAGCCCGGACCCGGACGATTCCCCCCGCCTTGCGGCGGGCGCTGCAGCATCGGGATCGGGGCTGCCGCTTCCCGGGCTGCGGCGTGCGCTTCGGCCAGGGGCATCACCTCCGGCACTGGGCCCACGGGGGCCCGACCACCCTCTCGAACCTCGCGCTCCTCTGTCTCCGGCATCACCGCGCGGTGCACGAGGAGGGCTACCAGGTCGCGCGCGGGCCCGAT
>JBGOVO010000297.1:0-5135 GCA_041478145.1 Methylomirabilia bacterium
AGGGGCTCGGCATCTACAACACGACGAAGTACGCGGTGGTCGGCCTGTCCGAGACGCTCCAGAAGGACCTGCGCGGCTACGACATCGGGGTGTCCGTGCTCTGCCCCATGGGCGTGAACACGAATATCCGGCACAGCGACCGCAACCGCCCGGAAGCGCTGCGCAACGCGGAGGCGGAGCGCGCGGGGCGCGCGGTGGAGCTGATCGGCCGGTACTTGCCGCCCGAGCACGTGGCCGAGCGGGTCCTGCGGGCCATCTACGCCAACCGCCTCTACGTCATCACCCACGACGAGGGCCTGACCCCGCTCCGGCGCCGCTTCGAGCGGATGGCGCAGGCCATCGAGGAGTGCAAATGAAGTTCTCGGTCATCGAGGGTTGGGGCAAGCTGCCGGACGGCTGGCGGTATCAGGAAGTGGCGGGCGCGGCGGTGGACAAGCAGGACCGGGTCTTCTGCTTCACGCGGAGCGAGCATCCGGTCATCGTCTTCGACCGCGACGGCACGTTCCTGCGCTCCTGGGGCGAGGGCGTGGTCCGCCGCGCCCACGGCATCACCATCGATGCCGACGAGATGGTGTGGCTCACCGACGACCTCCACCACACCGTCCGGAAGTTCACGCCGGAGGGCAAGCTGCTCCTCACCATCGGCGATCCCGACAAGGCGGCGGTGCTACAGGGCGGCAAGCCGTTCAACCGGCCCACCCACGTGGCGATCTGCCCGAAGAGCGGCTATCTCTTCGTCTCCGACGGCTACGGCAACTCGCGGGTGCACAAGTACGCGCCGGACGGCGCGTACGTGATGTCGTGGGGCGAGGCGGGCACCGATCCCGGCCAGTTCAACCTGCCCCACAATCTCGTCACCGACCACGACGGCCTCGTCTACGTGGCCGACCGCGAGAACCATCGCGTACAGATCTTCGACGGCAAGGGTCGCTACCAGGGCCAGTGGAACAATCTCCACCGTCCGTGCGGGCTCTTCGCGGACCGCGCCGGGAGCGGGCTCTTCTTCGTGGGCGAGCTCGGCTCGGGCATGCCGGTCACCGAGAAGACACCGAACCTCGGCCCGCGCGTCAGCGTGCTCGACGCCAAGGGGCAGCGGGTGGCGCGCTTCGGCGGCCAGTTCGTGAGCGAGAAGCCGGGGGAGTTCATCGCGCCCCACGGGATCGTGGTGGACTCCCGCGGGGACGTCTACGTGGGAGAAGTCTCCTATACCGGCTACGGGCAGTTCCTGAACCCGCCGCGGGAGATGCGGTCCTTCCAGAAGTTCAAGCGCGCCGACTAGGCGCCGCGGCCTCCGCGCTCCGCATCGGGAAGAAGCGGCCGGTGGCCTTCGCCACGACCTCCCGGGTCTCCCACTCCTCGATCGCCGCAACCGCTCAACTTCACCTCGGCCAGGGGCTCGAACAGCTCGGCGAACGGCGCCGGCAGCGGCGGGTCGTGGGTCACCCGAAATAGGTCCGAAGCAGCGGCTCCCAGGTCTCGAGCGGCCGCGTCATCTTGCCCACCACCTTGGCCTGGTCGTCCCAGCGCCGCAGGCGAAGGGCGTCGCCGAGCCAAGGATGCGCCGCGTGCCGCGCGACCTCGTCCGGGCTCATCGGGCCGCCCTGCAGGGTGAGCGTGTGCTGGGAAGCCGGCGACAGCGTCGCATGATAACCGGGCTCGGTGGCGCAGAGATAGCGCTTGGCGTCGGCGTGCATGCGCACGAGCCAGGCCACCCGCTCGGGCACGAACGGCGTGATCAGGTCCGCGCCGACCTCGTGATGCCCGCGCGTGCCCGGCCGGGCCCCGCCGACCCGGTCGAAGATCAGGGACTGGTCCACCGCGAAGCGCCCCACGTCATGGAGCAGGCAGGCCAGGGTGAGCTCCTGGTCCGCGTCCGCCGCCTGCGCGAGCTCGGCGCACTGGAGCGCGTGGGCCAGCTCGGAGACGCGCTCGGTGCCGTAGCGACGCGCGGCGGAGTGGGCCATCGCGCCGAGCAGGCGTCCGGTCATGCCGGGAGCCCCGGGCTCATGTCGACCTGGAGTATACTCGGCCCGCGGCGGTTCGATCATGACGATGTCGCGAAAAGGAGAGTGCCGATGCCAGTGACCGTGAAGGTGATCACCGACGGGCCGTTGATGGTGAAGGGGGAGTGCGAGGTGCAGGACGGCCAGGGCAACGCCGTGCCCGGCAAGGGAGGGGACACCATCTTCCTCTGCCGCTGCGGCACCTCGGCCAACAAGCCGTTCTGCGACGGCAACCACAAGAAGGTCGCCTTCAAAGGCTGAGCCGCCACGCCGCTTCCCTCTCCCCTCTCCCCTCCGGGGAGAGGGCAGGGTGAGGGGACTCATCCCCGTCCCAGCTTCACCGCGATGCCGAAGGCGGCGGCTCCGACCAGCGCGATGAAGATCGGCGTGTAGGTCTCGCCCAGCACCCCGCAGATCAGCGGGCCGAGGAAGATCGCGCCGTCCACCCCGACGCGATAGACGCCCGTCCGCCATCCGAGCCGCGTGACGTCGGTGTGCTCGCGGATCACGCCGAGCGGCAGCATCCACCCCGCCATCCCGAGTCCGAAGAGCGCGCACCCCACGACCAGGAACGGCAGCGAGCCGAGGCCCACCGCCAACAGGCCGAGGCCGAGGACGGCGGCCACCGCCCCCAGCACCGGGGGCCGGCCGACGCGATCGGCCAGCCAGCCCACCGGCAGCAGCACGATCAGGTCCACGAGCTGCGCCAGGGAGAGCAGGCCCGAGATGCCGCTCCGGTCGAGCCCGAACTCGCGCGTGCCGCGCAGCGGGATGACGAACTGGCTCACCGCGGACCAGGCGAGCGCCATGATCGCGCCGAGCGCGAACATGAGCCGGACGATGGGCGGGACCGCCTCGACCCCGGCGCCCGACGCGATCGCGGCGGCGGGCGCCCGCCGCGTGGCGGACGGCCCGGGCGCGGCACGGGCGGGAAAGAAGCGGAGCAGCAGGAGCGCCGACGCGAGCGAGACCACGACGGGCACCGACGCGACCAGCAGCGTCGTGTTCCAGCGCCAGCGCTCGGGGAGGAGGCCCACGAGGGTGAGGCCCCCGAGAACTCCGAGCATGCCGGAGAACTCGAGGGTGTTGAGCCGGACCGACGCGCGCGGGCCGTGCTGCTCCTGCAAGACGGCGGTGAGGCTGCTCACCATGACGAGGGTGTGGGCGAGGCCGGTGAAGAGCCGGCCCAGGACCAGGATGGGGAACGGGCCCGCGGTGGCGAGCAGCAGCATGCCCACGAGCAGGGCGACGGGCGCGAGGGCGAGCGCGGTGCCGAGCCGCCGGGTGGCGAGCGCGCCGGCGGGAAGATCGGCGGCCATTCGCGCGAAGCCGAAGGCCCCGGCGAGGACGCCGAGCTGCCAGTCGGGCAACGCCTGCGCGCGGGCGATCTCCGGCAAGAGCGGGCCGAAGGCCCCGACGCACACGGTGCTGGAGAAGACGATCAGGCACAGCAGAGCTGTGCCGGTGAACGGAGTGCCGCTCACCGCCTCGCGCGGCTCACGGCTCGAAGGAGCGCTCGCGCCACCAGGGATAGAAGGGCGGCATGTCGGTGCTCGGCCGGAGGGTGAAGCGCGCGGGGCGCTTCTCCAGGAATGCGCTCACGCCCTCGTAGGCGTCCGCCGAGCGGCCCGTCCAGTCCATGCACTTGGAATCCAGCCGATGCGCCTCCATCGGGTGGTCGGCGCCGAGCAGGCGCCACATGAGCTGGCGCGACAGCGCCACCGAGACGGCGGAGGTGTTCTCCGCGATCTCCCGCGCCAGCTCGCGGGCCACCGGGAGGAGCCGCTCGGGGGGAACGACGCGGCTGACGAGCCCGCCCTCCAGCGCTTCCTCGGCCGGGAACACGCGCCCGGTGTAGACCCACTCCGCGGCGCGGCTCGGTCCCACCAGGCGCGGCAGGAACCAGGTGCTGCACGCCTCCGGGACCACGCCTCGTCGGGAGAACACGAAGCCGATGCGCGCGGCCGTCGAGGCGATGCGGATGTCCATGGGCAGGGTCATCGTGATGCCAAAGCCCACCGCCGGTCCGTTGATCGCCGCGATCAGCGGCTTCTTCATGTCGAAGATGCGCAGGGTGACGCGCCCGCCCCCGTCGCGATGCTCGCCGGGCGCCTCTCCCCGCCCCCGGGCGACGCGGTCGAAGGTCTTGCCCCCGCCCGAGAGATCGGCGCCGGCGCAGAAGGCGCGACCGGCTCCGGTGACGATCAGCACCCGCACCGCGTCGTCGGCGTCGGCCTGCTCCAGCACCGCGAGCAGCTCGTCCAGCATGACGGCGTTCAGCGCGTTGAGCTTGTCCGGCCGGTCGAGGGTGACGGTGCCGACGCCGTCGGCCACCTCGAAGCGGAGGGTCTCGAAGGCCACGGCGGTCAGCGGGCGGGCGGGCGGTCGCCGCCCGGCTCGCCCGGCGACGTGTCCTCGGCTTCACCCTGCTTGAGCTTGCGGAAGACGGTCTTGGGATCGATGCCGAGCATCTTGGCGGTGAGCGTCTTGTTGCCCTTCGTGAGCCGCAGCGTCTCCTCGAGGAGCCGCTGCTCGACCTCCGACAGCGGCGTGCCCACTCGGATCTGGAAGACGCCGTCGGGCACGGAGGCCCCGCCCGGGCCCTCCGCCGGCGCGCCCGCCCCGCTCCGGAGCAGCATGACCGAGCGCTCGCGCACCGCGTCGGGCAGGTCGCCCGCCTCCACGCGCGTGCCGCGGGCCAGGACGACCGCGCGCTCGATCACGTTCTCGAGCTCGCGCACGTTGCCCGGCCAGGAATAGGCCTCGAGGCAGCCCAAAGCCTCGTCGGTGAAGCCGTCGAGCTGGCGATTGTTCTTGGCCGCGTAGACGCGGAGGAAGTGTTGGGCGAGGACCGGCACGTCCTCGTGTTTCTCCCGGAGCGGCGGCACCTGGATCGTGATGACATTCAGGCGGTAGAAAAGGTCTTCGCGGAAGCGCCGGTCCCGCACGAGGGTGGCCAGATCCTGATTGGTGGCGGTGACGATGCGCACGTCCACCCGGATCGTCTTGGTGCCGCCGACCCGCTCGAACTCACCCTCCTGCAGCACGCGCAGGATCTTGGGCTGGGTCACCGCCGAGAGGTCGGCGATCTCGTCGAGGAAGAGGGTGCCGCCGTCGGCCAGCTCGAAGCGG
>JBGOVO010000416.1:0-3284 GCA_041478145.1 Methylomirabilia bacterium
CGCCAACAATCGCCAGCACAGCCCCAACGAGCACTTGAACCTGGATCACCTCTTCCAGGGCGTGCTCACCACCGCCCACCTGCTCCACGACCTCGGCTAGCGCTCCTCCGGCTTGCCGAGCCGGTCGAGGAGGAAGCGGCGGAGGCGCTGCTTCATCTCCTCCGGCATCGGGGCGCGCCCGGCCCTGCCGGTCAGCTCGCGCGTCTTCCGGTAGGTGTTGAGATAGGCGCGGCAGGGCGCGCAGTCGCGCAGGTGCCGCTCAAGCTCCGCGGCCAGCTCGGGGCTGAGGGTCTCTTCGAGATACTCACCGAGAACGTCGATCGCCTCCTTGCACGTCATGCCGTTCGATGTCCTTTCGGGGTGAGGACGCGATCCGTTCGTACGATTCACCGCACGCTCTCCTGCCCGACGACGCGGAGCGCGTGGCCGTCGGGATCACGCGCGAGAAAGCCCGCTCCGAAGCCCAGGGTCCGGTCGGGGAGCGCCACCAGGCCCGGCGACACGAAGTCGGCACGCCCGCCGCGCAGCCGCGCCGCCGAGGCGGCGGGATCAGCGGGGATCACCGTGGTGTGCCAGTGCACCAGGTCGTTTGCGGCCGCGTCGACCGGAGCGGGACGTCCGGTGCGCGGCGTGAGGTACTCGAGCAGCTCGATGCCGGGCCCGGTCGCGGCGCGCAGCGTGGTGATCCGCAGCCGCGCTCCGAAGACGTTGTTGAGCCGCTCCTGCTCCGGGCCCCAGTTCTCGCTCTCTCCGGCCACCCGCAGACCCAGCAGATCCCGGTAGAAGCGGAGCCCGCGCTCGGTGTCGGCGACCACGATCGCGGTATGGTCGATGCCGAGGAAGACGCGGTCGGAAGGCCGGTGCCACCGCGCCTCGCCCTTGTCGGGCGGGAACTCCAGGATCTCGAGCGGATGCCCGTCGGGATCGCGGAAGTAGAACGCCTTGATCCCGCCCGCCTTGGGGTTCCAGTCGGGCAGCCGCTGCGGGCCCGGCGAGACGTGCTGGACCTTGTGGCGGCGCAGCCAGAGATAGGCCTGCTCGACGTCGCTGGTGATGATCGCGATGTGCTGGAACCAGGCGTCGTTGCTCCGTGAGTCGGCGGGGGCAACGCGTCCGCGCGGCGCGAGGTACTCCGTCAGCTCGATGCGCTCGCTGCCGAGCCGCATCACCACCACGCGCGCCCGCACGCCGAACACTCCCGTGATCTGCTCGTAGGCCGGGCCCGCCACCTCCACGTCCGACGCCTTCTCGAATCCGAGGACGTCGCCGTAGAAAGCCACCGAGCGATCCATGTCCGACACCGTCAGGCCGATCGCCCCCACCGCCGCCACGCGGGCGTCGGGTGCCTCGGCGAGCGGAGCCGGCTGCTGGGCGAGCACCGCGGGCGTCGCCAACGCGCTGAGCGCCAGCAAGCCGAGCCCCGTGACCACCGCGGCGGACCGCGCGCGCGATCCCGGTGTCGTCTCGCCCATCGCGACCCGCTCGGCATAGCCGCAGCGGAAGATGCAGCGGGAGCCGGCGTGGTGGTAGAGCTTGGCACAGACCGCCTCCCGGCCCTGCGCCAGCCACAGGTACAGGTCGGCCGCCAGGAACATGCCGATCAAGGGCCCGATGAAATAGACCCAGAGCGCGGTCCAGGTTTGCGCAGGGACCGCGGAGGCCAGGGTGCGCGCCGGGTTCATGCTCATGCCGGAGAGCGGCGCCTCGATCGTGATGTACACCGCCACGAGCGCCCCCGCGCAGAGACCGGTGAGGGCGGCGTGCCGGCTATTGGACACCCCGAGCACCACCAGCATCAGGACGAACGACATGGCGATCTCGGCGCCGAAGGCGACCAGCGGGCCCGCCGGCCCTGGCACGGTGACCGCGTAGTGAACGGCCGGATCGGCCACCGGAGCCCCCAGCCAGATCCTGGCCGCCACGACTCCGGCGAGTCCTCCAGCGAACTGCGCCGCGATATAGAAGGCCGCGTCCCACCCCGCGATCTTGCCCAGCCGCCAGAAGGTCAGGGTGACGGCCGGGTTGAAGTGCGCGCCCGACCGCCGGCCCCACGGGGAGTAGACGATCGCCACCGCGGTGAGCGCCATCACCAGGCCCATGAGAGCACGCCTCAGCGTCTGCCCTGCAACTAGTTGTCCTACTGGAGATCCAGGATGGTACAGCAGTGTGGTGAAGGCGCACGCTGACAGCATGAAGGCCCCGAGGTGGGCCGCTTCCATCAGGTACTCCGGCCAGTGCCCCCGCAGTGCCGCCCGCACGCTCCCGCCCATGTGGATTGGACACGGCCAAGCCCGGGGGCGGTTCGGTGGGTCACGAGGACGGGTCGGCGGGCAGCTCCGCGGCCGCCGCGCGGTCGACGAGCCAGACCAGGCGGCCCGCCTCGGGCACCACGAGCTGCACGGGCAGCCGCTCGGGCTTGCGCGCCCCGAGGAGCACCTCGCGGAGTGTCCCGGCCTTGTCGGACCCGGTGACCAGGAGCCGCACCTCCGCGGCGCGGTTCAGGATGGGGGGCGTCATCGTGATCCGCGCCGTCCCGAGTCGCGCGACCTGGTGGCTGACCACCCAGTGGCGCCGCTCGGTCAGGGCCTGGCTGAAGGGAAAGAGCGACGCGGTGTGGCCATCAGGCCCCATGCCCAGCAGGATCAGGTCGAAGATGGGCGGCAGCCCGTCAGCGGGAACGGCGAATACGCGGGCCAGCTCGTCCCGGTAGCGCGCCGCCGCCTGCTCCGGATCCGGCAACTCGCCGTGGATGCGATGGATCCGCTCCGGCGCGATACCGAGCTTGCCGAGCAGCGTGGCGGCCGCCACGCCGTAGTTGGACTCCGGATGCTCCGGCGGCACCATCCGCTCGTCTCCCCAGAAGAACTCGACGCCCGACCAGTCGATCTGCGCCCAGCGGGGGCCCTCGCTCAGGATCTCGTACATGCGACGGGGGGTCGAGCCGCCCGATAGCGCCACCCAGAACCGCCCGCGCTCGCCGATGGCCGCGCGCGCCAGCTCCACCAGATCCTGCGCCGCGGCCCGGCTCACCGCTTCGGGGTCGGGAAACCGCCGGATCGCCTTCACCGCGACCGGATCCGTCTCACGCGATCGAGTCTCCCCGCCTCATCTCGCGGATCCCTCCGGCCTCGGCCACCAGCACCAGATCGGCGATGCCGAGGAACAAGCCGGTATCCACCACCCCGGGAATCGCCCGGAGGTCGCGTGCGAACTCCGCCGGCGCCTCGATGGGCCGCACCGCGCAGTCGACGATCCAGTTGCCGTTGTCGGTCACGAACGGTTCC
>JBGOVO010000298.1:0-5089 GCA_041478145.1 Methylomirabilia bacterium
CCGGAGCAGGTGGAGTGGATCGCCACGGAGGTCTTGCCCAAGCTATGAGCCAGCCCGTCCACATCGACATCAACTGCGATATGGGAGAGAGCTACGGCCGCTGGACCCTGGGCCACGACGAGGAGGTGATGCCGAACATCACCTCCGCCAATGTCGCCTGCGGCTTCCACGGCGGGGACCCGCACGTGATGCGCCGCACCGTGGAGCTGGCCATCCAGCACGGCGTCGCGGTGGGCGCGCACCCGGGCCTGCCCGACCTCATGGGCTTCGGCCGCCGCCGCATGGACGTCTCCCCGGCCGAGCTCCAGGACTACCACCGCTACCAGATCGGCGCGCTCTCGGCCTTCGCCCAGGCCGCGGGCACGCGCATCCAGCACGTGAAGCCGCACGGCATCCAGTACCACATGTTCGAGGAGAGCTTGCCGCTGTCGCGGGCCACCGCCGAGCAGGTGCTCGAGCTGGATCCCCAGCTCATCCTGATGACCATGGCCATGACCAAGTACGACGCCGAGGCCCGCAAGGTGAAGGGCCTCCGCATCGCCGCCGAGGGCTTCGCCGACCGCGTCTATGCCGACGACGGCCAGCTCGTCACCCGCAAGCTCGGCAAGGACGCCCTCATCACGGACCCCGCCCGGGCCGCCGAGCAGGCCGTCCGCATGGCCATGGAGGGTAAGGTGCGGACGATCACCGGGAAGGTAATCGGCGCCAAGGTCGAGACCATCTGCATCCACGGCGACAGCCCGGGCTCGGACAAGATCGTGGCCGCCGTGCGGGAGGGGCTGGTCAAGGCCGGCGCCGTCGTCAAGCCGCTCCGAGATTGGCTGCCTCGCTGATCCTCTTGCGGCTCACACATTGTTGCCGAGTAGACGCAGATCCTGCGGGGTCAGGATCGAGCGTCCGAAATCGGTACACTGTCTAGCGCTCCTCGTCACCCCCCTCCGGCCGAACTGTAGGCGCATCCCTCGTAAATCTCCGTAGCAATAGGGCTTTCCTCCCGCGCGAAAACTGGCACCGAGTTTGCCCTACGTTTGTCCGGCACTAGCCATGGCGGACTTTGCGGACGGCAGGAGTGTGAAGGGCGCGAGGCCCAGCGGAAGCCGACCCGGTGATGCGAATCCGGGCGCGAGCCACCGCGGGCATCGTCTCGCAGGACTTCACGCCTCGCGCGGGAGCTTCCGGGAGCGTCACGCCCTGGAGTCCCGACCGCACGAGTACCCCGGTCAGCTCGTGCGGGCTCATCGCCTGCCGCATCATCAGCGCGGCCACGGTCGATGAGTGCGCCGGACCCGGCCGGAATCGCCACAGGGGAGGAACGAACCATGATGGTTTCAGAGCGGACGACAGGAAGCACGACGCTCCGGCTGCTACTCGGGGCGGGCTACCGGCGCGAGCCGAGCTCGATGCCCTCGGATTCGCAGATCGCCCACGCGCTGTACGACGCCCAGACCGCGCCCGATCTTCCGTCGCGGAAGAGCCTCGACGAGATTCTCTTCCTGGCCCAGCAGAGCTCCGGCTGGACGCAGGTCTTCAAACAGATGAAGTCGGAAGGCCTGATCGAGGAGCAGACGCTGGGACACGTGGTGGCGCGCTGGACCAACCGTACGGTTCGCTCCCGGCGCCCGACCCCCTCCCACTCGGATCGGGTCCTGGAGCACGTCGAGCCCGTCACCGCTTCCGCCTAGCCTGACCCCGCCTCGGCGCTACCGCGCGGCCAGCACCGCCTCGAGCCGCGCGGTAGCGCGCTCCCAGTCGAACTGAGTCCTCACGAACTCCTGCCCGTGTCGAGCGACCCTCCGCCGGAACTCCGCGTCCTCCACCAGCCGGGAGAGTCCCCACGCCAGCGCGTCGACGTCGCGGCGGGGCGCCACCACCGCGGTGCGGCCGTCGATGGCGTAGTCGCGGCACCCGCCGTTGTCGTAGGTGCAGAGCGCGGCCCCGCACGCCATCGCCTCCATGGCGGGCATGCCGAGCCCCTCGTCCCAGGACGGGCACAGATAGATCGGGCAGCGGCTGTAGAGCCAGGCCAGCCGCGCCTGGGGCAGGTTCTCGTGAAACTCGGCGAAGGGCAGCTTGCGGGGCGGCCGCTTGACGCCGAAGCCCACGAGGATCGCGTTCGGATGGCGGGCTCGGACGCGGTCGAAGGCCTCGAGGCCGTCGGCCACGCCCTTCCACGGATACTCGTGAAAGAGCATCAGCACGCGGAGCTTGCCGTCGTCCTCGACCGGCACCGGTCGGAAGAGCGCTCCGTCCACCGGGGTGACGATCACCGCGGCCGGGGTGTCGAAGCGCTCGGCCATGACGTCGGCGAGCCACGTCGAGATCACGATCTTCCGGAGCGGGACGCGGTAGGTGGCGTCCACGAGAGCCGCCGCGCCGTGATAGAGGCTCTCGAAGTGCTGGATGAAGTAGAACTTCCGTCCGCATTGGGCCGGGGCCGCCGCCACCGCCTCCACCGACTGCCACGAGGTGGCGATGACCGCATCGCCGTCGGGCACCCGCGCCCCGCTCCACTCCGGCACCCAGCGGACCCGCGCCCGCAGCTCCGGCATCCAGTCGGGTGGGCGCTGGACCCGGTTGCGCCACCACGCGGTGAGCGCGCCCTTGCCCGGCACCAGCAGCGTGACGTCGTGGGCGCGCTGGGCCAGTCGGTCGGCGTGGATCAAGATCGCGCGGACGCCACCCGCGATGCGCAGGTGCGGGCAGAGGAACGTGATCTTCACGCGAGCTCCCTCGCCCCCGAAGGGGGAGAGGGCCGGGTGAGGGAGAGCATCAGATCGCCATGGAGACTTGGCCGGTGCGCCGGTAGGCGGCCGGGTCCAGCACCACGTTGATCGCGTAGACCTCGCCCGAGCCGAGGGCCCGCTCCAGCGCCGGTCGGAGCTGGCTCGGCTCGGTCACGTGAATCCCCTTGCCGCCGAGGGCCCCCACCATCTGGTCGAAGCGGGTGAAAGGTAGCGAGGTCCCCACCGCGCGCTCCGCCCCGAAGAAGGAGAGCTGCGGGTTGCGGATCTGCCCCCAGCCGCCGTCGTTGCCGATCACCACGGTCATCGGCAGGCCGAACCGCACCGCGGTCTCCACCTCCATGCCGTTGAGCCCGAAGGCGCCGTCGCCGGCGATCAGCAGCACCCGCTGCTCGGGGCGCAGCAGCTTGGCCGCGATGGCGAAGGGCGGCCCCACGCCGAGGCAACCGAACGGCCCCGGGTCGAGCCACTGGCCGGGACGCGAGAGCGGGACGATCTTGGCCGCGCAGCCGACGACGTCACCGCCGTCACCCACCACCGTCGTGCCGGCGTCCACCACCGCGGCGATCTCGTGCCCCAGACGGTAGTGGCTGATCGGCACGTCGTCCGAGAGCCGCTCGGCCATGAGCCTCGCCTGCGAGTCGGCTTCCTTCTTCCGGACCGCCTGCCGCCACGGCGCGTAGCGCGAGGCGAGCTCGCGCGGCAGCGTGTCGGCGAGGGCGCGGAGCGTGAGCCCGATGTGGCTCGAGAGGCCGACCGCGAGCGGCCGGTTGCGTCCCAGCTCCACCGGGTCGCAGTCCACCATGGCCACCTGCACGGTCTCGGCGAAGGACGGCGCGCGCCCGTAGCCCAGCCGGAAGTCGAGCGGCGTGCCGAGCACGAGCACGACGTCCGCCTGGCCCAGGGCGAAGCCGCGCGCCTGCGAGAATGCCTGCGGGTGATCGTGCGGGAGGCAGCCACGCCCCGCGCCGTTCATGAAGACGGGAACGCCCGCCCGCTCGGCGAGGGCCTGCAGGTCCTTGGCCGCGTCGTCCCAGTAGACGCCGCTGCCCGCCATGATCACCGGCCGCTCGGCGCGCCCAAGCAGCGCGGCCAGCTCCTGCACCGAATCCGGATCGGGCGCGGTCGGGCGGCGGTGCGCATAGGCGGTGGGAATCGGGGCCAGCCGGTCCTCCACGACCGTCATGAGCAGATCCACCGGGATCTCGACGAACACCGGCCCCGGCCGGCCGGTGAGCGCGTGGCGGATGGCGGTGGTGAGCACCTCCGGAATCTGGCGCGTCTCGGACACCGTCCACGACCCCTTGGTGATCGGGCGGAGCAGATCCACCTGCTCCACCTCCTGCAGCGAGCCGAGCCCGCGCAGGCCGAGCGGCGCGGCGCCACCGATCAGGAGCACGGGGCTCCGCGCGGAGTAGGCATTGGCGATCCCAGTGACCGCGTCGGTGACGCCCGGCCCCGCGGTCACCACCGCCACGCCGATGTTACGGGTGAGGCGCGCGTAGGCGTCGGCGGCATGCGCGCAGGCCTGCTCGTGGCGCATGTCCACGATCTGCACGCCTTCCGTGATGCAGCCGTCGTAGATCGGCAGGATGTGGCCGCCGCAGAGCGTGAAGATGTGGCCCACCCCCGCCTGCTTGAGGGTGCGCGCGACCAGGTGCCCGCCGTTGAGATCGGCCATGCTAGCGGGCCGGCGCGGGCGGGATGTGCACGACCTCGAGCTTCAGGCGGTCCGGATCCTCGAAGAAGACCGCGTAGTAGCCGGGCCGGTACTCCGGGAACTCGCGGGGCGTCCGGTAGAGCGTGCCGAGCTTTCGCGGCTGCAGGAACTCCTTCCGGAAGCGGTCCACGTCGTCCCGCCGCTCCACGCGCAGGGCCACGTGGTTGAGACCGGTGCGCTTGCGATGGAAGCCCGGGCCGGCATGGGCCGGATGCGTGGCGATGATCCAGATGTCGGCGCCCCGGCCCGAGAAGCCGGCCACCGTCTCGGATTGGTAGACCGTGCGGTACTCGAGGTAACCCAGCAGATCCCGGTAGAAGGGCAGCGACACCGCCGCGTCGCGCACGTTGATCTGCAGGTGATAGACCTCGGCCTTCACCAGAACTTCTCCCACTTCACGCTCTTCCGGTCCATGCCCTTCCGGACGAGCACGTCGCGGACCCGGTTGATGGTCTCCCCGCCCCCGCATACGTAGACCACCAGCCGGTCTATCCCGTACACGAGGCGATCGACCGCCTCCGCGGGCTCCCCCTTCTCCCCGCGCCACACGGGCGGCGGCTCCCGCAGCGCGGGCAGGTACGAGAAGGCCGGGTAACGACGCGCCAGCGACCGGAAGTCGGCGTCGTAG
>JBGOVO010000257.1:0-5820 GCA_041478145.1 Methylomirabilia bacterium
CCGTGGCTCGCCGCGGTGGCGCCCGATGATCTTCCGGAGCGCTTCCAGCTTCGCTTCCAGCCCGCCCCGAATCCCACCCCAGGCGACGCTGTGGCCCGGGGGTGCCGACGCGGGCCCCACCGCGGCGCGGAACTCACTCACCGCGAGGGAGTCCGATCCGAGCAACGCCTCGGTCTCCACGATCCACGCGGTGGCCAGGCCGCGCCACCCCATGAGCGCTCTCTCGTAGTCGCCCACGCTGGGATTGCTGGCGCGCGTGGCAAAATACTCCGCGTCGATCCGTTCGAGGATCACGAGGCCCCTCACGTGCTGGTCCACGAGACCGTCGGCCATCGCACCATCCATCTTACGCGTTGCTATTCCCTTCCCGCCACGACCGTGTGAGCGCAGAATGCCCTTGCGCGAGCGCCGATTCCCCCCACGGGTGCGGTAGCCGGGCGCTCGAACACCAGCACGGGGAGGCGGGGATGGCGCGGACCGCGCGGACGAGGAAGCGATGGACCATCATGGTGTACCTCGCCGGGGACAACGACCTCGACAGCGCCGGCGTCGCCGACCTGTCCGAGATGAAAACGGTCGGCTCCAGCGACCACCTCGCCATCGTGGCCCAGTTCGACCGGTCCGGCAGCAAGCGTCAGACGAACCGGTACCTCCTGCGGAAAGGGACGACCCTCGCGGAGGATGTCGTCGCGTCGCTCGGCGAGACGGACACCGGCGACCCCGCCGTCCTGCGGGACTTCGTCACGTGGGCCACTACCGGTCATCCCGCCGACCACTACATGCTGGTCATCTGGAACCACGGCGCCGGCTGGGACGATTCAAACCTCTACGAGGGCGACTACTTCAGCGGGGCGGCCCCGCCCGTCGTCCGGAAGGGCGCGGTGATCGCGCGGGGACTGGCGGCCGGCTCGCCCATCCGGATGGGCACGATACGGGCCGCGGCCAAGCGAGGCCGGCGCTCGCTGTTCAAGTCCACGGTGGCGACCATGGTGTCCTCCCGGGCCATCGCGTTCGACGACCAGGCCAAGGACTTCCTCGACAACGCCGAGCTCAAGCGCGTGCTCGTCGACATCCGACGCATCCTCAAGCGGAAGCTCGACATCCTGGGGTTCGACGCGTGCCTGATGAGCATGGTCGAGGTCGCCTATCAGATCCGGGACTCCGTCAGCCTGACCTGCGGGTCCGAAGAGGAAGAGCCCAACGACGGCTGGCCTTACGACACCATCCTGAAGGCCCTCGCCGCCCGGCCCTCGATGGCGCCGGCGGAGCTGGCCAAGCTGGTCGTGACCAAGTACATCGCGTCGTACAAGCCTTCCGATGGCGTGACCCTCGCCGCCGCGGATCTCTCGGGGATCGGCGCCCTCGCCGGCGCGGTCAACGGGCTCGGTCGCGTGCTCGCCCCCGCATTGAAGCACGCGGGCGCCCGCGGCGCGATCATGGCCCTCCGGGCCCAGGTCCAGGAGTACACCGCTCCCTACGACCAGTACTGCGATCTCGCCGACCTCTGCGATCTGCTCGTCCGGCACGTGGATCATCCCGATCTCGAGCGGGCCGGTCTCGAGCGGGCCGGTCTCGAGCGGGCGTGCGGCGCGGTTCGCGCCGCCCTGAAGAAGGTCGTCATCGCGGCCGGGGCGAAGGGCACCGGGGTCGCCCACTCCCACGGCATCTCCGTCTACTTCCCCAAGAAGACCGTGTCCCGCCTCTACTCGACGCTGGACTTCGCGAAGAACGGCGGATGGGCGAGCTTCGTCGAGGCCTACACCCGGAGCGTGAGCCGCCGACGCTAGGGGTCCGAAAGGAGGGCGACATGTGGACGAAACGGGTGACGACCTACACGGTGGCGTGGATCGGGCTGGCGCTCGCGGCGACGGCGGCGCTGGGCGCGGGCGGCCGGACGGTCAATGATCCGCAGACGACCCACACCAACGTCCAGATGGGGGCGGCCGCGGAGGGCGTCATCGCCAGCGTGACCGTGCAGCACGTCGGCTACGAGCTGAACTCGGTGGCCGGCAAGTACCGGCTGGTTCCGATCCTGCTGCGGGCGGCGGGGCGGCCGGGGCCCGTCACGCTCTCCCGGGAGCAGGACCGTCTGGTCGTGATCAGCGGGACCGCGCGGATTCCGGCCAGCTTCGAGCTCTCCGCGCTCGACCGCGCGCTCTGGGATTCCCTGGCCCCGCAGACGCGGACCTGGCTCACCTATCCCGACCGGCTCGACAAGGACGGCGCGGTCATGGTCTACGCCTTCGCGCCGCTGGCCGAGCTGAAGACACCGCCCACCGCCTTCGAGTACACGATCAAGTCGCTGGCCACGCCGCTGCTGCTGAGGCCGGAGGCGGCGAAGGCCGCCGCGCTGACCGGCGCCGCCGGCGGCTGACCCCCGCGCGGGCGCACGGCGCATGCTCGGCGATCTCTGGAAGACGCTCCTCGACTATCTGAAGCGCACGCCGTACTGGCCGGTCCTCGAGCCGGTCCTGCTGGTCGGGTTCCTGTACGTCGGCGTCTGCGTCGTCGCGTACCAGTACATCCAGTGGCGCTATCAGGTCGCGCTCGACCCGGCCCTGTTCCTGCAGAGCTATCTCTTCCGGCGGGTGTCGGTCGGGTTCGTCGCGGTGGTGGGCAGCTTCCTCGCGCTGACCGCCGGCCGCGCGGCGCCGGCCCCAGCGGGCGCGGCCGACGCCCCGGGCGCGCGCCCGGCCACCCGGTGGTGGCGCCCGGGGCGCGGCATGGCCGCGCGCATCGTCCTGGTCCTGCTGATCGGCGGCGTGACGCTCTACCTGCTCCAGCGATGGGCGCCCGAGTCGAAGATCAGCCCGGTCCGCGTGCAGTTCGCGGCCTTCGGCGCGTTCGGACCGCAGGAGGGAGACGACCGCGCGCGCGCCCGGGCCGCGGACGAGTACCTGCGGCTCCGCGACGTCGCCCAGTACCTGCTCTACGAGATCAACCATCGCCAGCGGGCGTGGCAGCTCGAGTTTGAGACCGGGATATTCCGCGCCGATCTCGTCACCGGGGCCGATGAGAAGCGGTGCGCGCAAGACACCACGCCCCCGCTCTGCCTCGCGGAGGCGTTTCGGCGCGGGATGCTGACGCGCCTGCCCTCCTATCCCCCGCTCGTCCTGGTCGCGGCCGAGCCACTGGGCGGCGACGGCACCCAGGCGTGGTTCTGGCTCAACCGGGGACCGGTGTCGGTGGTGACGACGAGCGACTGGGGCGGCCCGGGCAGCGCGGGCGTGGTCGAGTTCCTGGCCTATGCCCTCGTCGTGCAGAGCCTGATGATCCACATGCAGGCCTACTGTGGCCTCGCCCAGCCGCCGGTCGGCGCGCCGGAGGGCGTGGTGATCGGCAACGTGTTCGACCTGCAGCCCGGCTTCAACGCCATGCGCGCCGCCGTGCTCACCGGCCACCTGTCGCCCCGCGACGAGCGGCGCCTGCTCAATTGCTTCGGCCCGGAGTACATGCGCACTGCCACGGCCCTGCTGAGCCTCGGCTGGCTCCGCTCGCCGCCGGTGAGCAAGAACCTGCTGGACGTCTACGGCGTCAAGCTCCTCGGCGCCTGACACGCCGGGTCGGGTACGGCCGGGGAAGGCTCTTGACCAGGCGGCCCGGACTGGCGATCCTGGGGGCCGAAAGGGGACCATCATGCTCGATCTTCTGATCACGAACGCGCGGATCTGCGACGGGACGGGCGCGCCGAGCTTCATGGGCGATCTCGGGGTCCAGGACGGCCGCATCCGGTACGTCGGCAAGGGTAACGGCCAGACGGCGCAGCGGGTGATCGACGCGGGCGGCCTCGTCCTCGCCCCCGGCTTCGTGGATCCCCACACCCACTACGACGCCCAGCTCGCCTGGGATCCGCTCGTCACCTGCTCTCCCTGGCACGGGGTGACCACCGTCATCATGGGCAACTGCGGCGTGGGCGTGGCGCCCGTGAAGCCCGAGACGCGGGAGATCCTCATGCAGGACCTGGTGAACGTCGAGGCCATCCCCTACGACGTCATGAAGGCCGGCATCGACTGGCAATGGGAGAGCTACGGCCAGTATCTCGACGCCGTCGATCGCCGCGGCCTGGGCATCAACGTCGCGGGCCTGGTGGCGTTCACCCCGCTCCGTCACTACGTGATGGGCGAGGCGTCGTTCGAGCGGGCGGCCACCGACGACGAGATCGCCGCCATGCGCCGCCTGCTCCGCGAGGCGATGGAGGCGGGCGCCTTCGGCTTCAGCACCACCACCTCGCGCAATCACGTGGGCTACCAGGGCCGGCCGCTGGCCTGCCGCAACGCCAGCCGCGACGAGCTGATCGGCGTGGTCCGGGGTCTGGCCGATGTCGGTCGCGGGGCGATCGAGATCATCCTGAACTCGGGTGGCATGTTCGCGGTCAACGACGAGGACGTCGAGCTGCTGCGCCAGATCACGCAGGCCAGCACGCGGCCGGTGACGTGGCTGGCCCTCTTCGCCCACCCGGGCCAGCCCGACTTCCACGACCAGACCTTCGCCAAGCTGGGCGACCTGGTGAAGCAGGCCATCCCGCAGGTGACGCCGCGGCCGATCATGAGCCAGGGTGATCTGAAGAACCCCACCATGTTCGGCTCGTTCGTCTCCTGGCAGAAGGTCTTCAATCGACCGGTCGCCGAGAAGATCGCGCTCTACCGCGATCCCGCGTTCCGCGACGCCTTCCAGCAGGAGCTGGAGAGCCGCAAGCGCAGCCACATGTGGGGCCAGATGCGCGTGCTGGAAGTGGGCCGGCCCGAGCTGGCCGCCCACGTCGGGCGCACGGTCGAGGAGATCGGCGCGAGCCAGGGCAAGCGCCCGGTGGACGCGTACTTCGACCTGGGCCTCGCCGACGATCTGGCGACCCGCTTCCAGTCATCCACCTTCAACTTCGATCCCGCGGGCATCGAGCGCCTGATCGCCGACGACCGCTGTCTCGTCGGGCTGTCCGACGGCGGGGCGCACGTCGACGTCATCTGCGACGTGGGCTACGCGACCGCGCTGCTGGACCTCTGGGTGCGCCGTCGCTCCGTGCTGAGCCTGGAGAAAGCGGTGCACAAGCTGACCCAGGTGCCGGCCACCATCTTCGGCATCCCCGACCGCGGGGTGCTGGAGGAGGGCAAGGTCGCCGATCTGGTGCTGTTCGACCCGGCGACGGTGACCGCCAAGACCCCCCGATACGTCTACGACCTGCCGTGCAACGGCCGGCGCTTGATCTGCGAGTCCGAGGGGATCAAGGCCACGTTCGTCGGGGGCACCCAGCTCTACGACGAGGGCAAGCACACCGGCGCCATGCCCGGGCGCATCCTGCGCAGCTACGAGTAACGGCCGATGAACGAGTTCCTCGGGCTGGAGGGCAAGGTCGCGGTGGTGACCGGCGGCGCCAGCGGCCTCGGTCAGGCGGTGGCGCGTGGCCTGGTGCGTGAGGGCGCGCGCGTCGTGCTCGGCGACATCGACAAGGCGGGGCTCGAGAAGACCGCCGCCGAGCTGGGCGGGCAGGTCCGCGGGCAGCGCACCGACGTCACGCGCCGCGACGAGATCGCCGCGCTCTTCCGCCTGTGCGACGAGGCCTTCGGGCCGGTCGAGATCCTGGTCACCTGCGCCGGCATCATCAGCTCGGCTCCTCTCGCCGCGATGACCGAGGAGGAGTGGGATCGGGTGCTGGCCATCAATACCAAGGGGACATTCTTCTGTATCCAGGAGGCGGTCAAGCGGATGATCCCGCAGAAGCGCGGCCGCATCATCACCATCGGCTCGGACAGCGTGGCGCGGGGCGGTGGGCGCATCGCCACCGCGGCCTACACCGCCTCGAAGGGCGCGGTCGTCGCACTGACC
>JBGOVO010000048.1:0-15289 GCA_041478145.1 Methylomirabilia bacterium
AGCTACTGCCGGCTCGCCTTCGGCTGCACCTCGCCCAGCTACTGCCGGCTCGCCTTCGGCTGCACCTCGCCCAGCTACTGCCGGCTCGCCTTCGGCTGCACCTCGCCCAGCTAGTAGCGCTTCATGCGGGGGTCGATCGAGCGAGCCCATTGATCGAGGCCGCCCGCGAGGTTGACCGCCTTGAACCCCTGCTGGCGCAGGAAGTTGGCGACGGCGGCGCTGCGGACGCCGTGATGGCAGTAGACGACGATGTCGTCGGCCGGGTCGAGCTCGGTCGTGCGGAACTCGATCTCCTCGATGGGGATGTGCGTCGCGTTCTCGAGCCGGCAGAGCGCGGTCTCCCAGTCCTCGCGCACGTCGAGGAGCAGGAGCGAGTCCCTGCGCTCGAGCCGCGTCTTCAAGTCCTGCGGACTGATGTCGGTCATGGCGGGCTCTCCCGGGGCGAAGATAGCATGTCAGGGCTCGGCGGGGAGCAGCACCGACGTCTCCGGCGAGATCTCGATCTTGACCTCGTCGCCCGCCTTGAAGCTCCGTCCTTGCTGGGCGGAGGTGAGCATCTCCACGCGCACCGTCCCGCCCGCGATGGTCACGTCGTAGAGCTGGCGCGAGCCCTCGAAGACGTGGCCCGCCACCTTGCCCCGAATGCCGCCCGCCGCGCGCTCGGCCTCCTCGAGGCGGAGGGCTTCGGGCCGGAGGCAGAGCAGGCCGCTGGTCCCCACCGTCCAGGCGTGCCCGCCCGAGGCGACCGGCACCCGCGAGCCGCCGGGCGTCTCCACCACCACACCGAGGTCGCGCACCTCCACCACCCGCACCGGCACGAGGTTGGCGGCGCCCACGAACTCGGCCACGAAGCGACTGCGGGGGCGCCAGTAGATCTCCTCCGGCTTGCCCTCCTGCACGATCCGTCCTTGGTGGAGCACCGCGATGCGCGAGGACAGGGCGATCGCCTCCGCCTGGTCGCGCGTGACGTAGAGCGTGGTGATTCCGACGTCGCGGTGCAGCCGCCCCAGCTCGAGCCGCATCTGGGAGCGGAGCACCACGTCCAGGTTGGAGAGCGGCTCGTCGAGCAGGAGCAGGCGCGGCTTGATGATCAGCGTGCGCGCCAGCGCGACCCGCTGCTGCTGCCCGCCCGAGAGCTGCGAGGGGCGGCGCCCCTCGAATGAGGCGAGGCCCACCTGCTGGAGCGCGGCCGCGACCTTCCGGGTCAGCGGCTCGCCGGAGACCCCGCGCTCGCGCAGCCCGAAGGCCACGTTCTCGAAGACGGACAAATGCGGCCAGAGCGCGTAGTGCTGGAAGACCATGCCCAGGTTGCGCTTCCATGGTGGCACCGGATCGATCGGCTCGTCGTCGACGAAGATACGGCCGGTGTCCGGCGTGACGAACCCGGCCAGCAGCCGCAGCAGCGTGGTCTTGCCGCAGCCCGACGGGCCCAGCAGCGTGTAGAACTCCCCGGGGCGCACCGAGAGCGAGACGTCACGCACCGCCCACTGATCACCGTAGCGCTTGCCCACCCCCTCCATGCGGACTTCCGACAGCCGGATCACCTCGTCCTGGCTCACGACGTCAGGCCTCCCCCCTGGGACAATTCGCGGAGTCGAGATCGGCGATCCAGCCGCGCGACGAGCGGGACCACGGACAGTCCCAGCCCGGCCAGCACCAGATAGACGGCGGCCGGCGGCATCGACGACAGCAGCGTGGTCGCCAGCACCGGCCCGATGAAGGCCGCCCCGATCCGCGCCGAGTTGACGAACCCGATGGCCTCCCCGGAGGCGCGCTGCGCGATGGCCGCCACCGAGAGCGGGAACACCGGCGCGATGCACAGCACCTGCAGGAAGCGCAGCAGACCGAAGCTCCACACGTTGCCCGCCGCGGTGAGGGAGGCGAGGAACACCGAGGAGCCCACCAGGAACCAGCGCACCGCGCGGCGATCGCCCAGGAGATCGGCCAGGCGCGGGGCCGCCATGGCGCCGAGCGAGGCGGCCACGCCGGTGGTCAAGATGAGGAAGCCGCCGATCTCCAGCGTGGACTCCGGGGGCACGCCGAGCGGCGGCAGGATCTGCGGCAGGATCGAGGTGAGGAAGAAGACCTGGGTGGAGCCCGCGAGCACCACGAGCGACACCGTCACGAGCTCGCGTAGCGAAATCCGGCGCTCGCCCGCGGCCCCCGCGGCCGCTGCCTTCCCGGGCGGCACGCCCCAGGAGACGAGGGCGGAGCAGGCCCAGAGCATGAACGCGCCCAGGATGAACGAGAGCCGGAACCCGACGCGCGCCGCCACGATGGCCCCGACGGCCGGCCCCAGCACCTGTCCGAGCGTCATGCCCGACTGGATGTGGGAGACCTGTCGTCGCACGTCCCCCCCGGAGCGGCCCACCATGATGAACGCGAAGGTGGACACGGCGCCCATCAGCCCGAGGAGCATGCGGGCCACGAGCATCTCGGGGAGCGTGCGGGCCAGCGCCATGCCGAGGAAGCCCAGTCCCTGCAACGCCTGTACCGCGATGAAGCCCCGCTTGGGGTCCACGTGCTCGCCGATGCGGCCCGAGATCGGCGCGGTCACGACGGTGATCAACGGGCTGATCCCGAGGATCCAGCCCGTCCAGCGCAGGGTGGCCGCCGGATCGAGCGGGGAGACTTTCTGGATGTGGAACGGCAGGCTCACGTAGACGAACGACCACGCGAAGGTGCCGATCAGCATCGAGGCGGGCAGGACCCAGTCCACGCGCGTCCGCATCATGGTCCGCGATCAGCTCCGGAACAGGGCGGCCCCGGAGCGTCGGGCCAACCCCGTCGCGGCCCACGTCCCCGCCGCCACTAGCACGATGGCGACCACCCCGAGCGCCGCCCCGGCTCCACGCCCCACCGCCGACTGCATGTAGAGATAGATCCCGTAGGACAGCGGCCCCAGCTCCACGCGCGGCACGAGCAGGATGGTCGAGGAGAGATCCACCGCGGAGGCGATGAAAGCGAGCAGCCCGCCCGCGAGGAGCCCTCGCGCCATCAGGGGCAGCGTGATTCGCGTGAAGGTTCTGCGACGATTGGCGCCCAGATTCTGCGCAGCTTCCTCGAGCGCGGGTGAGAGCTGCTGGAGGGCGGCGTACGCGCCGCGCACCGCGTACGGCAGCCGGCGCACCGCGTACACGATGACGAGGATGATCCACGTCGAGGTGAGCGGCTCCCCGAGGCCGGGCACCCGCGAGCCACCGAACGCGCGGAGATAGCCGACCGCGATCACGACCCCCGGGATGGCCAGGGGCACCGTCGAGATGGTGTCGAGCCACTGGCGGCCCGGCACGCGGCCGCGGAGCAGGAGCCACGCGATGACGGCGCCCACCGCCACGTCGGCCAGCGCGGCGAGCCCCGCGTAGCGCAGCGTATTGGCGATGAACTGGGGAGAGCGGACGAGAATCTCCTCGTAGTTCGCGGCGGTGTACACGGTGGGCAGCGGCGTGAGGCTCCAGACCTTGGAGACCGACAAGAGCGCGATGCCCAGGTGCGGCAGGAGCGCGGGCCCGAGCAGCAGCGCCACGAGCAGCCACGCGAGCAGTGTGCCGCGCCGGCCCAGCGGAACGGGCACCGCCGCTCCGCCCCGCCCGAGCGCTGCGAATTCGCCGCGGACCAGGGCCGCCTTGGACAGCCAAAGCGCGCCGAGCGAGAGGGCGACCAGGATGACGCAGATCACATAGCCGTCGACGTCGGTGAGCCCGACGGTGGTCACCCGTACGTAGGCCTGAGGCGCCAGCAGCTTGGTGTAGTTGAGCATCAGCGGCGTGCCCAGGTCGTCGATCACGCGGATGAAGGTCAGGAGCGCGCCCGCCGCGTAGCCTGGCAGCGCCAGCGGCAGCAGCACGCGCCGGAAGAGCCTGACGCCCGAGCTGCCGAGGTTCTGGGCCGCCTCCTCCAGCGATCGGTCGAGCCCACTCAGCGCGGCCGCCGTGTTCAGGAAAATGAACGGGAAGTAGTGGAGGCCCTGCACCAGGATCACGCCCGGGAGCCCCTCCATGAACGGCACCGTCACGCCCCAGTGCTCGAGCAGCAGCAGGTTCACGGCGCCGCTCCGCCCGAGGATCTGCTGGAACGCGACCGCGCCGACGAAGGGCGGGATGACGAGCGGCAGCACGCCGAGCACGCCGACCAGCGTCCGCCCGGGGAAGCGGTACCGCACGGTCAGGAGCGCCAGCGGCACCCCGATGACGCTGCCGATCGCGACGGCCAGCACGCCGGCGAGCAAGGTGTTCGCGAGCGCCTCGCGGAAAAGCGGGCGCGCGAAGAAGGCGAGGAGCGGGCGGGCGGTGGGCCAGCTCCCGTCGAGGAACGCGACCGAGAGCACCTGGAGCAGCGGGTAGACGATGGCGGCGGTGAGCAGGATCAGCAGGGCCGCCACCAGCGCGGCCTCGCCCGCCGAGCGTTGCGACGACACCAGGGAAAGGTAGCACAGGAGGCCGCGCGGCACGCAGCGCGGCGGATCGGAGGGCGAGAGACGGGAGCGGTCGAGCGGCTAGCGAGAGCGGGAGAAGCCGAGCTGGGCGCCGACGGGATAGCCGTTGCGGTCGCGACGATACGGATCGGCGCTCACGGACGCGCGCCACGCCTGGTACGTGCGCTCGTCGTGCCAGCGCCGCAGCGCCCACACCGCCAGGCCGACCGCGACGCCGCCCAGCGCGACGACGCACACGAGCGCGCCGCGCTTCATCACCGTCTCCAGCGAGAGCCCCTCTTCAGCGCGTGCATCCATGACCGGTCCTCCTTCTCTAGTCGGCGCCGATGGCGAGCCAGAGCGCCATCGAGCTCGCACCGACCACCAGCAGCGTAAGAACCGTCGTCAGCAGCATGGAGTTCTGAGCTAGCAAGAGGTGAGCCACGGGAGAGGCCCCGGAAAATCAGATAGTTGGGCAGGCGCAAGCCCGGCACGACCCCGAGCTTGTCAGGTCCGGTGCCAAGACTTTGTCAGGCGACGCGCGGCGGAGCTTTTAACTATGCGTCCTTTCTCGCCGGAAGACTGGCCTCCTTCTTGCTGTCTCCGGCGGCATGGCTTCGTTCCGCTTCAAGATGACCGGCGTCGTCCTGCTCGGCCTGCTCATGCTGATCGCCGTCTTCACCCTCCTCGGACGGCCTCGCCAAGCCGCACCGCCCCCCGCCGAGTCACGGCCGGCCAGCGTACCCGAGGTCGCGGCGCCGGCCCCCGTCCCGCCGATGTCGGCCCCGCACGTCTCCCGCTCGAAGGGCCAGAGCGACTGGGCGTTTTTCTTTCGCGCCGGCGATACACTGAGCCGGATGACCGACGGCAGACCGCTGGGCGTGGTGGTGCGGCTCGAGCGCGCGCACGCGTTCCCGGACGGCTCCGCCGGTCCCGCCTACGTGGTGCAATCCGCCGACCGACGTGAGACCGTCTTCGACGCCGACGAGCTGGAGCGGAGCGCCCGGATCGAGGCGATCCGGGAGATCGGGCGCCTCCCGACCGGTACGCCGCCGGCGCGGTGACCGCCAGCCGTCGCGAGCGTGAGGACTAGATGGGCATCGAAGACGGGTTCTCTTTCATCGACACCCTCTTCCTGCTCGCGGGGCTCGTGGTCATCGTGCTGACCGGCGTGCGCTTCTCGCGCCGGCGTTCCGGGAGCAAGCCCGCGGAGGGGCAGCGTATGGCCACCGTCGGGATCCTGATCTGGCTGGCGCTGCTCGGGGTCGCGCTCTATCTGATCTTCGGCTGAGACCGCCGCGGGCTCACGGCGACACCGCCTGCTTCCAGGAAACCACCGCCGGCACGTTGGCCGGCTGCGGCGCCGTGCACGCCGCCCCGCGCGCGCCGACACTCGCGGTACCCCCCCGGACCGAGCAGAGGCCGAAGGGCGTGCCGAACTCCGCGGTGCCCTGGACCACGGTGAGCGCGCTCTGGCCGTCCTCGGCCACCTTCAGGTCGACTTCCGCGTCGCGCGCCGCCGCGACGGCCGCGGGGGTCTCGATCTCTAGCTGGCGCGCGCCGTCCCCGGCCTTCGCCCAGACCTCGCCCTGGCTCACCCGCAGGATGCGCATCGTCCCGCCCGTCTTGTCCCACCGCGAGAGAATCTTGAGGGTGGTCTTCTCGTTGAGGGCGACCGACATGCCCGGACGGAGCTGGATCAGCGCCTGACTGGCGGCCTCGGTCCGGAGCACGTCGCCCTCGAAGAGCGGGAGCGCCCCGCGTCCCTGAAGCCGGTGTTCGATCCCGTCGGTCCGCACGACCACCAGGGTCCCCACCGCGTGCTGGGCGGTGCCCACCGGCACTCCCTGCGCGGCCGCGGGGACCACCCCACCCGGCAGGAGCGACCCCGCCCACAGCCCGAGGGCGACGGCGAGACCACCGCCGCCGCGCCGTCCCCCGGCCACCATCCGGCACCGCCGCGACACGGGCCACATGGCGCGCCTCAGCTCCCGTGATAGACGACGCGGATCGGCTTGCGCCCGACCGGCACCGTGGCCAGCACGGAGCTGCTGCCGGTGTCGATGACCTTGAGATCGTTGGACACCTCGTGGACGACGAACAGCCGCGTGCCCTCCCGGTTGCCCGAGATGCCGTTGGGCCGCTGGCCGACGTCGATCTGCTCCAGGATGCGCAGGTTCTTCGGATCCGCGCTCACGACCACGACGCGGTTCAGGCCGGCGACGGTGACGTAGGCGTTCGGCCCCTGTAGCCCCTTGAACCCGAAGGCGATCTGCTGGGGCGCGGGCCCCACGTTGATGGACCCGACCTTGTCCTGGGTCGCGGGGTCGATGACGTAGATGTCGGTCCCGCCCGTGTTCGTGCCCCAGATGCGCCCGTCCGGGCCCAGCACCAGGAAGTGCGGGTTCGTGCCCACCGGGATCGCCTTCACCACTCGGTGCGAGGCGGTGTCGATCACCTCCACCGTCTTGTCGCCCTGATTGCTCACGTACGCGAAACGGCCGTCGCGCGAGAAGGTGAGCCCGGTCGGCCCCTTGCCCACCGCGATGGTGCCGAGGATGCGGAAGCTGGTCGTGTCCACGATCGAGATCGTGTTGTCACCGATGTTGGCCACCCACGCCTGCCGGTTGTCGTTGGTGAGGGTGACGACGTGGGCCCGGTCACCGGTCGCGATGGACGCCACCGTCTCGAGCGCGCGCGTGTCGATCGCAGAGAGGCGGCCCGAGGCCAGATTGGTGGCGAAGAGCCACCGCCCGTCGCGCGAGACGGCCAGATCGTGAGTGGCGTGGTTGCGCGAGTCCACGGTGGCGATGACCTGGAAGCTGTCGCCGTCCACCACCGTCACCGAGTTCGAGCTCTCGTTGGCGATGAAGACCCGGGACCCCGACGCCTCGGGCTCTTTCGTCTGCAGCTCCGCGCAGCCGCCGAGGGCTGCGAGCGACACGATGGCGAACGCGGACCGCGTGGCGTGGAATGTTCGGATTGCGCGCATGGGTTCCTCCGTGGCGACGGCTCGGAATGGCTCAGAAAGCGTCCCCTACCTTCGTTCAGGAATCCGGGCGAGTCAAGGATATTCCCGGTTTCCGTTCATTGACAGGCCCGCTCGGATGGGCTTAGTCTCTATTCCACCCTGAGCGTCATGTCTGCCGGGACCAGCCTGGGGAGAGCGGGAGAAACGCAGTTCCCATGAAGTGGATGGAACGCAGTAAGGGCAGTGTCCCGAGCGCCCTCGCCACCCTCGTGCTCCTCCTCGTGGGCGCGTCCGTCTGGCCGGGCGCTTCCGCCTGGGCCCAGGCGCCGAAGGCCGAGCGCCCGAGCTATACCGTCGGCGACAAGTGGATCCGCAGCGACGGCGCCTACGACCTGATCCGGATCGAGAACGGCCGCTATGTCTTCGCCGCCGACGGCGGCCGCGAAGTCCACCTCACCCGCGACCTCGGCGTGGCCAAGGTCGTCCGCGGCGGTCAGGTGCTGCTGGAGCTGGAGCCGCCCGCCGCCCTCGGCTGGCCGCTCGAGGTGGGCCGATGGGGCGTGACCTGGCTCACACTGAAGAGCGCGGACCCGCTGTACGGCGAGAGCCTCGTGCGTCTGCAGTGGAAGGTGGAGGCCTACGAGGACGTGCGCGTGCCCGCCGGCGTCTTCAAGGCCTTCCGCATCGTGCAGGTGCTCGAGCCGCGCTTCCTCGCCGCCTCGCCGCAGTCGCGCCGGATGGAGCTCGTGTACTGGTATGCGCCGGCGATCCAGCAGCTCGTGCGGGCCGACGGGGGAGACCTGAGCGGGCTCGCCTTCCAGGCGGTCGCCCTCGACAAGCCCGCCACGGCCCCGCTGACCGTGAGCCTCATCGAGCCGACAGATCAGGGCCGCGTGGCCGCCGAGCGCATCACGCTCACCGGCAAGGTGACGGGCGGCACCGGCGCGCTCCGCATCGCGGTCACGCTGAACGGCGCCGAGATCGCCCGCCAGCAAGGGCCCGGCGGGGCCGGCCAGGACGTTCCGCTCAGTGTCCCGGTGAAGCTCGCTCAGGGTAAGAACACCCTGATCGTCACCGCCACGGACACCGCCGGGGTCACGCGCCAGGAGGGGCGCGTCCTCTTCTACGACAAGCCCGCGCCCTCGGTGGCCGCGGCGCCGCCCGTCGTGCCCGCAGCACCCCGGCCGGCGTCACCGACCGTCGCGAGCCCTCCGCCCGTCGCGGCGCCGGCGCCGCCCGCCACGCCGCCGGCCCCGGCCCCGACGGTTCCGCTCAAGCCACCCGTCACCGTGGCGCCGACGCCCGCGGCGCCGGCCTCACCGGTGGCGCCGGCTCCGCCCGCCGTGGCGGGAGTGCCCCCCGAGGCGCCGAGGCCGCCCGCGCCCATCCTCCGGATCCTGATCTCGACCCCGGCGAACCAGGCGCGCGTGGATCAGGAGAGCGTGACCTTCGCGGCCGTCGTCCACGGCGGCAGCGGGGTGCGCCAGGTGCTCGTCACCGTCAACGGCGTCGAGCTGTGGCGACAGGAGAACAAATCGCAGCAGCCGTCCATGGCGGTGAACCTGCCCGTCAAGCTCGTGGAGGGCCAGAACACGCTCGTGGTGACCGCGGCGGAAACCGACGGCACCATGCACCAGGAGATGCGGACGGTTTACCACGAGAAGGTCGTGCCCCTCGCGGTGGATGTGCGGTACCCCGAGGACCGCTCGCGCGTCGCCGACGACGCGAGCGTGGTGGCGGCGGTGGCGCGGTCGAGCAAGGGGGTCAGCCGCATCACGATCTCGCTCAACGGCAGCGAGATCCACCAGCAGGAGGAGCGCAGCCCGCAGAAGTCGATGGTGGTCAGCGTCCCCCTCACCCTGCGCGAAGGTCCGAACGCCATCGTGGTCACCGCGCTCGAGCCCGACGGGACGGCCCGGCAGGAGGTGCGGACGGTCATCCTGGAGCGGCCGAAGCCCGCCGCGCCGGCCCCGGCGCTCGCCCCGCCACCGCCTCCGCCCTCCACGCAGTGGGCGGTGATCATCGGGGTGGGCGGCTACGAGAGCTCGGCGGTGCCCAAGCTGCGTTACCCGGTGGCGGACGCCGACGCGGTGTACCAGACCCTCATCACCTCCGGCGGCTTCAAGAAGGAAAACATCCTCCTGCTCACCGACAAGACCGAGCGTAAGCCCACCCTGCGCAACATCAAGTGGGCGCTCGGCACCTTCCTGGCGCGCTCGGCGCACAAGAACGACCTGGTCGTGATCTACTTCGCGGGGCACGGCGCCTCCGAGGTGGACCAGCGCGGGATCGAGCGCGACGGTCTTTCCAAGTACCTGGTGCCGGCGGACGCCGACCCCGACGATCTCTACTCGACGGCCCTGCCCATGGACGAGATGCAGACCGTCCTCGCGCGGATCGAGGCCGAGCGGGTGACCGTGTTCCTCGACGCCTGCTACAGCGGAGCCGCCGGCGGCCGCACCTTCGCCTCCACCAAGACCCGCACCGTGAACGTGGACGACATCTTCCTCGACCGGCTCACCCGCTCCAAGGGCCGGGCCATCGTGACCGCCTCGCGGCCCTCCGAGCTGTCCATCGAGCTCGCCGAGCTGGGCCACGGCGTGTTCACCTACTACCTCGTCCGGGGGCTGCAGGGCTACGCCGATCTCAACCGGGACGGCATCGTCTCGCTGCAGGAGCTCTACGAGTACCTCACCCAGGAAGTCAGTCGGAAATCGCGCGCGGTGGGCGGTAACCAGCATCCCATGATGAAGGGGGAGCTGGAAGGAATCCTGCCGCTCACGAGGACCGGGAAGCGCGACTAGCCGCGTGCGCGGCCTGCTCCTCGCGCTGGCCCTCCTCCTGGGCGCCGCCGCCGCCGTCCCGGCCCAGCCCGCGGCGGACGGCCAGGGCTGGGAGACGCCGATGTCGGCGGGAGACCGCGCCTACCAGCAGGGGCGCTACGCGGAGGCGGAGCGCTTCTTCGCCGCCGCCCTCGAGCGGGCCGAGCGCATCGGCGCGCAGGATCCGCGCGTGGCGCTCAGCCTGGGCCTCCTCGCCACCGCCTACCAGGCCGAGGGCAACTATCCGCAGGCGGAGCCGCTGCTCCGGCGCGCGCTCGGCATCACCGAGGGCGTGCTGGGCGGAGACCATCCCGAGGTGGCCGCGACGCTCACCGCGCTCGGCGGCCTGGGCGCCGCCCAGGGTCGCTACGGGCAGGCCGAGCCGCTGCTGCGGCGCGCGCTCACCATCGAGGAGCGGGTGCTGGGGCCGGAGCATCCCGAGGTCGCCCAGTCCCTGCAGGCGCTCGCCTCCGTCGACCGTCTGCAGGGGCGCTACGTCGACGCGGAGGTGCGGAGCCGCCGGGCCCTCGCGATCCGCGAGAAGGCCCTCGGCCCCGAGCACGTCGACGTGGCCGCGAGCCTCGCGGGCCTGGCCGCGCTCTACCGGGACCAGAGCCGCTACGTCGAGACGGAGCAGCTCGCGCAGCGGGCCCTCGCGATTCGCGAGCGAACGCTGGGCCCCGAGCATCCGGACGTGATCGCTCCGCTCGTGACGCTGAGCGAGGTCTACGTCGAGCAGGGCCGCTACGCGCAGGCCGAGCCGCTGGCCCGGCGCGCGCTCGCGGTCGCGGAGAAGGCGCTCGGCCTCGAGCATCCCGCGGTCGCGGCCGCCCTCGATCCCCTGGCCGGCCTCGCGCGCGCCCGCGGCCGCTACGCGGACGCCGAGTCGCTCGGCCGGCGCGCGCTCGCGATCCGCGAGAAGGCCCTCGGCCCCGAGCATCCGGACCTGGCGTCGGCCCTGGCGGGCCTGGCGGAGCTGTCCGTTCTCCGCCAGCAGGCGACGCAGGCCGAGCCGCTGGCCCGGCGCGCGCTGGCGATCCAGGAGAAGGCGCTCGGCCCGGAGCACCCGGACGTGGCCCGGAGCCTGCGCGCGCTCGGCGGCGCGCAGCGGCTCCAGGGCCAGTACGCGGAGGCGGAGCCCTCCTACCGCCGCGCGCTCGCCATCGACGAGAAGCGGCTCGGTCCGGAATCGCCCCGGGTCGCGCTCGATCTCGAAGGCCTCGGGACGCTCTATCGCCTGCAAACCCGCTTTGCCCAGGCCGAGCCGCTCTACCGGCGCGCCCAGGCCATCGGGGAGAAGGTCCTGGGCCCCGAGCATCCTCAGGTGGCGGCGGGCATCGCCGATCTCGCCTCGCTCTACCGCGCCCAGAGCCGCTTCGCGCAGGCCGAGCCGCTCTTCCAGTGGGCGCTCACGCTGCAGCGCAAGGCGCTCGGCCCCGACCATCCCGAGGTCGCCGAGAGCCTCGAGGAGTACGCCGCCCTGCTCAAGCAGACGAATCGCGAGGCGGAGGCCTCCGCGCTGGAAGCGCAGGCCCGCGCGATTCGCGCGAAGACCCCCGCCGCCCCGACCCGGTAGCCGAGCGGATCCGCGACGGCGCGGCCTCGGCCAGCTCGCGCGCCCGCGCGTAGCCCCTTCTGCTCGAAGGCCTCGTGTAGGCCTCGAGCGGGCGGATCACGCCGGGCGGGGGCCGGGCGATGCGGGTCGGACGTGCGAGCGAATCACCGCGAGCAGGTCGCCGGCCGCGAATGGCTTGGTGAGGCACACGGTGGCGCCGAGCGCGCGCGGATCGCCCGGCTCGACCTCGATGGCGCTCAGCACGACCACCGGGGTGTCCCGCGTCTCCGGCTGCTCGCGCAGGAGCCGGATGGCTTCGAAGCCGTCCAGGTCCGGCAGCATGAGGTCCATGGTGATCGCGTCGGGCTTGCGCTGACGGGCCAACTCGACCGCCTCGAGGACCCGGCCGGCCTCGAGCACCCGCAGCCCCGCCATCTCGAGCTGATCCCGCAGCAGCGCGCGCACGTCGGCCTCGTCGTCCACCACCAGCACCAGAGGCGCCTGCTCCTTCGGCCGGTCGACCGGGACCACGCGCGGGGCCGCGGCCGCTTTCCGGGGCACGGGAAGCCGCACCGTGAACGTGGCCCCGGCGCCGAGGCGGCTCTCCACCGCGATGCGCCCACCGTGCTCCTCGACGATGCCCCGACAGATGGCGAGGCCCAGGCCGGTCCCGCCGGTACGCCCGGCGGCGCCGCCCTCGAGCTGCTGGAACTTCTGGAAGAGCCGCGCCACGTCCTCGGGCGCGATCCCGCGGCCATGATCGCTGACCCGGATCAGGACCTCGTCCCCCGCAAGCTCGGCCCCCACCGTCACCTGCTCCCGCTCGGGAGAGAACTTGATGGCGTTGGACAGGAGGTTGGTCACGACCTGCACCATCCGGTCGAAATCGACGCGCAACGCGGGCAGGTCCGGGTCGACCTCCTGGGTGAGGGTCATCGCGCGAGACTCCGCGAAGCCCTGGATGCCCTCCACCGCCATCTCGATGAAGTCGGCGGGGCGGTGCAGATCGAGGTCGAGGTGGATGTGACCCGCCTCGATCTTCGAGATGTCGAGGATGTTGTTGATCAGGCGGATGAGGCGGTCGGTGTTCTTGAGCGAGATGTCCACCAGGCGCCGCTGGGTCTCGTCCAGCACCAGGTCGCCGTCGGAGAGCAGGAGGTGCAGCGAGCCCTTGATCGAGGCGAGCGGGGTCCGCAGCTCGTGGGACACCGTCGACACAAACTCCGTCTTCATGCTGTCGATCTCGCGCTCGCGCGTGACGTCGCGCAGGGTCACCGTCACCCCCACCGCCGAGCCCAGCAGGTCGCGCGTGGGCGTGCTCAGCCAGCGGAGCGTTCGCCGCTCCGGCCGCCGCGTCTCGAGATCGCCCGCGGCGGGCTGGCCGCCGCGCGCGACCGCCGCCCCGAGCGCCGGGCCGCCGGCGGCCTCCCATCCGATCACGGGGTCCAGCATCTCGGCGAGCCGCGTGAACGGCCGCCCGATCACCTCGTGCGGCTTGACCCCGAGGAGATCGCCCCCCTGCTGGTTCAGGGCCACCACCGAGCCATCGAGGTCGAGCACGAGGAAGCCGTCGGAGGTCGACGCGAAGACCTGCTCGAGCTGCGTCTTCTGGTTCTCGGCCTCCTCGAACAAGGTGGCGTTGTCGAGCGCCATGGCGAGCTGGTCCGCGTAGGCGGCGAGCAGGCGGGTCTCGGCCTCCCCGAGGGCGCGGGGCCCCGCGAAGAGGAGCACGAGGCCGCCCAGCACGCGGCTGCGGCCGCGCACCGGGAAGGCGGCCAGCCCGTGCGCCCCGGGGCCGAGGACCCCCCGGGAGACGAGGTCGCCCCGGGCCGTCGTGTCCGGGACGAGCAGCGGGGCCTCGCGCCGGCGCAGCGGCTCGGCGAGCGCGCGGACGGTGGTCTCGGGCCACGCGCCCCACGAGATCACGGATGACCCGGCGGCCCCGGGCTCGTCGAAGAGCACGATCCCCACGTGGCTGGCCCCGAAGGTCTGCCCGAGGGTGCCGGCCGCGTCGGGCAGCAGGCGCTTCACGTCGAGCGTGCGATGCAGGGTGCGCGCGGCCTCGTTGAGCAGCGCGGCGCCCGCGAGGTTCTGCTGGGTCGCGGTGTAGAGCCGCGCGTTCTCGACCGCCACCGCGCCCTGGGCGGCGAGGCTCGCGAGCAGGTTCACCTCCCGCTCCGTGAAGACGTGGGGCACGAAGTACGAGCCGCCGAGCACGCCGAACACCTCGTCGCGAATCACGATCGGCACCGCCAGGTAGGCGCGCGGGGCACCGGGCCGCTGCATGGCGGCCGCATTGCCGGGCGAATAGGACAAGTCCGGATCGGCCAGCCGATCGTTCGTCCACACCGGGCGGCGCTCCCGGTAGGCGCGGCCCGTGACACCCTCACCCGGCTTCAGCAGGAGCGGGCGCGCGAACTCCAGCGGGTGATTGCGGCCGCGCGCGAACACGAGCCCGCCCCGCGAGGCGTCCCAGCGGTAGAAACCCGCCGCCGCGCACCCGAGAGCCTCGATGGTGCCGTCGGCGATCAGGTCCAGCACTTCGTCCAGCTCCAGGGTGGCGGAGAGCTTGCGCGTGACCTCGAGCAGAATCGTGGCGTCGTGCTCCCGCTGCCGCGTCTCGCCGTAGAGGCGGGCGTTGTTCACCGCGGTGGCGAGCTGCTGGCAGAACAGCTCGAGGTGGGCCACCGCGCGCCGCGTGACCGGGCCCCGGCTCGGCTTGTTGTCGGCGCTCACCACCCCGATGGGACGGCCCTGGAAGAGCAGCGGGACCAGCGCGAAGCGACGGGTCCGCAGCACCGGGTGATCGTGGAGCGCCCGCGGCAGCGGGGAAACCCGCGCCAGCTCCTCGTCGCTCGTGACCATCAGCGTGGTGCGCGACTCCCACACCGTCCGGACGCTGCCGCTGTCCGCGAGTGGGATGCGGCGCGGGGTCTCCCCCCGCGCGTCGCGGCCCGCCACCAGCTCGAGCGTCGCGCCGTCATCGCCGGCCAGCCACACGTTGATCCGCTCGAAGTGGAGCGCCCGGCTCGCCCCTTCCGCGAAGATCTCCACGCGCTCCTGCAGGTCGACGGTGCCGTTCATGGCCTGGGTCAGCGCGTAGAGATCCTCGGTGAGGCGCCGGCGATCCTGGATGTCCTGGAAGAGCCGCGCCTTGGCGATCGCGGCGGCCGACTGGGCCACGAAGATGTCGAGCATCTCGCGGTCGTCCGCGCCGAAGTCCAGGGGCGCGCGACCGCTCAGCACGAGCACGCCCAGCAGGAGATCCTGGAACACGATGGGGACGCCGAGGAAGCTCCGGAGGCCGCGGCCGCCCCACCACGGATCGCCCGCGAAGCGCGGATCGGCGGAGACGTCCGCCGCCTCGAGCGGCCGACGCTCCAGCGCCCCCCCCCCCCCCCCCCCCCCCCCCCCAGCGGGCCCCCCCCGCGGCGGGGCGGGCCCCCCCCCCCCCCCCCCCCCGCGGCGGGGCCGGGCAGTAAGACTAGGGGCCCCACGCAACAAACAAAGTGCTAGGTGGTTGTTTG
>JBGOVO010000213.1:0-6878 GCA_041478145.1 Methylomirabilia bacterium
CCCCACCGGCTCCGGCAAGACCCTCCTCGCCCAGACCCTCGCCAAGATGCTCCACGTGCCGTTCACCATCGCCGACGCGACCACTCTGACCGAGGCCGGCTACGTGGGCGAGGACGTCGAGAATATTATTCTGCGTCTGCTGCAAGCGGCCGACTATGACGTCGAGCGGGCCCAGCGCGGCATCGTCTACATCGACGAGATCGACAAGATCGCGCGGAAGTCCGAGAACCCGTCGATCACCCGCGACGTCTCCGGCGAGGGCGTGCAGCAGGCCCTGCTCAAGATCCTGGAGGGCACGGTGGCCAACGTGCCACCCCAGGGCGGGCGCAAGCACCCCCATCAGGAGTTCATCCAGGTGGACACCACCAACGTGCTGTTCGTCTGCGGCGGCGCGTTCGTCGGCGTCGACAAGATCGTCGAGGGGCGCGTGGGCAAGACCGGGATCGGCTTCGGGGCCGAGATCAAGAGCCGCGAGGACCGCCGGGTGGGCGAGCTGCTCGCCCTGATCCAGCCGGAGGACCTGCTCAAGTACGGATTGATCCCCGAGTTCGTGGGCCGCCTGCCGGTGGTCGCCACCCTGCACGACCTGGACGAGCCGGCGCTGGTGCGCATCCTGCGCGAGCCCAAGAACGCGATCATCAAGCAGTACCAGAAGTACTTCGAGCTGGAGAAGGTACGGCTCAAGTTCACCGACGACGCGATCGCCGCGGTCGCGCGCGAGGCGATGAAGCGCGGCACCGGGGCCCGCGGGCTGCGGGCGGTGCTGGAAGAGGTGATGCTCGAGGTGATGTACGAGCTGCCCTCGCTGCCCGGCCTCAAGGAATGCATCATCACCCGCGAAGTGATCTTGAACAAGGACCGGCCCATCCTCATCTCCGAGCAGAAGGAACAGTCCGCCTGACCGGGTGGAGCATCCACACGTTGGGCTCCACGTAGCGCCCCCGATCTCGCGCCCGGTCGATCGTGACCGGGTTGAACCCGCCCGGCACCACGTAACGCCCGCTCTTCGGGAACCGTAGCCCCGCCCGCTCCTCCCACTCCGGCACCGTCGCGGTGACGGTCATCGCGCGCCGCGCGATCCGCACCACGCGCGCGCCGAGCCGCCAGTGCACGCGCAGCCACGGATCGAAGGGCGCGCCGTCCGGTCGTCGCCACGTCACGTAGGCCGCCATCGGGGTGAGCGGATAGTGTTGCTTGAGCATGGGACGCACCGGCGCGACCAGGGCCCTCAGGCCGTGGGTCGCCGCGATTCGACCCATGACCGCGATGACCCGGCGACTCAGGTCCCGGCCTCGGAACCGAGGGTCGACGATGGCGGCGAGGGCCGACAGCGTGGTGGGCCGCCCGCGCCGCTCCTGGGTCCGGATCGCGCGCGTCACCACGTCGACGATTCGATCGGGGAGTCCGGCTCGCGTGCCATCCCAGACGAACGGGACGGAGTTGCCGACCGCGACCACCCGGCCCGCGCGATCGCAGAGCCCGAACTGGAAGGCGGGGAACTGCTCGTAGATGAGCGAGAAGCGCGCGTTCAGCTCCTCGTCCTGGAGAAAGTCCGGCCACGCCCGGGCGTGGAAGCGCCGGAAGTAGGGCCGGAGCTCGGGGCGCTGGCGGAGCGTGTAGGCGGTGTAGGCCATGACGCCGCCAGTATGGTGCGCGGGCGGTCGCCCGTGCAAGGCGCGAGGCCCCGTGTGAGAATGAGCGACCGATGACCACGCCCGGCACCCTCTACGTGGTGGCCACCCCGCTCGGTAATCTCGAGGACATCACCTTGCGCGCGGTCCGCGTCCTGAAGGCGGTGGCCCTCGTCGCCTGTGAGGACACCCGGCGCACCCGTATCCTCCTCACCCACTTCGGCATCCACGTCCCCGTCACGAGCTACTTCGAGCACAACAAGCTGCGCAAGGGTACCCGCCTGCTGGAGACGCTCCAGGCCGGCCAGTCCGTGGCGCTGGTGACGGACGCGGGCACGCCCGGCATCTCGGACCCGGGGTTCCTGCTGGTCAAGCAGGCCCGCGAGGCCGGGGTGCCGGTGGTGCCGGTGCCGGGGCCCTCGGCGGTGGTGGCGGCCCTCTCCGCCGCCGGCGTGCCCGCGGACCGCTTCGTCTTCGACGGCTTCCTGCCCGTGAAGCCGGGCCGGCGCGTCCACCGGCTGGAGGCGCTGCGCGAGCTCGAGATGACGGTGGTCTGCTACGAATCGCCTCACCGCATCCTGGGCGCGCTGGAGGCGATCGCCCAGGTATTCGGCGAGCGCGAGATCGTGGTGGCCCGGGAGATGACGAAGCAGTTCGAGGAGATCGTCCGCGGCCCGGCGGCGGCCCTCCGCGAGCGCTTCGGCGCGGGCCCGGTGCGGGGCGAGTTCACGCTGATCATCCCGTCGCCGCGTTTCGAGTAGCGGCGGCGAGGCGCGGTGATAGAGTGAAGCCCATGACCAAGCCCTGGGTGCTCGCGCTCGCGGTGGTGGCGTGGGTCGGCCTGGAGGGCCGCCCCGCCGCGGCGGAATGGTTCGCCGACCTCTACGCGGGATCGAGCTTCACCCAGAGCCACGATCTCAAGCTCGACGATCGCGGGATCGGGCGCGGCGTCTTCGAGGACGTGGAGTTTGATCGGGCGCTGTCCTGGGGCGGGCGCGCCGGCCGCTACTTCGACTCACTGCCCTTCCTCGGCCTGGGCGTGGACTTCTTCCGCTTCTACCCCTATGTCGGCCCGCAGTCGGTCCAGCTGCGCGGCTGCTTCTTTCCGGGGGGCTGTGGCACCGGGCGGGGCGGCCCCGGCTCCCTCGACGTCGAGACCACCGCGGTGTCGATGGACCTGATGCTCCGCCTGCCCCTGCTCAAGTCGGACGACGCGCCGCAGGGGCGGGTGCAGCCCTACGTGGCGATGGGGCCGCCGCTCTTCATCACGACCATCACGCCGCGGAACACCCGGAGCTTCCGCAACCACGACTCCGACACGGACTACTCCTTCGGCTTCAAGGCGGCGGCGGGCGTCGCCGTCCAGGTGTACAAGAACCTGGCCCTGTTCGGCGAGTATCGCTTCACCCACGTCGCCCCGGACGTCGAGCTGCGGGACGCGAGTCTGAATAGCGCCACGCTGCGCGTGGACCTCGACACCCACTCCGCCCTCTTCGGCGTCTCCGCGCGCTGGTAGCGCCCCCGCCGGGCCGGGGGAGGTTCTTCCCGCCGGCTCCGGCGTATCCCGTATACTAAGGGGCCATGTTGATCCCCAAGGCTCTCACCATCGCGGGATCCGATTCCGGCGGCGGGGCGGGCATCCAGGCGGATCTCAAGACGTTCTCGGCGTTCCGGGTGTTCGGCATGTCGGTGATCACCGCGGTGACGGCGCAGAACTCCCTCGGGGTCCAGGGTGTGGAGAACCTGCCTCCCGCCTTCGTGGCGCAGCAGCTCCGCTCCGTCCTGACCGACTTCGGTACCGACGCGGCCAAGTGCGGCATGCTCTCGACCGCGCCCATCATCGAGGCGGTGGCCGCCACCCTCACCGAGCACCGGATCGCGAAGCTGGTGGTGGATCCGGTCATGGTGGCGAAGTCCGGCGATCCGTTGCTGGAGCCCCAGGCCTGCAAGGCGCTCGCTGAGCGCATCCTGCCGCTCGCGCTGGTCGTGACCCCGAATCTCCCGGAGGCGGAGGCGCTGGCCGGCATCCCGGTGACGGAGCGGAGCGACATGGAGGAGGCGGCGCGGCGGATCCACGCGCTCGGCCCGCGCTACGTCCTGATCAAGGGCGGGCACCTGAAGGGGGACGCGGTGGACCTCCTCTGGAACGGGCGCGAGGCGACCGAGTTCACGGCGCCGCGCGTGGACTCTGCGAACACGCATGGCACCGGCTGCACCTTCTCGGCCGCGATCACCGCGAGCCTGGCCCGCGGCCAGGCGCTGGGCGACGCGATCCGGTCCGCCAAGGCGTACGTGACGCGGGCGATCCGCGAAGGCTTCCAGGCGGGGCGCGGCGTGGGGCAGCTCCGTCACTTCATCCCCGACTGGTGATGAGCGACCCCGAGCCGATCGCGAGCCCGGAAACGCCGGGGGCCGATGAACCGGGCAAGATGTCGTTCTTCGACCACCTCACCGAGCTGCGGTCCCGGATCATCTGGAGCCTTATCCCCGCCGGGGTCGGCCTCGGGGTGGCCCTCTACTTCACCGACCGGATCATGCTGTTCCTGCAGCAGCCGCTCAGCAAGCTGAAGAGCCCTCCGGTCTTCCTGACGCCCACCGAGTATTTCTGGACGTACATGAAGGTCGCCATGATCACCGGGCTCTTCATCGCCATGCCGGTGATCCTCTGGAACGTGTGGGCGTTCGTGGCGCCCGGCCTGCACAAGCACGAGCGCCGCTACGCGGTCCCCTTCGTGGTGGTCGGCTCGATTTTGTTCATGCTCGGGGGGGCATTCGCGCTGCTCCTCGTGATTCCGTTCGCGGTGCAGTTCCTCCTGAACTTCGGCATGGAGAAGGGCGCCCAGCCCATGATCTCCATCGCCGCGTACATCGACTTCATCACGAAGTTCACGCTGGCCTTCGGGGTGGTGTTCGAGCTGCCGGTGGTGATCACGCTGCTCTCGATGCTCGGGATCGTGACGCCCCAGTTCCTCTCGAAGAACCGCAAGTACGCGATCCTGATCAACTTCATCATCGCGGCCATCCTGACCCCGACGCCCGACATCGTGAACCAGACGCTGATGGCGGGCCCGCTCTGCATCCTCTACGAGCTCGGCATCATCTCCGCGCGCATCTTCGGCCGAAAGAAGCCGAAGCCGGCGCTCGCCGAGGACTCGACGAAATGAGCCCGCTCGACTTCGGTACCCTCGAGCTGCCGGGCCCGGTGCGGCGCGGCATCCAGGACGCGGGATTCGTCGCGGCCACCCCGATCCAGGAGGCGGCGCTGCCGCTCGCCTTGCGGGGCAAGGACGTGGCCGGGCAGTCCCAGACCGGCACCGGCAAGACGGCCGCATTTCTGATCTCGGCCTTCACGCGCTGCCTGACCCACCCCGCGCCCGCCCGCAGCGGGGTGACCGCGCCGCGCGTGCTCATCATCGCCCCCACCCGCGAGCTGGTGGTGCAGATCGAAGCCGACGCGCGGCTCCTGGGCGCGCACACCGGCCTGCGCATCCTGTCCGTGTACGGCGGCATCGACTACAACAAGCAGCGCGAGGCCCTCCGCGAGGCGTGCGACATCCTGGTCGGCACGCCGGGCCGGCTCATCGACTATCTCAAGCAGCACGTCTGGTCCCCGGGGCGCGTCGAGGTGCTGGTCATCGACGAGGCGGACCGGATGTTCGACATGGGCTTCATCGCCGACCTGCGCTTCATCCTGCGGCGGCTGCCCAAGCCGGAGAAGCGGCAGTCGTTCCTGTTCTCGGCCACGCTGTCCTTCCGGGTGCTGGAGCTGACCTGGGAGTTCATGAACAATCCGGCCCAGATCAGCATCACCCCGCAGCAGAAGACGGTGGAGAAGGCCGAGCAGGTGCTCTATCACGTCGGCCGCGAGGAGAAGTTCAACCTCCTGCTCGGGCTGCTGCGCCGCGAGGGCGGCAGCCGCATCCTGATCTTCTCCAACACCCGGGAGGAAGCGCGGCGGCTCGAGGACCGGCTGGGGCGAAACGGCTGGGAGGCCCGCGCGCTCACCGGCGACGTGGACCAGAAGAAGCGGCTGAAAATCTTGAACGATTTCAAGGAGGGCCAGCTCCCCATCCTGGTGGCCACCGATGTGGCCTCGCGCGGCTTGCATATCGAGGGCGTGAGCCACGTGGTCAACTGGGACATGCCGCAAGACGCCGAGGACTACGTGCACCGCATCGGGCGCACCGCCCGCGCGGGCGCGGCCGGCAAGGCCATCAGCCTGGTGGACGAGGCGGGGGCGCTGGCGCTCGAGCCCATCGAGAAGTTCATCGCGCAGAAGATCCAGGTGGACTGGGCCCAGGACGAGTTGTACCTGCCGGAGATCAAGCCCACCAGCGAGGAGCGTCGCCGCTACGCGGAGGAGAAGCGCCAGCGCATGGCGGCCCGCGGCGGCCGCGGCGGCGGGCCCGGCCGGCCCGGCGGCGGTGGCGGCGGCCGGCCCGGCGGCGGCCGGCGTGACGGCGGTGGCCACGGGCGCGGCCCCCGCCGCTAGTGAGATGAACCCTCTCCCCCTCGGGGAGAGGGCCGCGTGAGGGATGCGAGGAAGGGCGCGAGATGAGCGACCCTCACGTCGACCTGAAGCTCCCCGATTCCGAGCGCGCCCTCGCCGCCTCGCTCGCCACCGCTTGGCGCGACTTCCTGTACACCCCCGGCCCTGGCTTCACGTCACCGCTCGATCCGGGCGCGTATCGCTCGAGCTTCGTGGTCGTCCCCGTCGAGGGCGCCCCGGTCCGCGTGTCTTCATTGGTCACGCCGGTCTTCGGCGGCGAGCTGTGTCGCCTCCACCTCGAGCCGCTCGAGCGCTACCGACCCGAGAGCCTCGGCTCCTTCTTCGAGCCCGCGCGTACCGGCACCGTCTACGCGTTCACGCCGGAGCGGGGAAGTGGAGCCGTGCGAGCTCCCGAGCGGGCGGAGTGGCGCTACGAGGGTCCGCCGCTCGTCTCCCGGATCGGCCAGGTCGCCAGCATGCGGCTGCTTCGCGAGCGAGGACGTGGCGCCGACTTCTCCTGGGAAGCCGACCGGGGGATCCTGCTCACCGATGTCGATGGGGTCGGTTGTCTCCTGCTGAGTAGCGCGGAGACATCGGAGACTGCGGTCTTCCTACCGTCCGTGGGCCTCCATCGGGCGCTGCTCGATCCCGACGTCGCACCCCCGTCGGGCGTCACCGCGCGCGGGCTGCTTGGCTACGGCGATTGGCCCGCCGATCTCGATGTCGCGGTGGAGCTGCTTCGGCTCTGAGGTGGCACG
>JBGOVO010000058.1:0-14285 GCA_041478145.1 Methylomirabilia bacterium
AATTGCTCGGCTCGCCTTCGGCTTCACCGCGCCCTCTCCTGATCGAATTGCTCGGCTCGCCTTCGGCTTCACCGCGCCCTCTCCTGATCGAATTGCTCGGCTCGCCTTCGGCTTCACCTCGCCCGACCACGCGCGCGGCGACGAAATAGAGGTCGCCGTAGACCCCGTTGGTGATGAAGATCTTGCTCCCGGTCAGGAGATAGCGGTCCCCGTCGCGGACGGCGCGCGTGGCGATGCCCGCCATGTCGGAGCCGGCGCCGGGCTCGGTGATGCCGAGGGCACAGACGGTCTCGCCGCTCACGATGCCGGGCAGGTAGGCGCGTTTCTGCGCCTCGGTGCCGTAGCGGGTGAGCCAGGGCGAGGACATGTCGGTGTGGACGAGCACGCTGAAGGCCACGCCGCCGGATCGGCAGCGGGCCATCTCCTCGCCCAGCACCACGCTCGAGAGGAAGTCGCCGCCGCCGCCCCCGTACTCGGGGGGGAACTCGAGCCCCAGGAGACCCAGCTCGCCGAGACGGCGCCAGAACGCGCGCGGGATGCGCCCCGCTTCCTCCCACGCGTCGACGTGGGGGACGACCTCCTTCTCCACGAAGGCGCGGACCGTGCGACGCAGCATCTCGTGCTCGTCGGTGAGCATCGGGAGCGGCATCGTCAGCGCGGCCTGCCGCCGCCGGTCACGACACCCTCACGTAGCCTTCCATCAGCCGGCGCGCCGTCCGGTACACGGTCACGCGCTCGGCCCAGGCCGCCCCGCCTCGCCGTCCCACCGTCGCCGCGATGGGCAGCACGCCCGAGGGATGACCGAGCCGCAGGTCGCCGTCGCGGCCGCCCGCGCACTCGCTCACCACGGTGGAGTCGATCCGCGCGGCCACCGCCAGACACATGGCGGCGGTGAGGGCGAAGGCGCGGTGGGCGTTTCCCATCGAGATGCAGCGCGCCACCACGTCGGCCCGGTCGGCCGCGTAGGCGGTCCCGTCGAGAGCGGTGAAGCCGGTCGGCGGCGCGACCACCGCGATCTTCGGCGTGGCCGCGCTGCCCAGGATGCCCATCGCCTCGGCCGCGGCCACCCGGATCGCCTCGAGCCGCGCGACGAGCGCCTTGTCTCCGTCCATCGCCTGCGGGGTCTCGGTGCCCGTGAGCCCCAGATCCTTGGCCCGGACGAAGACCATCGGGTTGGTGGCGTCCACCAGCGACGCTTCGACGCCGGCGACCACGTCGCGCGGCCGCCCCGTGGGCAGCAGCCGGCCGGTGCGGGCGCCCCCCGGGTCGAGGAAGTCCAGCGCGATCCGGGCTCCGAGGCCGGCGACGCCGGGCAGCTCGAAATCACCGACCACCGCGGCCTCGCCGTCGACCACCGGCACCCGCGCCACGATGATCTTCTTCGTGTTGGTGTTGTGGAGTCGGACGACCGTCTCCCCGTCGGCGTACGGCACGATCCGCTCGTCGATGGCGAAGGGGCCGATCGCCGAGGAGCAGTTGCCGCAGTTGCCGGTGTAGTCCACCAGGGCGCGGGTCACCTCGACCTGCGCGAACGTGTAGTCCACCTGGGCGTCCGGATGGGTGGGCGGTCCGATGATGCAGGCCTTCGACAGCGACGAGATGCCGCCGCCGAGCCCGTCGAGCTGGCGGCCGTAGGGGTCGGGGCTGCCGAGGGCGGCCAGCAGGATGCGGTCGCGCTCGCGGCCGGCCGGCGGGAGGTCGCGCTCATGGAAGACGAGACAGCGGCTAGTGCCGCCGCGCATGTACACCGCTCGAACCCGGCCCTGGGCCATGGAACCCCCCTCACCCTACCCTCTCCCCATTGGGGGAGAGGGAGTTGCTGTCGCGGTCTGGGCGAGCAGGCCGCCCGCCAGCAGCATGTCGCGCGCGCGCGCGCTCAGGACGCACCGCAGGCGGAAGCGCGCGCCGGTGCGGTGGTTGGCCACCGCGACCGGGGCGCCCGCCGCGAGACTCTCGCGCAGGTCCCCGAAGTCGAGCACGTCGTCGCGCTCGATCCCGTCGTAGTCGGCCGGGTTCTCGAACTCGAGCGGCATGATGCCCCAGTTGCTGAGGTTGGCGCGGTGAATCCGCGCGAAGCTCTTGGCGAGGACGGCCCGCACTCCGAGATGGAGCGGGGACAGCACCGCCGCCTCGCGCGAGGAGCCCTGGCCGTAGATCTCGCCGCCCACGATGAGGCCCCGGCCGGCCGCGCGGGCCCGGGCGACGAACTCGGCGTCGACGTTGCGGAAGCAGAACTCCGCGATGGCGGGCACGTTGGAGCGGAACATCAGGACCTGGGTCCCGGAGGGCGAGATGTCGTCGGTGGAGACCTTGTCGCCGAGCTTGATGAGCACGGGCGCGGTCAGCCGCTCCTCGACGGGCCGCCCGCGCGGCACCGGCTTGATGTTGGGCCCCTTCAGGACCTCGACGGTCGCCGCGTCGGACTCGGCCACGGGGGGAATGAGCCCGGCCTCCGACGCGAGCAGGGAGGCCGGCCACCGTCGCTCGGGTGGAGCCCCGGCCTTGCGCGGGTCGGTGATGCGGCCGGTCAGGGCGGACGCGGCGGCGGTGAGCGGCGAGCAGAGGTACACGGAGTCGTCCTTGGTGCCGCTCCGCCCCGGGAAGTTGCGGTTGAAGGCGCGCAGGCTCTTGCCGCCCGAGGCGGGCACGTGCCCGATGCCCGCGCACGCCCCGCAGGTGGGCTCCGAGATGGTGGCGCCGGCGGCCAGCAGCGTCGCGAGCAGGCCCTCGCGCGCCATCACCTCGAGGATGCGGTGGCTCCCCGGGAAGACCACGAAGGACACCGACGGCGCCACCCGCCGGCCCTCGAGCACGCGCGTGACCGCCTGCATGTCCTCCCACGAGGAGTTGGTGCAGGAGCCGACCATGACCTGCTCGACGGACTCGCCTTCGACCTCGGAGACGGACACCACCCGGTCCGGCGAGCCGGGCAGGGCGACGAGTGGCTCCAGCGCCCCCAGATCCAGCTCGATCCGGTCGTCGTACTCGGCGTCGGGATCCGGCGCGAGCGGGCGCCACTCCGCCTCGCGCCCGAGGAGCCGGAAGTACTCGCGGGTGGCCTCGTCGGACGGGAACACGCTGGTGGTCAAGGTCAGCTCGGCCCCCATGTTGCAGATCGTGGCCCGCTGCGGCAGCGAGAGTGTCGCCGCCCCGGGCCCGCCATATTCAAAGACGCGCCCGCTGCCCCCGCGCACCGAGTAGCGCCGCAGCAGCTCCATGATCACGTCCTTGGCCGAGACCCAGGGCTGCAGCCGGCCCGTGAGCCACACCGAGGTGATGCGGGGCATGACGAGGTGATAGGGGCCGCCGCCCATCGCGACCGCCACGTCCAGGCCGCCCGAGCCGATGGCCAGCATGCCGGTGGAGCCGCAGAGGGGCGTGTGGCTGTCCGTGCCCAGGAGGAGCTGGCCGGGGACGCTGAAGGACTCGAAGTGCACCTGGTGGCAGATGCCGTTTCCCGGCTTGGAGAACCACGCCCCGTAGCGGCGCGCGGCCGTCTGCAGGTAGCGGTGGTCGTCGGAGTTTCGCGAGTCCACCTGGTAGACGTTGTGGTCGATGTAGGCGACCACGCGCGGCGGGCGCACCCGGGAGAAGCCCATGGCCTCGAACTGCAGGAAGGCCATCGTGCCGTTGGTGTCGGTGAGCAGTACCTGATCCACGCGTAGACCGATCTCCTCCCCGGCCATCGCCTTGCCGGCGACCAGGTGCTCGTCGATGAGCTTGCGCGTGAGACTCTGGGGCACTAGCGCGTGTCGACGGGGGTGAAGGCGCGGCGGGGGTGGCCCTTGTAGTCGGCGCGCGGCCGGATGAGGCGGTTGTCGTCGTATTGCTCGAGCAGGTTGGCGGTCCAGCCCGCGATCCGCGCGGTCGCGATCGCCGGCGTGAAGAGGTCGACCGGGATGCCGATGGAGTAGAAGAGCGGCGCCGAGTAGAAGTCCACGTTGGGGATGAGGCGCTTGGTGGCCTGCACCTTGGCGTGGAGCTTGACCGCCAGGTCGTACCAGAGGGCCTGGCCCGACTGGCGGCAGGCTTCCTCGGCCATACCCTTCAAGATGGCGGCGCGCGGGTCGCCCGCGGTGTAGACGCGGTGGCCGAAGCCCATCAGGCGGCGCTTCTCGCCCATCGCCCGGTCCACGAAGGGGTCCACGTTGTCGAGCGCGCCCACCTCGAGCAGCGTGCGCATCACCGCCTCGCCGGCGCCGCCGTGGAGCGTGCCCTTGAGCGCGCCCACGCCGCCCGCCACCGCCGAGTGCATGTCGGAGAGCGTGGCCGCGATGACGCGGGTCGTGAAGGTGGAGGCGTTCAGCTCGTGCTCGGCGTAGAGGGTGAGGCTCGCGTCGAAGGCGCGGGTGGTGATCGCGCTGGGCCGGCGGCCCGTGAGCATGTAGAGGAAGTTGGCGGCGTGCGAGAGGTCGGGCGACGGCGGCACCGGCTCGAGCCCGCTCCGCACCCGGTGATGGGCGCAGATCGCGGTGGCGAACTGGCTGGTGAGACGGACCGACTTGCGCAGGTTGGCGGGGCGCGCGTTGTCGGTGGCGTCTGGATCGTGCATGCCGAGCACCGCGACGGCCGCCTGGAGCACCCGCATCGGATCGGTCTCGCGGGGCATGAGGGCGAAGGCCCGGATCAGGTCGGCGGGAATTGCTCGCGCCGACACCAGCTCGGCCTGGAACCGGTCGAGCTGGGGCCGCGTGGGCAGCTCGCCGTGCCAGAGCAGGTAGGTCACCTCCTCGAATGTCGCACGCCGGGCCAGCTCGTCGATGTCGTAGCCGCCATAGGCCAGGCGGCCGTTCCGGCCGTCCAGATCGCAGAGGCGCGTCTCGGCGGCCACGACGCCCTCCAGACCCCGGATGAGCTGACTGCCCTCGGTCATCCTCGACTCCTCTCGGAACGGCGAGTGCTCCGCGGACGCAATGCGCGGGCCAACATGGCGCAGTCGACGGTATACCCGCGGCCCCGCGCTGCGCAAGAGCGTTGGAGCCCGGGGCGCAACCGAGTAGAATCGGACAGGGCCGCCGCGGGCCCCGAGTCGGGCGCGACACGATGGAGCCATGACCCAATCCGGATCGAGCCGCTCCGGAGCCCCCGCCGGCGCTGCCGGCCTGCCCTCGCCGTCTCTGGCCGACTCCCTCCGGCGCGCGTGGCCCGCCTACGTCGTCCTCGCCTGCACCCTGCTGCTGAGCCTCGGGGCCTGGCGCTACGCCCAGCGGACGGTGCAGGCCAGCGAGCGGGAGCGCTTCGACCGCATCGCGGCGCTCAGCCGCGAAGCGATCGATCGGCGCCTCGACTCCTACGTGCAGATCCTCCTCGGCGTGCGCGCGCTCTTCGCGGGCAGCATCGCGGTCGAGCGCTCCGAGTTCAGATCCTACGTGGCGGCCCTGGGGATCGAGGGTCGCTCTCCCGGTATCCGCGGCATTGCCTGGGCTCCGCGGGTGCCCGTCGCGTCCCGAGCCCGGCACGAGACGACGATGCGCCGCCAGGGACTTCCCGGCTACGAGATTCACCCGGCGGGGAGCCAGGCCGAGTTCTATCCGCTGGCGTTCGTCGAGCCGTCCGAAGCCTACCCGGAGCGCGTGCTAGGCCTCGACGCGGTCACGCGTCCCGAGAACCGGGCCGCCATGGACCGCGCCCGGGACACCGGACTGCCCGCGATGGGCGAGCGCCTCGCCTTGCTGCGGGCCGGCGACGGGGTCGGCTTCGTCATCTTCCTGCCGATCTATCGGGCCGGCCGGGTGCCCGCGACCGTCGAGGAGCGCCGGCAGACCCTCGAGGGGTTCGTGCTGACGTCATTCCGGCCCGACCTGATGCTGGCCGTCCTGTTCGGTCCCGTCCTGGCCGATCGCGTGGACTTCGAGCTCTACGACGCGCCCGAGATGACTCCGGCAAACCTCGTCTACGATCGCGACCCCCGCTTCACGCCGGCGGGGACGCGGCACGAGCTGATCGGCGTGCTCCCGCTCGAGTTCGGCGGGCACACGTGGACGCTTCGTTTCGCCACCCTGCCCGCCTTCCACTCCCTGCCCGAGCGGCTCGTCCCCTACTGGGTGCTCGGCAGCGGCCTGCTGATCAGCGTGCTCGCGTTCGTCATCACGCTGCTCCAGACGCGGGCCCTGACCGCGGCGCGGCGGCTGAGCGCCGAGGTGCAGATGGGGGAGCGGAGGCTGCGCCAGGCCAATGAGCGTTTCGAGCTGGCCGCCGCCGCGGTGACCTCCGCGATCTACGACTGCACGTTCCGGCAGGGGACGGTGGTGTGGACGCCGGGCCTCACCGAGCTGGCGGGCTACCGCGTCGACGAGGCGGGCCCGACCTCCGCGTGGTGGCTCGAGCGCGTGCATCCCGACGACCGGGCGCGCGTCGAGGAGCGGTTCCGGGCGGACGCGGCGAGCGGTCGTGACTTCGTCGCCGAGTACCGCTTCCGCGCGAAGGACGGCCGCTATCTCGACGTCCTGGACCGCGGCCGCTTCGTCCTCGACGCGGCGGGCCACGCGGTGAGGATCGTGGGGAGCATGATCGACATCTCCGAGCGAGCCCGCGCCGACGCGGTGCTGCGCGAGAGCGAGGCCCGGCACCGCACCGTGCTCGAGTCGGCGATGGACGCCTTCGTCGGGATGGACCACGAAGGCCGCGTGACCGAGTTCAACCCGGCGGCCGAGCGCATGTTCGGGCGCGCACGGGCGGACGTGATCGGCCGGGAGCTGGCGTCCGCGGTGATTCCCCCGTCCTTCCGGGAGGCTCACCGTCGGGGTCTCGCGCGCTACCTCGCCACCGGCCAGACCGCGATGCTCGGGGCGCGCATCGAGGTGACCGCGCTGCGCGCGGACGGGACCGAGTTCCCGGTCGAGCTGACCGTGACGCGGGCGCGGGCGGAAGACCCGGCGCTGTTCAACGCCTATATTCGCGACCTCACCGACCAGAAACGCGCCGAGGCGGCCCGGGCCAGTCTCGAGGTGCAGCTCCAGCAGGCGCAGAAAATGGAGGCGATCGGGCGACTCGCGGGCGGCGTCGCCCACGACTTCAACAACCTGCTCACCGTGATCACCGGCCGGGCCCACATGCTGCTGAGCCGGCTCAAGCCCGGCGAGCCGCTGCACCGGGACGTCGACCTCATCCAGAAGACGTCGCAGCGGGCGGTCGCGCTCACGAGCCAGCTGCTCGCCTTCAGCCGGAAGCAGGTCGTCCAGCCCCGGGTCCTCGATCTGGGCCCGCTGGTGGCCGAGCTGGCGCCGATGCTGCAACGGATGATCGGGGAGGACATGGAGCTCTCGGTCGCCCCGGTGGAGGGCTCGGGACGGGTCAAGGTCGATCCGAGCCAGATGCAGCAGGTGCTCATGAACCTCGCGGTCAACGCCCGCGACGCCCTGCCGAACGGCGGCCGGGTGGCGGTCGCCGTCCGGGACGTCGAGGTGAGCGAGGCGACCGCGGTCGGCCAGGCCAATCTGCCGCCCGGGCCCTACGTGACCCTCGTGGTGAGCGACACCGGCACCGGCATGAGCGCGGAGACCGCCGCGCACGTGTTCGAGCCGTTCTTCACCACCAAGGAGCAGGGGAAGGGCACCGGGCTCGGCCTCTCCACCGTGTACGGCATCGTCGAGCAGAGCCGGGGCCACATCGAGATGCAGAGCGAGCTCGGGCGCGGCACCACCTTCACGATCTACCTGCCGCGCGTGGAGGAGCCGGTGGCCGGGCAGCCCGCCGAGACCGGCCGCCGGCTGAGGACCACCGCCCGCACCGTGCTGGCGGTGGACGACGAGCCGGAGGTGCTCGAGCTGGCCACCGAGATCCTGCGCCGGGTCGGCTACTCGGTGCTGGAGGCGGCCGACGGCGCGGCGGCGCTCGAGGTGGCGACGCGCCACGAAGGGGAGATCCACCTGCTCGTGACCGACATGGTGATGCCGGGGATGTCGGGCCGCGACCTGGCCGAGCGCCTGCGCGCGCTGCGGCCGACGCTACGGGTGCTCTACATCTCGGGCTACGTGCAGGACCCCTCCGCCCGCGCCGCGCTCGCGAGCGAGCACTCCGCGTTCGTGGCCAAGCCCTTCACCCCCGAGCTCTTGACCGATCGGGTGCGGGAGCTGCTCGCGACGGCCGAGGCGGAGGCGGGCTGATCAGCGCGGCCGGCCGGCGGTGAAGGCGGGCAGCACCGTCTCGGCGAAGGCCTCGAGCGCGTCCCAGTCGTAGGGGCCCTGGCGGAACGCGATGTTGAGACGCTCGACGCCCGCCTGCTCGTAGGCCGCCACCGCCTCCAGGGCCTCCTTCGGCGTGCCCCGGAGGAAACCCTTGCGCGCTTCCTGCGCGCTCCAGTGGGAGCGATAGACCGCTTCGGCCCGCGCGACGCCGGCGGCGTCGGCGCCCAGGTAGAAGCCCACGTTGACCGTCCGCATGATCGCGCGCGGGTCGCGCCCCTCCTTGCCGCACCACTCGTCGAGGATTGCGTTCTTGCTCTTCCACACCGGCGGGTCGAGGTACGGCGCGTTCCACCCGTCCGCGTAGCGGGCCGTGGTCCGCAACGTCCGCTTCTCGCCGCCGCCGCCCACCCAGATGCGCAGCCGCGGCTGGAGCGGCTTGGGATTGCAGCGCGCGTCGTTGAGCTGGAAGTGCTGGCCCGGGAAGCTCGCGACCTTCTCGTCGAAGAGCCGCCGCAGCACCTGCACCGCCTCCTCCAGCTGATCCTGCCGGACGCCGATCGGGCCGAAGGGATAGCCGAAGCCGCGGTACTCCGACTGATGCCAGCCGGCGCCGATGCCGACCTCGGCGCGGCCGCCGGAGAGATGGTCGATGGTGCAGATCGATTTCGCGAGCAGCCCGGGATTCCGGTAGTTGACGCAGAAGACGAGGCAGCCGATGCGGACCTGCGTCGTGTCGGCGGCCGCCGCGGCCATGATGCCCACCGACTCGAAGCAATCGCCGTCGCCGCCCTGCGGCGGCGACTCCTGAAAGTGATCGGACGTGGAGAACCAGTCGAACCCGCGCCGGTCCGCGAAGCGCCAGAGCCGTCGCAGCTCGTCGAGCGGGCCGCCGAGGTGCCCGACGTGGATGCCGAAGCTCAAGCCCACCGCGACTAGCCCCGGAGCGCGCCGTCGATGCGGACGTCGACGAGGTACGGCCCGCCGGAGGCGAGGCCGCGCTTGAGGGCCGGGGCGACGTCGGCCGCCTTCTCCACCTTCTCGCCCGGTACCCCCTGCGCCTTCGCGAGGCCGACGTAGTCGAGGCCCGGCTTCACCAGGTCCATGGCCACGTAGTGGTTGTCCTCGGCCGAGAAGCCCTTGAGCGCCTGGGTGCGCTGCTTGAGGATGCGGTAGGACTGGTTGTTGAAGATCACGAACACCACCGGGATCGAGTCGTGCGCGGCCGACCAGAGCGACTGGATCGTGTACATGGCGCTGCCGTCGCCCACCAGCGCGATCACTGGCCGGTCCGGCTGGGCCAGCTTCACGCCGAGCGAGGCGGGCAGCCCCCAGCCGATACCGCCGCCGCGCAGGCCGTAGAAGCCGCGATGGTCGCGGGCCCGGAGCAGCTCGCGCACCCCGTGGCTCGAGGAGATGGACTCGTCGACGATGATGGCCTCGTCGGGCACCGCGCCCGCGACCGCGCCCACCAGCGCGAGCGGGCTGATCGGCACGCGGCTGGCCTGAGACGCCGCTTCCTGGCGCAGTGCTTCGCGGCGCGCCTCCTGCGCCACCCGCAGCTTCTCCACCCGCGCGCTGACGTCCTTGGCCTGCGACGGGCTCAGGCGCCGCTTGAGCGCTTCCACCAGCTCGGGCAGCGTCGCCTTCGGGTCGCCCTGGATGGCCACCTGCGCCGGGTAGTTCTTGCCGATCTCCCAGGGATCGAGATCGAGATGGATGAGCGGGAGCCCTTCCGGCATCGGCTCCACGTCGGACGGCAGCGAGAGCGTGAAGAGATCGCCGCCCACCGAGAAGAGCAGGTCGTGCTGCATCAGGAGCTGCCGGATGGGAGCACCCAGGCGCGGGAACGGGCCGTGATAGAGCGGGTGCGTGAACGGGAAGGAGCAGGTGGACGGCACGCACTCCGTGTACACCGGCGCTCCGAGCACCTCCGCGAGCTGCGCCATCTCGGCGAGGGCGTCGCCGTGGGCGACCGCGTCGCCCGCGATGAGGATGGGCCGCGCCGCCTTCACCAGGAGGTCGGCGGCCGCCTCCACCGCCGCGCGGTCGCCGCGGATCCGCGGCGCCACGCGTGTCGACTGCATGAGGTCCAGCTCGCGCTCGGCGTTCAGCACGTCCACCGGCAGCGAGATGAACACGGGGCCGGTCGGATGCGCCATCGCGGTCTTGACCGCGCGGCGGACGGCGCGCGGCAGATCCTCGAGGCGGGTGATCTCGTGCGACCACTTCACGTAGGGGCGCGCCACCGGCGGCAGGTCGGACCAGAGAATGGGCTCGGTCAGGTTCATGGCCTGATCGTGCTGGCCCGCGGTCACGAGGAGCGGTGTCCCCGCCTCGTGGGCGTCGTAGAGCATGCCCATGGCGTTGCCGAGTCCCGGTGAGGTGTGGACGTTCACCACGCCCAGCTTCCCGCTCGCCTGCGCGTAGCCGTCGGCCATGCTGACGGCGACCGCTTCCTGGAGCGCCAGGATGTAGCGGATGCCCGGCTCGCGCACGAGCCCGTCCATCAGCGGCAGCTCGGTGGTGCCCGGGTTGCCGAACATGGTGTCGACGCCCTCGTCCTTCAGGATCTGAAGGAACGCTTGCTTGCCGGAAAGGAAGGACATGGTGGGAGCCTCCTCGCGGCGGATCATAGCCCCGCTTTCTTGACTGCGCCAGTACCCGCCTGTAGGCTCGGAGCAGCATGCCGCCGGCCGTTCCGCCCGCCTTTCTCCAAGCGTGTCTGCGCCGGCCCACCCCGTTCACGCCGATCTGGCTCATGCGCCAGGCCGGCCGCTACATGCCGGAGTACCGCGCGGTGCGGGCGCGGCTCGGCTTTCTCGAGCTGTGCAAGACGCCGGAGGCGGCGGCCGAGGTCACCCTGCAGCCGGTGGAGCATCTCGGGGTGGACGCCGCGATCCTCTTCGCCGACATCCTGCTGGTCCTCGAGCCGCTCGGCGTCGGGCTCGAGTTCACGCGCGGCGACGGCCCGCGCATCGGCCGCCCCATACGCAGCAGCCAAGCGGCGCGGGCGCTCCCGAAGGTAGACGTGGAGGACGCGCTCGGCTTCGTGTTCGACTCGGTGGCGCGAGCGCGCAAGGCCCTGGCCGACCGCGTGCCGCTCATCGGCTTCGCGGGCGCGCCCTTCACGCTCGCCTCCTACCTGATCGAGGGCGGCCCCTCGCGCGAGTTCCTTCTCACCAAGGCCTTCATGCGTGAGGAGCCGGCGGCGTGGGCGGCGATGATGACCACGCTCGCCGACATCACCGGGGCGTACCTCAACGGTCAGATCGCGGCCGGCGTCCAGGCGGTCCAGCTCTTCGACTCGTGGGTCGGCGCGCTCTCCCCCGCCGACTACCGGGACTTCGTCCAGCCCCATAGCCGCCGAGCCATCCGGGCGCTGCGGCCCGGGGTCCCCGTCATTCACTTCGGTGTCGGCACCGGCGGGCTGCTCCCGCTCATGAAGGAGGCGGGCGGCGACGTGATCGGGCTCGACTGGCGCGTGGAGCTGGGGCCGACGTGGGCGCGGCTCGGCCACGACGTGGCGGTGCAGGGCAATCTGGATCCCGCGGTGCTGCTCGCGAACGTGGACGCGATCCGGGCCGCGGCCCGCGAGATCCTCGCCGGCGCCGCCGGCCGGCCGGGGCACGTCTTCAACCTCGGCCACGGCATCCACAAGGAGACGCCGGTCGAGCACGTGAAGGCCCTCGTCGACATCGTCCACGAGCTGTCCGCCCGATGAGCGCGATCGACTCGGTCCTGCTCATCGCCTTCGGCGGGCCGGAGCGCCGGGAGGACATCCTCCCCTTCCTGCACATCGTGACCGCGGGCCGGCGCATCCCGCCCGAGCGCCTCGAGGAGGTCGCGCACCACTACGAGCGGATCGGCGGGCGCTCGCCCCTGAACGCGCTCACCCGCGGCCAGGCCGACGGGCTGCGCGCCGCGCTCGCCGCGACGGGTCGCCCGCTGCCGGTCTGGGTGGGCATGCGGAACTGGTACCCCTTCCTTCACGAGACGCTGGCCGAGATGAAGGACCGGGGGTGCCGTCGCGCCCTCGGGATCATCCTCTCGTCGCTGCTGACCGAGGCTTCGTGGTCGCGCTACGTCGAGGACGTGGCGGCGGCGCGCGAGAAGATCGGCCCGGACGCGCCGGAGGTGGTCTACGCGCCCGCGTGGGCCGACCATCCCCGCTTCATCGACGCCATGGTGGAGCGCACCCGCGCCGCGCTCGACGAGGTCGCCCCCGCGGGCCGGGCCGCCGCGCGGCTCGTCTTCACCGCGCACAGCGTGCCGGTGGCGATGGCGGCGGGCTCGCCCTACGCGGCCCAGCTCGAGGCGGCGGCGCGCGGCGTCGCCGAGCGAGTCGGTCGGGCGCGCTGGTCGCTCGCGTATCAGAGCCGGAGCGGGTCGCCGCGGGATCCGTGGCTCGAGCCCGACGTCGGAGACGTCATCCGGGCGCTCGCCCGGGACGGCGCGCGCGAGGTCGTGGTGGTCCCGGTCGGATTCGTCTGCGATCACGTCGAGGTGCTCTACGACCTCGACGTGGAGGCGCGGGAGGTGGCGGAGGCGTGCGGGCTCGGATTCCATCGCGCCGGCGCCGCCAACGACCATCCCGCCTTCATCGCGATGCTGGCGGATCTGGTCCGCCGCGGGGCCGCGCGGTGAGGGTCGTCGTCGTGGGCGGCGGCGTCTCCGGGCTCGCGGCCGCCCACCGGGCGGTGGAGCTGGCGCGCGAGCGCGGCCGGCCGCTCGAGCTGACCCTGCTCGAGGCCGCTGACCGGCTCGGCGGCACCATCCAGACCGAGCGTCGCGAGGGATTTCTCGTCGAGTGCGGGCCCGATTCGTTCCTGTCGGAGAAGCCGTGGGCCCTCGCGCTGTGCCGGCGGCTCGGCCTGGAGGATCGGCTGATCAGGACCGACGATCGCTTCCGGCGCACGTTCGTGGTCTTCCGGGGCCGGCTGCATCCGCTGCCGGACGGCTTCCAGCTCCTGGCGCCCACGCGGCTCGTGCCCTTCGTCTCCTCGACGCTCTTCTCGTGGCCCGGCAAGCTCCGGATGGCCTGCGATCTGGTGCTGCCGCGCGGCTCGGATCCCGACGAGAGTCTCGGCGCCTTCGTCCGTCGCCGGCTCGGCCGGGAGGCGCTCGAGCGCGTCGCCCAGCCGCTCGTCGCCGGCATCTACACCGCGGACCCCGACGACCTGTCGCTCCAGGCCACCATGCCGCGCTTCCTCGAGCTGGAGCGCCGCGACCGGAGCCTGATCCTCGGCCTCTGGCGGGCGGCCCGGAAGGCTCCGGCCCTGCACGCCGACGCGAGCGGGGCCCGCTGGTCGCTCTTCGTGACGTTCGCCGACGGCATGGAGGAGCTGACGCGAGTCCTCGCCACGCGGCTGCCCGCGGGAGCGGTTCGGCTGAAGGAGCGGGTGATCGGGGTGAGCCGGAACGGGGACGAGTGGCGGGTCGCCACCACGGCCGGCGCGGTCTTCGACGCCGACGCCGTCATCCTGGCGCCGGAAGCCCATCAGGCCGCCCGCATGCTCCGCTACGTGGATCCGGGCCTCGCTCACCTGCTCGAGGGTATCGCCTATGCCTCATCGGCCACCGTGACGCTGGCCTATCGCCGCGGCGACGTCCGCCATCCCCTCGATGGATTCGGCTTCGTGGTCCCGCAGGTTGAGCGACGGCCCATCATCGCCGGGACCTTCTCCAGCGTGAAGTACGCAGGCCGAGCGCCCGACGGGCACGCGCTGGTGCGGATCTTCATGGGCGGCGCGCTGAACGAATCGGTGCTCGCCGCCGACGATTCCGCCCTCGTGACGACGGTCCGGGCGGAGCTCGCCGAGCTTCTGGGGGTCGTGGCCGAGCCGCTGTTCACGCGCGTGGCGCGATACCCGCGGGCGATGCCCCAGTACCACGTGGGCCATGCCGCGCGCGCCGAGGCCATCGAGCGGGCGGTGGCGCGGCATCCCGGGCTCCGGCTGGTGGGTGGCGCGTACCGAGGCGTGGGGATCGCCGACTGCGTGCGCTCGGGCGAGGAGGCGGCCCTGGCCCTGCTGGGAGCGTCCGAGAAGAGGCGGGTCGGGGACTAGGACGACTTCGGGTCGATGTGGTCCATCAGCATGTGGACCTCGAGCACCGAGTCGAGATACTGGAAGCTGAACGGCTTGGTGACGTAGTCGGACG
>JBGOVO010000188.1:0-7421 GCA_041478145.1 Methylomirabilia bacterium
CGCGCTCACCGAGACCAAGACCTTCGCCCGGTGGCTGGTGGAGGATCTCGAGGCGCGGATCCCCGGCTTCGAGGAGCACCTGCGGATCAACATCACGGGCTGCCCCAATAGCTGCGGCCAGCACTGGATCGCCGACATCGGCATCGAGGGCAAGAAGATCAAGGTGGACGGGCGGCTGGTCGACGCCTACTACTTCTGCGTGGGCGGCGCGGTCGGCAAGCACCAATCGGTGGCGCGGCCCATCGGCTACCGCGTCGCCGCCTCCGAGGTGCCCGACGCCATCGAGCGCCTGCTGCGCGTGTACCTGGCCGAGCGCCGCGAGGGCGAGGCCTTCCGCGAGTTCTGCGCCGGCCGTACCGACGACGAGCTCAGAGCGTTCCTGGCCGGGGCCGAGGTGGCGGCGGTGGCGCGCGACACCGCCGCGGGGCCGGTGCCTCACGGCCTGGACGGCTGATTCGTCAATCCCAACCGACAAGGAGAGACGCCCATGACGCTGCGACTTGGTGACACCGCTCCCGATTTCCAGGCCGAGACCACCGCCGGCCCCATCAGCTTCCACGATTGGCTCGGCGATGGCTGGGCCGTGCTCTTCTCCCACCCGCGCGATTTCACCCCCGTGTGCACCACGGAGCTGGGCTATGTCGCGCGCCTGAAGCCCGAGTTCGAGAAGCGTGGCGTCAAGGCCATCGGGCTGTCCATCGATCCGATCGCCTCGCACCAGGGCTGGGTCGCCGACATCAAGGAGACCCAGGGCTACGCGGTGAACTTCCCGATCATCGCCGACCCGGACCGGAAGGTCGCGAACCTCTACGGCATGATCCATCCCGCTCACGACGAGGTCTACACGGTCCGCACCGTGTTCGTGATCGATCCCAAGAAGAAGATCCGGCTCTTCATCACCTATCCCCAGACCACCGGGCGCAACTTCGACGAGATCCTGCGCGTGATCGATTCGCTGCAGCTCACCGACGGCCACCGCGTCGCCACCCCGGTCAACTGGAAGCCGGGCGAGGACGTGATCATCGTGCCGGCGGTCTCCGACGAGGAGGCCAAGGGCAAGTTCCCGCGCGGCTGGCGGGCGCTCAAGCCGTATCTGCGTCTCACGCCTCAGCCCTGACGGTGAGTGCCTACTACCCGGTCTTCCTCGACCTGACGGATCGCCCCTGCCTCGTGGTCGGGGGCGGTCCGGTGGCCGAGGGCAAGGTCGAGGGGCTGCTGGCCGCGGGCGCGCGCGTGACGGTGGTGAGTCCCACCGTGACCGCGCGCCTGGCCGCCTGGGCGGCCGACGGCCGCGTCCGGCACCGGTCGCGCGCCTATCGTCCGGGTGACCTGGCAGGACAGCGGGTCGCCTTCACCGCCGCGGCCGACCCGCGCGTGAGCGCGGCCGTGGCGGAAGAGGGCCGGGCGCGCGGGATCTGGGTCAACGCAGCCGACGAGCCCGCGCGTTGCGACTTCATCCTGCCGTCGGTGATCCGGCGCGGGCGGCTGGTGGTGGCGGTGTCGACCGGCGGCGCGAGCCCGGCGGCGGCGCGGGCCATCCGCGAAGAGCTGGAGACCTATCTCTCCGCCGAGCACGCGATGCTGGTCGAGCTGGCCGCCGCCGCGCGAGAGGACCTGCGGAAGCGGGCCGTCTCAGCCGGTCCGGCGCGCTGGCGCGGGGCGCTCGACGGCGGCCTCCGGCGGCTCATCGCGGACAAGCGGTACCGCCAGGCGCGCGCGCGGCTTCAGCGGAGCCTCGAGCCGGCATGATGCGGCGCGGCCGCGTGTACCTCGTCGGCGCGGGCCCGGGCGATCCCGGGCTCATGACGGTACGCGGGCTCGAGGTGCTGCGCCGGGCCGAGGTGGTCGTCTACGATCGGCTCGTCAACCCGGTCCTGCTCGACGAGGCCCCCGAGACCGCGCTCCGGATCTTCGCGGGCAAGCACGCGGGGGCCCACTGCCTGCCCCAGGCCGGGATCAACGCGCTCCTGATCGAGCAGGCGCGCCGCGGGCGGTGCGTGGTGCGCCTCAAGGGCGGGGATCCCTTCGTGTTCGGGCGCGGCGGTGAGGAAGCCCTCGCCCTCGCCGCCGCGGGCATCGCCTTCGAGGTGGTGCCCGGCGTGAGCGCCGTGGTGGCGGTGCCGGCTTATGCCGGTATCCCGGTGACGCACCGGGGGCTCAGCTCCTCGTTCGCGGTCGTCACCGGGCACGAGGACCCCGAGAAGGGCGAAACCGCGGTAGACTGGGCGCGCCTGGCCACGGCCGTCGACACGATCGTGGTGCTGATGGGGCTCAGAAGCCTTCCGCGGATCGTGGCCGAGCTGGTCGCCAACGGCCGACGGCCGGCGACCCCGGTGGCGCTGATCCGCTGGGGGACGACCGAGGCGCAGGCGACGGTGGTCGGCACGCTCGCCGACATCGTCACGGTCGCGGCGGTGGCAGGCCTCGAGCCGCCGGTGCTGGCGATCATCGGCGACGTGGTGACGCTGCGGGAGCGACTCGAGTGGTTCGGAGCGCGCGGCCTGGATCGCGAAGCGGCCCTGGCGTCGTGCGCCGTGGAGGAGGCGTGACCATGATCAATCGGCGACAGCTCCTGAGCCTGGGCGCGGTGGCGAGCGGAACGTTCGCGCTGGGCGGCCTCTCCCGGATGGGCAGCCGCCCGGTGGCCGCGCAGAGCAGCGCGCCGCCGACGGTGGACCGGCTCGTGCTGACCAATGTCGTGGACAATATCTACGACGTCTTCGCGCGGGCGGGCCGGCTCGATACGGTCACCGTGCAGCGCACCCCGCTGGGAGCCACGCCGCTCCTCGCCGAGCACGGCCTCGCCTACCACATCGAGTCCTCGCGGGGCGCCGAGCGCCGCGAGATCCTGCTCGACTTCGGCCTCACCGACATCAGCCTGTTCAACAACTACCGCGCGCTGAAGATCGATCCCTTCGCGGCCGACGCGCTGATCCTGAGCCACGGGCACATGGATCACTACGGCGCCTTGCCCGCGCTCGCGGCCGCCGGGCAGGGCAAGCTCCGGCCGGGGCTCACCGTGTACGCGGGGGGCGAGGACACGTTCTGCCATCGCGTGGTGGTCATGCCCGCCGCCACCATCGACCAGGGTCAGCTCGACCGGCCCGCCCTCGAGGCGCGGGGGATCACGGTGGTGCTGGCCCGTCAGCCGAGCGTGGTCGCCGGCCAGGCGTTCACCTCGGGGCAGATCCCGCGGCTCACGGATTTCGAGAAGCCGCCGGCGGCGGCGCGGCTCCGGGCGGGCGCGGCCGACTCGGCCTGCTCCGCCACCCATTTCGGGCTCGTGAAGGTCGAGGCGAAGCCCGGCGATCTGGTCGCCGACAACTTCCAGGGCGAGCACGCCACCGCGTTCCTGATCAAGGATCGCGGGCTCGTCGTCATCACCTCCTGCGGCCACGCCGGGGTCATCAACTCGGTGCGGCAGGTCCAGAAGGTGACGGGCATCGAGAAGGTGCACGCGGTGGTCGGGGGCTTCCACCTGGCGCCCGCCCCGGAGGAGATCGTGGCGAAGACGGTGGCCGCCTTCAAGACGATCAACCCCGATTACATCATCCCCGCGCACTGCACCGGGCTCAACACGATCATGGCGGTGCACCGGGAGATGCCGGCCAAGCTGATCATGCCGTCCACCGGGACGCGGGTGATCTTCGGCGCCTAGCCCGGAGGACGCGGCGCGTCCGGAAAGTTTGACACGTCGGCCCGGCGGTGCCTACCCTCTGGGCCGGAAGGTGCCATGAAGACGCTGCCGCTGGCCCTGCTGATCCTCCTCGTGAGCGCGGGAATCGCCCCGGCCCAGAGCAAGTCCGGCTCGCTCGACCTCGAGTACAAGCAGCGCGCGCCGGCCCTCCGCACCGTGCCGCCGCGGCAGATCGACGAAGACACCACCCAGGCGGTGAACGAGATCGACCGCCAGCGCACCGACAAGGCGCTGCGGGACAATCAGCCGGGCTCCCTGCGCCGACCCGACCTCGACCGCGACGTGACGCAGGGCATCCAGCAGCGCGGCCTGAGCGACGCCCTCCGCCGCTAGCGCCGCCGCCGCGCCCCCGCCCGCTCCCGCCCGGTCCGCGCCGCTCCCGGCACCGGTACCCCGTCGCGGTACTCCACGTGGTGCCCGAGCACGGCCGGCACCCGGGCCCCCGGCGTGATGATGCCGACGAGGTTGAGGGGATCGCAGGCCGAGACCCGCACGACCTGAGCGCCGGGCTCCTCGCGCCGGACCGCCCGCAGGGCTTCGAGCGCCTCGGGCGCCGCGAACTGTTCGCCCACGAAGCCGCCCACGATGCGCCCGCCCCGGAGATCGCCCCGCATCTCGAGCCGCCGGTAGACGCGCAGGAGATCACGCCAGGCCGGGACACCCGGCTCGCGCTGGAGCAGGTCGCGGAAGACGACGCCGTAGCGCTTCACGTACTGGCGGGCCTTGGCCTCGACGATGTCGTCCGCCGCCGGCGCGGCGGGCGGCGCGAGCCGCGCCCAGCGGCCGGTGCCGGGCGAGGGCCGCGCCGCGAGGGGCCGGCCCGGGCGCGGCCGGCGGCGCTTCTCGGAGTGGAGCAGGCTGCGTAGTCCCGCGAAGCCGTCGCCGGTGACGAGCCCGGCGGTCACCAGCTCGCAGAGTGCTTCCTCGACCTCGATCCGGAGGCGCCGCACCCCGGCCGCGATGTCCTCGACGAAGGACGCGCCGGCGCGCTCCAGATGAGCCAGCACGTCCCGCGCGGGACCCGACGGCGTCCCCGGCGGCGCCGCGGTGTCGAGCGCGGCGGCGAGCGCGCCCGCCCCCGAGGGCGTGCCACCGGGCGCGGGGCGCGCGTCGAGCAGCCAGGTCAGGTCGCGGCGTAGCAGCAGCGCGACCGGCACCGTCGCGGAGAGACGGCGCCCGGCGTGGCGCGCGCTCTCGTGGAGCCCCAGCCGACCCCACGTGACCTCGCCGGACAGGCACAGCTCGTCGAGCCAGCCCGGCTGATAGCCGACCAGCTGGGACGCCAGCAGCTCCCGCTCCCAGGCCCCCGCGGCGGCCTCGAAGCCCTGCAGCCGCTCGATCACGCGCAGGAGCCCGTCGCGTCCGTGCTGCTGCGCGCCCGGCCTCACGTGCTGCCAGGCGAGCAGGAATCGCACGAGCACCGCGGGCGAGACGGGCTCGATGAGCCGGCGCAGCCCGTCGAGCGTCCGACGATGGATGCGCGCCAGCAGCCGCCGCTCGCACCACTCGAGCGCCTGCGCCGCGATGGCGTCGGGCGTGAAGCGCCCACGCAGCACCCCTCCCTCGGCCTCGACCGCGGCCAGCGCCGCGTCCACCTCGCCGGGCGTCAGGTCGAGCGCGGCCGCGAGGGCGGGCGTGGTGGTGGGGCCCACCAGCCCGAGCCGGGCCCGCACGACTTCCGTCAGCGCGCCGGCGCGATCCGACCAGGCGGGCGCCCGGCGCGCGGGCGGCTCGAGCAGATCGGGCTCGAAGCGGTAGTGCGGCCACACCGCGGCGGCCAGCGACCGGCGCTCCGCCGCGACCCAGAACACCTGGCCGTCGTGGCGGAGCCGCGCGGCCCGCCCGGCCGCGATCAGCTCGTCCAGGTAGGCGGCCCACGAGCCCGCGTCCCGCTCCGGCAGCGCGCCCAGGTCGAGCAGCAGATCGTGCAGCTCGTCGGCGCTGCGGAGATCGGGCCACGCTTCCTCCACCACCGCGGCGATCGCGGCGGGATCGAGCCGGCCGATGTCGTCGGCCACCGCGGCGGGCAGCCCGCGACGGAGCGTGACGGCGCGCGCGCGGCGCTCCTCGAGCGGGGCGTCGTCGAGGAAGGCATAGGGATTGGCGTTCAGGATCTCGTGGGCGAAGACCGAGGGCTCGGGCGTCTCGCGGGTCACCCGCTTGATCTCACCCGCGTGGAGCGCGGTGAGGCAGGCGCGGAGGCCGTCGATGTCCATCGCCTCGGTGAGGCAGTCGCGCAGGGTCTCGCGCACCAGCGGGTGGTCCGGCACCTCGATGGGCCCCGCCTCCATGTTGTCCTGGCAGGCGAGCTGGGCCGGGAACACCGCGACCAGCAGGTCCTCCGCGCGCATGCGCTGGAGATACGGCGGGACCTTCCGGCCGTTCTGCCAGCGGAGCAGCGCGAGCGCCCGGTTGGCGTTCCAGCGCCAGCGGGTGGTGAACATGGGCGCCTGCAGCGCGGCCTGGGTCAGCAGCTCCTCGAGCCCGGTCGGGTGCAGCATCTCGAAGACGGCCTCGAGCGGGAAGCTGTGCTGCGGGCCCAGCGAGAGCAGCACCCCGTCGTCGGTGGCCGCGGCCTGCAGCTCGAAGTTGAAGCTGTGGCAGAGCCGCTTGCGCAGCGCCATGCCCCAGGCGCGGTTGATCCGCCCGCCGAAGGGCGCGTGGACCACCATCTGCATCCCGCCCGCCTCGTCGAAGAAGCGCTCCACCACGACGGTGTCGCGGGTGGGCACCGCGCCGAGCGCCGCCCGGCCCGCCGCGATGTAGTCGCGCGCGAGCAGCGCGCCGCGGTGGTCGAGGCCGGTCTCCCGCTCCAGCCACTCCACCGCGCTCTCCGGATCGTGCAGCCGATCGGCCACGCCCTGGCGCACCGCGCACAGCTCCGCCGACAGCTCGCTCGTGCGCGCCGGGCCCTCGCCGAGCCAGAACGGAATGGTGGAGGGCGCGCCGCCCGCGTCCTCGACGCGGACGCGGCCGCTCTCGATGCGGCGGATGCGCCACGAGCTATTGCCGAGCAGGATGACGTCGCCCGCCATCGACTCGATCGCGAAATCCTCGTCGAGAGAGCCGATGGTGGTCTCGTCGGGCTCGAGCACGACTTCGTAGCTCGCGTTGTCGGGGATGGCCCCGCCCGAGGTGAGCGCGGCGAGCCGGGCCCCGCGCCGCGCCTTGAGGCGCCGCCCCACCGCGTCGCGGTGCAGCCGCGCCGCGGAGCGTCCCCGGCGCGTCGCGATGCCCTCGGCCAGCATGTCCACGACCTGGTCGAAGTCGTTCCGGGCGAGCGCGGCATAGGGGGCGGCCCGGCGGCAGAGCTCGAAGAGCCGGTCCTCGTCCTGCTCCGCGCAGGCGCAGATGGCCACGATCTGCTGGGCGAGGATGTCGAGCGGCGCCTGCCGCAGGGCCAGCCGGTCGATCTCGCCGCGGCGGGCCGCGCGCGACAGGGCAGCGCACTCGATGAGCTGGTCGCGCGTGAGCGGGAAGAGCCGGCCCTTGGGGGTGGCGAGGAGCGCGTGGCCCGAGCGTCCCACGCGCTGGAGTGCGGTGGCGATGGACCGCGGCGAGCCGAGGAGGCAGGTGAGGTCCACCGTGCCCACGTCGATGCCCAGCTCGAGGGAGGCGGTGGCCACCACCAGGGAGAGCTCGCCGGACTTGAGCCGCTGCTCGGCGTCGAAGCGCCGCTGGCGGCTCAGGCTGCTGTGGTGCGCGGCCACCCGCTCGGCCCCCA
>JBGOVO010000447.1:0-2864 GCA_041478145.1 Methylomirabilia bacterium
ACCGAGACGGGACCGGCAAGGCCGTGGTACAGGGCGCCTATTGCCCGCATCTCGGCGCCGATCTCTCCGTGGGCGAGGTGGTCGACGGGCAGATTCGCTGCGCCTACCATCACTGGAAATTCGACTGCGCGGGGCGCTGCGTCGACATTCCGGCCGGCGACAAGATTCCGCCCGGCGCCCGGATCGCGACGTATCCGGCTGCCGAAGCCTGGGGCCTCATCTGGGCCTTCAACGGGGAGGCGCCGCTATTCGGAGTGCCGCGGATTCCCGGCGCCGAAGAGAGCGACCTGGTCTGCGAGACGCAGTTCCGGGGGACGCGCGCGGTCGATCCCTGGGTGGGCACGTCGAACGGCGTCGATTTCCAGCATCTGCGGGCGCTCCACGGCCTGCCGGCGGTCGATCCGGACGCCGTGAGCTTCGGCGAGCACAGCATCGAGTACCGGATCGAATCGCCCGACTTCCTCCAGCAGGGCCTCATCACCGGCGTGAACACGTTCTCGCAGCACCTGGCCTTCGGCGGCGGCGACATGTACATGCTGTTCAGCGGCGCGCCCATCGCGCACGGCCACACCATGGGCTTCTACGTCTACGGGGTGCGGGACACGGGCAAGGGGACCCTCGAGGTGGCGGAGAGGCTGGACGGGCTGCGACAGCTCGTGCTACGGCTGCTGGCGGAGGATGCGCCCGTGCTGGACACTATTCGCTTTCGCCCGGGCGTGCTCGTGGCCTCCGATCGCCATCTCGCGCGCTTCTTCAAGTACGTGCGCGAGTTCCCGCGCGCGGTGCCTCCGGACGCCTGATTCGCATGCCGAAGAACCTGTCCGCCGCCGAGGTCGACGCGTTTCGCGCGCGGCTCTGCGTCGTGGCGCAGCGGCGCTTCGCCAAGCAGGGCGTCGACGGCGTCAGCATGCGGCAGCTCGCGGACGCGCTCGGCTGCAGCCCGATGACGCCCTACCGCTACTTCCGCAACAAGGAGGAGATCCTGGCCGCGGTGCGCACCGCCGCGTTCGACCGCTTCGCCGACGCGCTCGAAGACGCGGTCGGCAAGGCGCGGGGCGATCTCCCTGCCCAGGGCCAGGCAACCGGAGAGGCCTATATCCGCTTCGCCTTGAGCGAGCCCGAGGCCTACCGTCTGATGTTCGACCTGTCGCAGCCCCACCCGGATCGCTATCCGGAGCTGGTCCGGGCCACCGCCCGGGCGCGCCACATGATGAGCGCCTCCCTCGAGAGTCTGGTGAAGGCCGGCATCTTCGCGGGGGACCCCCAGCTCCTGGGTCACGTGTTCTGGGCGACGATGCACGGGCTCGTGGTCCTCCATCTGGCCGGTAAGCTGCCGGCGAAGCCCGATTTCCGGGCCATCCAGCGCGAGGCGATGCGCCTCCTCGTCGCGGGCGCGCGCTCGGGGGCCGCGGCGCCGCGGCCGCGGGCCGTCGCCACGGGCCGAAAGCGCGCGCGGTGAGCATCCTGCTCGGCCTCTCGCCGTTCCTGATGTTCTTCGTGCTGATGCGGCTCGTCACGCCCATCGCGGGCCTGATCGGCGCGCTCGCCGTCTCGTCGCTGCTCTGCCTGCGCATGTGGTGGCACGGCGAGTCCGTCAAGATCCTGGAGGTCGGCAGCCTGATCCTGTTCGGGCTGCTCACCGCGTACACGCTGCTGGCCGCTCCGCGCTGGACGGTGGCGACGGTGAGGCTCGCGGTCGACGGCGGGCTGCTCGCCATCGCGCTCGTCTCGCTCGCCATCGGCCGGCCCTTCACGCTGCAGTACGCGCGCGAGCGCGTGCCGGAGCCGTTCTGGGGGCTGCCGATCTTCCTCACCACCAACCGCATCATCACGGGGGTCTGGGCGGCCACCTTCGCGATCCACGTGGCGGCGGACGGCGCCGCCGAATACGTGCCGGCGATCCCCATCTGGCTCGACGTCGCGGTCTCGATCGCGGCCTTCGTGGGCGCGGTCTGGTTCAGTCGCCGGTACCCGCAGGCGGTTCAGCGCCGCGCGCTCGCTAACGCCGGGCGGTGAGCGCGGCCCGGAGCCGCTGGGCGGTGAGCGGCATGTCGAGATGCGTCACGCCGAGCGGGGCCAGCGCGTCCACCGCCGCGTTGACCAGCGCGGGGGGCATGGCGATGCATCCGGCCTCGCCCAGCCCCTTGGCGCCGAGCGGATTGCGCGGCGATGGGGTGTGCATCTTCTCGATCAGCACCGGCGGGACGTCGGCGGCGCGCGGGATCGCGTAGTCCATCAGCGTGCTGGTGAGGAGCTGTCCGTCCTCGTCGTAGACGATCGCCTCGAGCAAGGCCTGGCCCAGCCCCTGGGCGAGGGCCCCGTGTAGCTGGCCCTCGGCCAGGAGCGGGTTGATGATCGTCCCGGCGTCGTCCACCCATACCAGCCGCTCGATGTGGAGCTCGCCGATCTCCGGCTCGATGCGCACCGCGCAGACGACGGCGCCGGAGCTCCACACCTCGCCCTCCGGCTGGAAGTACATGGTGGCCTCGAGCCCGGGTGTGTCGCCGGGCGGCAGGGCCTGGCCGCCCGCATAGGCCGCGGTGGCCACCTCCTTCCACGCCACGCGCTTGCCGGGCACGCCGGTCACCTGGAAGCCGCCGCGGACCCCGATGACGTCCTCGGGCGCGGCCTCCAGCAGCCGCGCCGCGATGCGGCGGCCCTTGGCGCGCACTTCCACCGAGCTGCGCACCAGCGCGCCGCCGCCCAGCGCGACGCTCCGGCTCCCGAAGGTGCCGAAGCCCTCGGGGCCGGAGCGCGTGTCGCCGTGGAGCACCGTGACCTCGTCCGGCGTGACGCCCAGATGGTCGGCCACCACCTGGGCGAAGGTGGTCTCGTGCCCCTGCCCGTGCGCGCTCGATCCGGTG
>JBGOVO010000159.1:0-8120 GCA_041478145.1 Methylomirabilia bacterium
CCCGAGGGCTTCCAGCGCTCGGAGTTCCTGCTCGATCACGGCCAGATCGACCTGGTCGTGGAGCGGCGGGAGCTGCGGGCCACCCTCCAACGCATCCTCGCCTTCTTCTGCGGCCGCGCCCCCGCGCCCGCTCCATGACCTATGCGGAGGCCGTGGGCCGCATCCTCGCGCTGCGCGGCGGGGAGCGGGCCGGCATGCGCCCGGGCCTCGAGCGCATCGAGGCGCTACTCGACGCCATCGGGCGGCCCGAGCAGGCCTTCACCATCGTCCAGGTGGGCGGTACCAACGGCAAGGGCTCCATCTCGGCCATGCTGGCCGCCATCCTCCAGGCGGCGGGCCGGCGGGTCGGCCTCTACACCTCACCGCATCTGCGCCACTACCGCGAGCGCATCCGGGTGGACGGCCGGCCCATCTCCGAATCCGACTTCGTGGACGGCGTGGAGGCCCTGGGCACGCTCATCGCGCGGCTCGACGTCACCGTGTTCGAGGCGGGCACCGCGCTCGCGCTCGACCATTTCTGCCGCGCGCGGGTCGACGTCGCGGTGCTGGAGGTCGGGCTGGGCGGCCGGCTCGACGCCACCACGGTGGGAACGCCCCGCGTCGAGGTGATCGGTCCCATCGACTACGACCACCAGCACGAGCTGGGCGACACGCTGACGCTGATCGCGGCGGAGAAGGCCGCCATCATCCGGAGCGGGGTCGCCTTCTCGGCCCCGCAGGACCCGGAGGCGGCCGCGGTCCTCGATCGCCGCGCGGCCGAGGTGGGCGTGCCCCTCCTGCGCGCCGGGCGCGAGCTCCATGCCGTCCCGCTCGGCTTCACGCTGGAGGCCCAGCGGCTCGACCTGGCCGGCCCCGGCTGGCATCTCGCGGACGTCGCCTGCGGGCTGCTCGGGGTCTTCCAGCCGGGCAATGCGTTGCTGGCGGCGGCGGCCGCGCGTGAGCTGGGCGCGGACGCGGCGGCGATCCGGGCGGGCCTGCGCGGCGCCCGCTGGCCGGGGCGCTTCCAGATCTTTCGCCGGGACCCCCTCGTGATCCTGGACGGCGCGCACAATCCGGCCGGCGCCCGCGCGCTCGCCGCGTCACTCCAGGCCTACTTCCCCGGGCGGCCCGTGACGTTCGTGGTCGGGATCCTCACGGACAAGGACGCGGGTGGGATCTTGGCCGCGCTCCGGCCTTTGACCGCGCGCGTCATCCTGACCGCCTCCGCGAATCCGCGGGCGGCCGCGCCGGAGGCGCTCCGCGCGCTGCTGCCGGCGGATGCGCGGGTGGACACGGCCCCCTCGCCGCAGGCCGCGCTGGCCATGGCGACGACGGCGGCGGGACCCCGCGGGATCGTTTGCGTCGCGGGCTCGCTCTCGCTGATCGGCGACGTTCTGGCCCGGGCCGGCGACGGCCAGGATGTCCTGTTCACGGCCGGGGCCCGCTGCTAGCATGGGGCCTCATGCCGCCACCCCGCTCTCCCGTCCGCTCGATGCGCGGTCCTAGAGGGCCCGCCCGCCTCGCTCGCTCCTCATCGCGGCGCTCGTATCGGGAGGGCTCGGCGCCGCGCCGGCCGGGGCGCAATCGCCCGCGCCGCCGGGCGGCGGCCTCACCGTCGGGGCGGGCGGCGAGCAAGCCACAAGATGGACCCCGTCGCCGAGCCCCTCAAGGCCCTCTACGGCGACCTCACCATCAATCCCAACCAAAGGATCGGGCTCCACGCCGATGCCCGGTACAATGTTTATGACCTGGGCCTGCGGGAGGCCAACGCGGACATTCGCGTCGTGTACCCGCGTTTTTCCGCCGCGGTGGGCCCCCGCTTCAACGAGCAGGGGGGCAGCCGGTACTTGCGCGCGGAGTCGATGGTCAAGGTGCTGAGCAACCTCGACGTCCGCGGAGCCACCTCCTGGGACGTCTTGCGGGGGCAGTCCATCGAGAATCGGGTGAGCATCGACTGGCGCTTCAGCGGCTGGGCCATCTCGGCCGAGTACGTGAACCGCCATCGGGACGAGAACGAGTTCCGGATCACGGTGAACCTCCTGGGTCTGCGCCAGGCGGGCACCTCGGCGTGGACCGGCTTCTGATGATCCCGCAGATCGATCTCAAGCGGCAGCACGACGGGCTGCGCGGCGAGCTGATGGACGCGGCCGCGCGCGTGCTCGATTCCTGCCGGTTCATCCTGGGGCCCGAGGTCCAGGCCCTCGAGCGCGAGCTGGCCGCGCTCTGCGGCGCGCGCCACGGCGTGGGGACCGGCTCCGGCACCGACGCCTTGCTGCTGGCCCTCAAGGCGGTCGGGGTCAAGCCGGGCGACGAGGTGATCACCTCGCCGTTCTCCTTCGTGGCATCCGCCACGACCGTCGTCATGGCCGGGGCCACGCCCGTCTTCGCAGACATCGATCCGGCCACCTTCAATCTCGACCCCGCGCGGGTGGAGAGGGCCATCACCCCGCGCACGCGGGCCGTCATGCCCGTGCACCTCTACGGTCAGGTCGCGGCCATGGACTCGATCTGCGATCTCGCGCGCGCGCGGGGTGTGGCCGTGGTCGCGGACGCGGCCCAGGCGGTGGGCGCGGCCTACGACGGCCGGCCGGTGGCCGCGTGGGGCGACGTCGCGATCCTGTCCTTCTACCCGACCAAGAACCTGGGCGCGTGCGGTGATGGGGGCATGGTGCTGACCACGCGCGACGACGTGGCCGAGCGCGTGCGGCTCCTGCGCGATCACGGTGCGCCCCGCCGGTACACGCACGTCGAGCTGGGCGGGTGCAGCCGCCTCGACGAGCTGCAGGCGGCGCTGCTCCGCGTGAAGGTCAAGCGCCTCCCGGCATGGAACGAGCGTCGTCGCGCCATCGCCCGGCACTACACGGCGGCGATGGCCGGCCTGCCGCTCGGCCTGCCCGTCGAGCGGCCCCCCGCGCAGCACATCTACCACCAGTACACGGTGCGGTCGGCCAAGCGGGAGGCGCTGGCCGCGGCGCTGACCGCGCTCGGCATCGGGACCTCCATCCACTATCCGAGCACGATTCCCGCCCAGCCCCTGTTCTCCCAGCCGAACGCCGACCGCGACTTTCCCGTGGCCACGCAGGCGGCGGCGGAGGTGCTGTCGCTGCCGTGCTTCCCGGAGCTGACGGATGGAGAGCTCGACCAGGTGGCGCAGGCGGTGCGGCGCGCCGTCGGCGAGGTGATGTGAGATGACGCCGCTCGGCGCCCTCGGCGCCCGCCTCGAGGAGCGCCTGAAGAATCGGTCCGCGACGGTGGGCGTGGTCGGCCTGGGGTACGTCGGGCTCCCGCTGGCGGTGGCGTTCGCGCGCGCCGGGTTCGCGGTGATCGGCGTGGACGCCGATCCGGCGCGCGCCGCGCAGCTCGCGAGCGGCGCGAGCCCGGTCGAGGACGTGCCGAGCGCGGACCTCCGGCCCCTCGTGGAGAGCGGGTGCTTGAAGGTGCGCTCGGCGCCCGAGGCGCTGGCCGAGGCCGACGCGGTGGTCATCTGCGTGCCCACCCCGCTCGGCAAGTCGAAGGAGCCGGATATCTCCTTCATCGTGGCGGCGGCCGAGGGGGTGGCCCGCATCCTCGCTCCCGGGCGGCTCGTGGTGCTGGAGTCCACCACATATCCGGGCACCACCGAGGAGGTGCTGCTGCCCTGCTTCAACCGCGGCGGGCTGCGGGTGGGAGAAGACTACTTCCTCGCCTTCTCGCCCGAGCGCATCGACCCCGGCAACCGCACGTGGGGGCTCTCCCGCATTCCCAAGGTGGTGGGGGGCGTCACCCCGGCCTGCCGCCATCTCGCCGGCACGCTCTACGGCCAGATCATCGATCAGGTCGTCCCGGTGTCCTCGACCCAGGTCGCCGAGATGGTGAAGCTCTTCGAGAACACGTTCCGCAGCGTGAACATCGCCCTGGTCAACGAGCTGGCCATCATGTGCCGCCGGCTCGGCATGTCGGTGTGGGAGGTGATCGCCGCCGCCGCCACCAAGCCCTTCGGCTTCATGCCCTTCCTGCCCGGGCCGGGGATCGGCGGCCACTGCCTGCCGAGCGACCCGCACTATCTGGCCTGGCGAACGCGCCTGGCCGGCTACGAGGCCAAGTTCATCGCCTTCGCGGACGAGATCAACGGCGGCATGCCTCGCTACGTGGTGCAGCTCGTGACCGACGCGCTGAACGAGCGGGCGAAGCCGGTGAAGGGCTCGCGCATCCTGGCGCTCGGCGTCGCCTACAAGGCGGGCGTCGGGGATATCCGCGACTCGCCCGCGCTCGAGATCATCGAGGCGCTGCAGACGCGCGGCGCCCTGCTGGACTACGCGGACCCGCGCGTGGCCCAGGTGCAGGTGGGGCGTCACCTGCTCAAGAGCGTGGCCTGGGAGCAGGCCGACCTCGGCGCGTACGACCTGGTCCTGCTCCTGACCGCCCACCCCGAGTTCGACCCGCAGCGTCTGGTCGCCGACGCGCGCCTCGTGGTGGACACCCGCAACGCCACCGGGAGCCTCGGCGAGTTCCGCCACGTCGTTCGGATTTGACGGGCGGACCTGACGGCGGCGCCGCGTCGTGAGCTTCGTGGCCGCCGCCCTCCTCTCTCTGCGCCCGCGCCAGTGGGTCAAGAACCTCTTCGTCTTCGCGGGCCTCATCTTCTCCCAGAGCCTCTTCACGCCGCTCTTCTGGCCCGCGCTGGCGGCGTTCCTGATCTTCTGCGCGCTCTCGGGGGCGATCTACGTCTTCAACGACCTGGCCGACGTCGAGAAGGACCGGCTGCATCCCACGAAGCGGGCCCGGCCGATCGCGAGCGGCGCCCTGTCGAGGCGCGCCGCGGCGGGGCTGGGCGTCGCGCTGGTGCTGGGCAGCCTCGTCCTGGCCTTTCGGCTCTCGGTGCCCTTCGGCCTCGCCGCCGCCGCCTACGCCGCGCTGCTGACCGCCTACTCGGTGTGGCTGAAGCACCTGGTGATCCTGGACGTGCTGACGGTGGCGGCGGGCTTCGTGCTCCGCGCGGTGGCGGGGGCCGCCGCCATCGCGGTGGAGATCTCCGGCTGGCTCGTGATCTGCACGATCCTGGTCGCGCTCTTCCTCGCCCTGGGCAAACGCCGCCACGAGTACCGCACGCTCCGCGGCGATGCGGCGGCCCATCGGCCGATCCTGGCCGAGTACAGCGAGAGCTTCCTCGACCAGATGGTGGCGGTGGTCACCGCCTCCACCGTGACCGCCTATGCCCTCTACACGATGTCGCCCGACACGGTGGCCAAGTTCCACACGCGCCTGCTCCCGGTGACCCTGCCCTTCGTGCTCTACGGAATCTTCCGGTACCTCTATCTGCTGTACCGGCGCGAGCTGGGCGGCAATCCCTCCGACCTCCTGCTCAACGACCGCGCCCTCCTCGTCAACACCGTGCTCTGGATGCTGGCGGTGCTGGTGATCATCTACGGCCCGGCGTGGGGCCCGGCGTGGCTCGCCCGATGGGCCGACTGAGCGACGGGCCGCCGGCCGGCGCGGACCTGCCCGAAGAGCCGGTGGCGGGCTGGGGGCACCACCCGATCGGGCGCGGGCGGGTGGCGCGACCGGAGCATCTGGCCCTACCGGACGGCGCCGGGCCGCTGGTGGCCCGCGGGCTCGGCCGTGCCTACGGCGACGCGGCGATCCCCTCGGCGCCCGGCGGGCTCGTGCTCGAGAGCACGCGCGCCGACCGCATCCGGGCGTTCGACCCGGCCAGCGGGCGGCTACACTGCGAGGCCGGGCTGAGTCTCGCCGAGATGGTGCGGGTCTTCCTGCCGCGCGGCTGGTTCCCGCCGGTGACGCCGGGCACCAAGTTCGTCACCGTCGGCGCCTGCGTGGCCTGCGACGTCCACGGCAAGAACCATCACCGCGACGGCTCGTTCGGCCGGTTCGTCGAGCGCATCGCGCTGCTCACCGCCGACGGCCGGCTCGTGGAATGCGGGCCCGATCGCGAGCGCGAGCTCTTTCTCGCCACCGTCGGCGGCATGGGGCTCACCGGCCTCATCGTGGAGGTCACGCTGCGGCTGCGCCGCGTCGAGAGCCCGTGGATCGTGCTGGAGACCCAGGGTGTGGAGAGTCTCGACGCCATGCTCGCGGGGCTCAGCCGGAGCGCGGCCGACTGGCCCTATACCGTCGGCTGGATCGATTGCCTGGCCCGCGGACGCGCCCTCGGGCGCGGCCTCCTCATGCGGGGGCGTCACGCCACCCAGGTGGAGGCGGGCGACCGCCGGCCCCGCCGCGCGCTGCCGCTGCGCGTGCCCTTCGACGCGCCGGAGTGGCTGCTGAACCCGCGCTTCATGCGCTGGTTCAACCGGCTCTACGCGTGGAGCCACGGCACCGCGCTCAAGCGGCGGCTCGTCTCCTCCGACGCCTTCTTCTATCCCCTCGACGCCGTCGCGGAGTGGAACCGCCTCTACGGCCGGCGCGGGTTCCTCCAGTACCAGTGCGTGCTCCCGCGCGCGGCGGGGGCCGCGCCGGTCGCGGCGCTGCTCGATCGCCTGGGCGCGGCCGGGGCGGCCTCGTTCCTGGCCGTGATCAAGGACTGCGGCCCCGCCTCCGACGCCTACCTGTCCTTCCCGATGGAGGGCACGACCCTGGCGCTCGACCTGCCGTACCGCGGCCCGGTCACCGAGGCGCTGCTCCACGACCTGAACGCGACGGTCATCGCCCACGGCGGGCGCGTCTATCTCGCCAAGGACGCGGTGACGCGCGCCGAGGACTTCGCCCGCATGATGCCGCGGCTCGCGGAGTGGCAGGCGGTCCGCGACCGCTGGGATCCCCGCCGCCGCTTTCGCTCGGCCCAGTCGGTGCGCCTCTTCGGAGACCCCGCGTGAAGGTGGCCTTCGTCGGCGCGACCCGGGGCATGGGCCGCGCCCTCGCGCGCCGCCTCGCCGAGCGCGGCGACGCCCTCTTCCTGCTCGGCCGCGACGCGACCGAGATGGCGCGCTCCGCGCGTGATCTGGAGGCGCGCGGCGCGCCCGCGCCGGTGGGCCACGCCACGCTGGATCTGTCGCTACCCGCGGGCTTCGGCGAGGCCCTCGACACCGCCGACCGCGCGCTGGGGCGCATCGACGCGCTCGTGGTGACGGGCGGCCTCTTCGCGCGCCAGGAGGAGCTGGCCACCGACCCCCCGCGCCTGGCCGCGTTGCTCCACGCCAACTTCACCGGCACCGTCCTGCTCTGCCAGCAGACCGCGGAGCGCCTGGCCGCGCGGGGCGGGGGATTGATCTGCGCCTTCGGCAGCGTGGCGGGCGACCGGGCGCGGCGCAGCAACTACCTCTACGGGGCGGCGAAGGCCGGGCTGTCGGTCTTCCTCGACGGGCTCGATCTGGCCTATCGCGACCGCGGCGTGCGCGTGCTCTGCGTCAAGCCCGGCTTCGTGAGGACGGCAATGACGGCGGGGCTTCCCGTCCCGCCCTTCGCGGGCGAGCCGGAGGGGGTGGCGCGTGACGTGGTGCGCGCGATGGACGGCGGCCGCCACCAGGTCTATACCCCGCGCGTGTGGTGCTGGATCATGCTCGTCATCCGCGCGCTGCCGCGCGCCATCCTCCGCCGCGTGCGGTTCTGAGAGAAAGGGAGCGTATGCCCAAGATCTGGCGGGTCTACAGCGGCGCCGACGGCCAGTCCCACATCGCCGAGGCGCCGTTGGCGATGAAGCCCTTCACCGATACCGAGGGCGCTCACGGGGAAGGCACCCCGATGCAGGTCGCCGCCGGGATCGCCTTTCGCGTCGCCCCGCCGGGCTACGTCCTCGACTGGCACTGCGCGCCGCGGCGGCAGTACTCGATCTCGCTCTCCGGGACCGCGGAGATCCGGGTGGGCGACGGCACGGTGGCGCGCATCGGCCCGGGCGACGTGGTGCTGGCGGAGGACCTGACGGGACAGGGGCACGTCACCCGCGTCGTCGGCGTTGAGCCGCGGCTCTACGCCATCGTGCCGCTGGCCTGACGGCTAGCGAGCCGGCTCGGCGGGCGCCACCGGTACACCGCGCACGCCCGACTTCTCCAGGGACCGGGCCACGAACCCGGACGCCTTCATCTCCTCGATGAACTCCTTCGCGTAGGCGAGGCCCGCGTCGCGCCCCTTGGGCAGCCCCATCGCCTGCTCGATCACCATGAACCGATCCTCGAGCACGCGGGAGCCCGGCAGCTTGGCCTGGTCCATGA
>JBGOVO010000459.1:0-2622 GCA_041478145.1 Methylomirabilia bacterium
CGACAGGCTCACCGCCGCGCCCGGCGCCTCCTCGGCGACGATCTCCCCCACCCGCCGCTCGTGCGCGGGGTTGGCGTAGGCGTGGAGCAGGCACACCGCGATGCTGGTGACCCCGCGCGCCCGGAGCGCGCGCACCGCGCGGCGCGTCTCGGCCTCGTCGAGCGGCTCGAGCACCGAGCCGTCCACCCGCAGCCGCTCCGGCACCTCCACGATGCACCGCCGCGGGATGAGCGGCGCCGGCTTCTCGATCTGGAGGTCGTAGACCTGGTACCGCTTCTCCCGGCCGATGATGAGCACGTCGCGAAAGCCGCGCGTGGTGATCAGGCCCACGTCGCGGCCCTTGCGCTCGATGACGACGTTCGACCCGAGCGTGGTGCCGTGCACGGCCTGGGTCAGCGCGGCCCAGGGCGCCCCCGACCGGGCCAGCAGCTCGTCGAGGCCGGCCAGGCAGGCCTCGGAAGGGTCGGGATAGGTCGTGAGGCGCTTGGCGGTGGTCAGCTCTCCCGCGGGCGACTGCAGCACGAAGTCGGTGAAGGTCCCGCCCACGTCGAAGCCCACGCGGTAGCCGTCCGCCGGCATCGAGTGTCCGGTCAGCGGCCCGGCTCGGCGGGGCCGAGGGCGTGGATCAGCGATTCCTCGAGGTCGGCGACGATCTCCATGATGTCGGCGGTGTCTTCCCACCGCTCTTGCACCGCCCAGTACTGCGCCTCGCCGAAGCACCGCGCCTTCCGCTCGAGGATTCCCGCCGCGTCCACGTGCCCGGCCTCGCGCAAGAACGCCGCCGCGTCGTGGCCGCGGCGGGCCGCCAGCGGGAAGGCGAAGAAGGTGAGATGCCCGGCCAGGCGCTTGGCCACCGCGCCGCGCAGGTCGGCGGCGAGGAGCCGGAAGGCGCGGGGGCCCCCGTAGTGATCCGGCCCGCCCGGGTCGGCAGCGAGATTCGTCCGGATCACGGCCAGGGTGCGGGCGATCATCTCCTCCCGCGCCGCCTGGCGCACCTGGCGGAAGGCCGAGCGCATCGTGTACGGGGCCCGGGCGTAGCGCACGCGCTCCGCCTTCCAGGCGCGCAGGAACTCGGCCGCCGGCATCGCGGCGTAGGGGTAGCCGTCGGGATCGTGCACGCGTACGCGGTCGCCCTCGAGGCCCAGGACGACGACGAAATGATCGCTGCCCGAGAACTGCGCGTGCTGCGGCATGTAGCCGAGCGCGCCCATGTCGAGCGGGCCGGCGATCACCGGGCCGCGCGCCGCCGCCTCCCCGAGCCGGGCGAGCGCCGCCTCGGGCGTGCCCTCGCGCTCCTCGTGGCACTGCCAGCCGAGCACGTCGAGCGCGGTGGAGAGCCCCTGGTCCGGATTCGCGAGCGGCGAGCTGAAGTAGACGAGCAGCTCGCGCCCGACCCGGAGGTAGAAGGTCCCGAAGGGCATGATGGTCAGGCACTCGAGGAAGCCGGGCTCGGGCAGCCCGGAGGGCGCGGCGCCCGACGCGCGCAGCGCCATGTACAGGCTATTGGCGTAGCCGTAGGCGCCGTTCCCGGTGTACGTCGTCGTCATGCCCGTCCTCCGCACGTGCTGACGCCGACGTCGTGGGAGGTCACGCGCCTATTGGATCGTCGCGGTCAGCGTCAGGGCGGTCTCCTCCGACGACTGCTGGGCGCGATAGCCCAGCACCTGGCGGGTGACGGCGTGGAGGCCGCCGGCGCTGCCGCCGAACTGCAGGCGCCCGCCGTTCGGCACGATCAGCTCGGTCGCCGCCTCCACCACCTCGATGGTTCCCCCACTGCCGGGCGTGAAGTAGCTGATCACCGGGGTGAGCGTGACGCGGATCTGGTTGCCGGGCAGGATCACCGGGCGCACGGCCAGGGCGGTGCCGACGCGCTGCCACGCGACCCCCTGGGCCACGTAGCCCTTGCCGGTCGCGTAGTCGTAGTAGTAGGCCATCTGCGGGGACGGCACGTCCTGCGCCACCATGATCGAGCCGACGCCGCCGTCCTGTACCACCGTGAACAGCCCCGAGGAGCGCGTGACACGGGTGGTGGTGTCCTCCACCGCGAGCCCGCCGCGCCCGCGGGCCCGGACGTCCCCGCGCCGCTCCTCCACGATGACACCCCCGCGTCCCTCCACGCCCTGCCGGCTGCCCTGCGCCTGCTGCTTGACCTCGAGCAGCACCTTCACCTGCCGGGTGCTCTGCGCCACCGCCGGCCTCGCGAGGGCGCCGGCGAGCGCGAACCCGCTCACCGCGATCGCCAGGAGGGCCAGGACCCGGGAGGTCCGCATCGCCCGCTACCCGGGGATCTGCGCCTCTTCCGGCAGGCGGTCCCAGACCGGCGTCCACTCGGGCAGCGAGAGGCCCACCGCGCCGGCCTTCTCGGCCACCTCGCGCGCGAAGGTCTGGCGCACCTCGTCGTTGTCGCGCAGCTTGAGCCGGTACTTCCGGTAGAGCACGTTCTTGGCGGAGCCCGGGCGGCCGAAGATGTTCATGGTCCGGATGTACCACTTGTTGAGCGTGGCCTGCGCCTCGTCACGGGTCTTCGGATCCTCGGCCAGGCGCTTGACCCAGAACTCCCCGTGACGGATGTGGAACTTCTCCTCCTTGAAGATGCCCTCGATGGCGCGCACCCAGGGGCCG
>JBGOVO010000393.1:0-3567 GCA_041478145.1 Methylomirabilia bacterium
CGCGGTGACCCCGGCGTGGCAGTCCACACCACGGACGATGAGGTCGTCCTGCAGTGTCCGCGCGAGAGCGTCCCAGCCGTGGCCGTCGGGTTGGATGGCGACGAGCGTCGCGACGTAGCCGAAGCCCTCGGTGCCCCCCAGGCCGTCCCACCGCGGGCTCGCGCCGAGGATCGCCCGCTCGCGGAGCAGCGGACCGGTCTCGTCGCGGACGAGCAGCCGGCTGTCCAGCAGATCGAAGCCCCACGCCTCGCCGCGCGCGACACGCCCGGTGGCCCAGGCGTCGAGGTAGAGCAGGGTGGTGCCGGCCGCCAGCGTGATCTCGGTGGATTGACGGAGCCGCGCGCCCGGCGACGGGATCACGTGATCGGGCCGCCACTCGAGCGTGGAGCCACGACCCATCGCGATCGTGATCCGCTGCACGGCGGGCGGGCCCGGGCTCCGGTAGACGCGCGTGGCGGAGGGCGTGGAGAGGCACACGCGGCTGCCCGGGCCGAGCGTGATGTCGGTGTCGAGGCGATCACCCGCCAGGAGCCCGCCGGTGGGGTTCAGGAGCAGGAGCGTGGCGACCCCGTCGCCGTCGAGGTCCATCGGCTCGAGCGCCTGGAGGGGGAGGGTGAAGCGGCGCCCGGTGAGCACCGTCCGGCCGCCGCGCGTCTCGAAGGCCAGGACGAGCCGCCCGTCCCGCCCCGTGCGCCCGGGGGCGGTCCCCCACCCGGGATCACCCGCGCCCGCCTCAGGGCTCGAAGAGCAGATCGTGCCGGATCCAGGAGACCAGGGTGTCGACGCCGGTGCCGTCCCGAAGATTGGTGAAGACAAAGGGTCGGCCTCCTCGCATGCGCTTGGCGTCGCGCTCCATCACGCCCAGGTCGGCGCCCACGTAGGGCGCCAGGTCGATCTTGTTGATCACGAGGAGGTCGGAGCGCATGATGCCGGGCCCGCCCTTGCGCGGGATCTTGTCCCCCTGGGCCACGTCGATGACGTAGATCGTGGCGTCCACCAGCTCCGGGCTGAAGGTGGCCGCGAGGTTGTCTCCCCCACTCTCGACAAAGAGCAGCTCGAGCCTCGGGAAGCGGCTGACGAGGCCGTGCACCGCCTCGAGGTTGACCGAGGCATCCTCGCGAATCGCGGTGTGCGGGCAGCCGCCGGTCTCCACGCCCACGACGCGCTCGGCGGGCAAGGCGCCCCTCCGGATGAGGAACTGCGCGTCCTCCTGCGTGTAGATGTCGTTGGTGATCACCGCCATGTCGAAATGGTCGCGCAGGCGGAGGGACAGGGCCTCCACCAGCGCCGTCTTGCCCGAGCCCACCGGTCCGCCGATGCCGATCTTGAGCGGCTTGGGGATGGCGCCCGCCGAGCTCATGACCGGAACAGCCTCGCGTCCATCCGCTCGTGGAGCATGCCCTGGATGTCGAGGCCGGGCGTGAAGCTCCAGAGATCTTCGGGCCCGCGCGCGGCCGCCTCGCGGGCCACCCGTTCGATGACCGGGTGCAGGCCCCACAGCACCGCCTGCCCCGCGAGCTGGCCCATGGGCAGCAGGCGAAGCGCGGCCCCCACCAGGAGCGCGGTGGTCGAGTAGAGGAACGCGGTGGCGGCCGCCTCGGCCTCCCAGCCGAGCACGCTCGCCGACATGCCGAACGCCACCGCGTGGTGTCCCGGGGCGCGCCGCGCGTTGACCTCGTCGAGATAGGTGCCGAGCCTCGCGTCAGCGGTGAGCGCGGCGGCGACGCGCAGCGTCTGGCGCCCCATCTGCCGGCTCCCCTCGCGAAACTCCTTCACGACCTTCATCGCCTCGAGCGTCTCGTCGAGCCGCCGGCAGGCCTCGACATCGCCGCGGTCGAGCGCGCGCAGCGCCCCCGCGGCCGCGGTGGCGTCGCACGGGCCGGCGGCGCCTTCGAGCTGGCTCCGCAGAAACCCCTCGAGCCCCTCGCGGTCGCGCACGATCCCCGCCTGGCAGTAGCGCTCGAGCCCGAACGAATGGGCGTAGCCGCCGGTGGGGAACGCGCTATCCGCGAAGTGGAGCAGCGAGACCAGACGGTGATCAGCCATGGCCGCCTCCGCCCAGCGGCGAATAGACGACGTCCCTGCGCTCCCAGCGGACCCCCAGACGATCCATCAGATGCTCCATCGCGGTGTCGTCCGGCACCAGGAGCGCATCCCCGTCGGTGGCGAGTGTGAAATGCCGGTTCCCCACGTCGCAGGCGATGCGCAGGGCCTCCTCGTAGGTCGCGGGGAAGATCGCGAGCACCGGCTCCAGACGGGCCTCCACCGCCAGGTACCAGTCGGCCTCCACCGCCAGGACCGCGCCGGGCTCGAGCACGCTGCCGGTGGGCAGCGCGAGGGCGATCTCCCGGCCCGCCGTCGTGGTGACGCGCTTGCGCGTCCACCGCCGCTCTTCCCAGGCCAGGCACAGGGTGTCGCGCGCCTTGCCCGCGAGGGCCGCCGCGTCCACGCCGGGCCGCGCCTCGGTGATCACCCGCATCGGGCTAGAAGAGGAAGTAGCGTTGGGCCATCGGCAGTACGCGCGCGGGCTCGCAGGTGAGCGCCTGGCCGTCGGCGCGTACCTCGTACGTCTCCGCATCCACCTCCATGCGCGGGCAGTAGTCGTTGTGGATCATGGACGCCTTGGTGAGTCCGCGGCACCCGCGGACCGTCGCGGTCGTCTTGCGGAGGCCGAGGCGCGCGGCGACCCCGTCCTCGACGGCGGCGCGGGACAGGAAGGTGAGCGACGTCGATTGCACGGCGGCGCCGTAGGAGCCGAACATGGGGCGATAGCGCACCGGCTGCGGCGTCGGGATGGAGGCGTTGGGATCGCCCATCGCGGCCACCGCGATCAGGCCGCCTTTGAGGACCAGCTCCGGCTTGACCCCGAAGAAGGCGGGCTTCCAGACCACGAGGTCGGCCAGCTTGCCCGCCTCGATCGATCCGACCTCGTGGGAGATGCCCTGGGCGATCGCGGGGTTGATCGTGTACTTGGCCACGTAGCGCTTGGCCCGCGCGTTGTCGTGCCGGCCGTCGCCCGGGAGTGCCCCGCGCTGCCCCTTCATCTTGTGCGCGGTCTGCCAGGTGCGCGAGATGACCTCTCCGATGCGCCCCATGGCCTGCGAGTCGGACGACAGCATGCTGATGGCGCCCAGGTCGTGCAGCACGTCCTCGGCCGCGATGGTCTCGGCCCGAATACGCGACTCGGCGAAGGCCAGGTCTTCGGGGATCTTGGCGTTCAGGTGATGGCACACCATCAGCATGTCGAGATGCTCGTCCATGGTGTTGATCGTGAACGGCATGGTCGGGTTCGTGGAGGACGGCAGGCAGTTCGGCTCGCCACAGACCCGGATGATGTCGGGCGCGTGTCCCCCGCCCGCGCCTTCCGTGTGATACGTGTGGATGGTCCGGCCCTTGAAGGCGCGGATGGAGTCCTCGACGAATCCGGCCTCGTTGAGGGTGTCGGTGTGGATGGCCACCTGGATGTCCATGTCCTCCGCCACCGAGAGGGCGGCGTCGATGGCGGCCGGGGTGGTCCCCCAGTCCTCGTGGAGCTTGAGCCCGATGGCTCCGGCTTCGATCTGCTCC
>JBGOVO010000120.1:0-9953 GCA_041478145.1 Methylomirabilia bacterium
CGCCTTCGTGGTCGTCATCGTGGGCGGGCTCGGCAGCCTGCCCGGCGCGGTGGCGGGGAGCCTGCTGGTGGGCCTGCTCGACAACTTCGGCAAGGCGCTCTTCCCCGAGCTGTCCTACTTCACGCTCTTCGCGCCCATGGCGCTCATCCTCGCCATCCGCCCGACGGGCCTCTTCGGCCGCATATGATGCTGCGCCGCGCGCTGCTCGCCGCGGCGGCGATCGCGGCCCTGGCCCTGATGGCGCCCCTGCTGCCCGCCTATCCGCTGACGCTGCTCACCCAGGCGCTCATCGTGGGCATCCTGGCCATGAGCCTCGACGTGATGCTGGGCTACACCGGCATGCCCTCGCTCGGCCACGCCGCCTACTTCGGCGTGGGCGCCTACGCCGTCGCGATCATGACCACCGAGCGCCAGGTGGGCCTCATCGGCTGCCTGGTCGTGGGCGTGCTGCTGGCCGCGCTGACCGCGGCCATCTTCGGCCTGCTCGCCATCCGCGCCACCGGCACCTACTTCCTGATGATCACGCTCGCGCTGGGCATGGTGGTCTGGGGGCTCGCGTTCCGGTGGGTCTCGCTCACCAAGGGCGACAACGGCATCGCGGGCGTCCCGCGGCCGGTGCTGGGCCCGCTGGACATGAGCCCGCCGCTGGCCTTCTTCTACTTCTGCCTGGTCGCGGCCGTGGTGGCGTGGGTGCTGATGGGGCTGCTCGTGGTCTCGCCCTTCGGCCTCGGGCTGCGCGGCATCCGCGGCAGCGAGTCGCGCATGCTGGCGCTGGGCTACAACGTGTGGCTGCACAAGTACGCCGCCTTCGTGCTCTCCGGCGTCTTCGCGGGCTTCGCGGGCACGCTGTGGGCCTACTACAACGGCTTCGTGAGCCCGAACGACGTGCAGCTCGTCACCTCGGTGGAGACGCTGCTGATGGTGGCCCTCGGCGGGCCCGGCACCCTGATCGGCCCCGCGCTGGGCGCCGGCGTCATCGTGTTCCTCAAGAACTTCGTGAGCGTCTACACCAAGCGCTGGCTCCTCATCCTCGGCGGCGTCTACATCGGCGTGATCCTCTTCGCGCCCAGCGGCATCGTCGGCGCCCTCCGCGGCCTCGCCAGGCCCTCCCCTCTCCCCCCCGGGGAGAGGGCAGGGTGAGGGGGCCCATGACCGATCCCGCCCTCCGCCTCGAGAAGGTCTGCCGCTCGTTCGGCGGCCTGCAGGCCGTGGACGAGGTCACCCTGACCGTCGGCGCGGGCGAGCGGCGCGCGCTCATCGGCCCGAACGGGGCGGGGAAGACGACGCTCTTCAACCTGATCTCGGGCGCGCTCCCGCTCAGCGCGGGGCGCATCACCCTGTTCGGGGCCGACGTCACGAGGGCGGCCGCCCATCGCCGGGCGGCCCTCGGCCTCGCCCGCACGTTCCAGATCACCAACCTGTTCCCGGACCTCACGGTGCGGGAGAACTGCCTGCTCGCGGTGCAGGCGCACACGCTCGCGCGCTTCGCGATGCTGCGGCCGGTGAGCCGCTATCCCGCGCTGCTCGAGCGCGCGCGCGCCACGCTGGCCAGCCTCGAGCTGGAGCGCCTGGGCGACGCCGTCGTGCGCAATCTCTCCCACGGCGAGCAGCGGCAGCTCGAGATCGCCCTCGCGCTGGCGGGTCGGCCGCGCGTGCTCCTGCTCGACGAGCCCACCGCCGGCCTCTCGCCCGCCGAGTCGCGGCTCATGGCGGAGCTGCTGCGGCGGCTCGACCCGGCGATCACCGTGCTGATGATCGAGCACGACATGGACATCGCGCTCGAGCTGTCCGAGATGGTGACGGTGCTCCACTACGGCCGCGTCATCGCCAACGGCCCGCGCGAGCAGGTGAAGGCCGACCCGCAGGTGCGGGAGATCTACCTTGGCGCTTGAGGTGGAGGGCGTCCACACCTACTACGGCGAGAGCCACGTGCTCCAGGGCGTCTCGCTGCGCGTCGCGCCGGGCGAGGTGCTCGCCATCCTGGGCCGCAACGGCATGGGCAAGACCACCCTGATCCGCTCCATCGTGGGCTTCACCCCGCCGCGGCGGGGGCACGTCCGCTACAAGGAGATCGACATCACCCGCTGGCCGCCCTTCCGCATGGTGGAGCTGGGCATGGGGCTGGTGCCCCAGGGGCGCCGGGTGTTCCCCTCGCTGAGCGTCCGTGAGAATCTGGACGTGGCGCGGCGCGGCGCCGGGCGGTGGAACCTGGATCAGGTGTACGCGCTGTTCCCGCGGCTGCGCGAGCGCGCGGCCAACCGGGCCAACAAGCTCTCGGGGGGCGAGCAGCAGATGCTGGCGATCGGGCGGGCGCTCATGTCGAACCCGGATCTCCTGCTGATGGACGAGCCGACGGAGGGCCTGGCGCCCTTGCTGGTGCGCGAGGTCGGCCGCGTCATCGCGGAGCTGAAGCGGGGCGGGCTCTCGATCCTGCTGGTGGAGCAGAACCTGGGGCTGGCCCTGTCGGTGGCCGACCGGGTGCACGTGCTGAGCCGGGGGCAGATCGTCCACACCGGCGCGCCCGCCGAGCTGATGCGGAACGACGACGTGAAGACACGCTATCTGGGGGTCGCCTGATGCGCTTCGGTACCTACTTCTTCCTGCAGGCCCCGCCGGGCCACCGCCACGCCGACATCATCCAGCGCGAGATCGGCCAGATGGTGTGGTCGGAGGCGCTGGGCTTCGACGAGGTCTGGCTCACCGAGCACCACTTCATCGACTACGGCCTCTCGGTGGATCCGGCCACGCTCGCCTGCGCGGTGGCCTCGCGGACCTCGAGAATCCGGATCGGGCTGGCCGCCGCCATCCTGCCCTTCCACGACCCGATCCGGCTGGCCGAGCAGATGGCGCTGGTGGACATCATCTCGAGGGGCCGGCTCGACGTCGGGGTAGGGCGCGGCAATCGCCCGTCCGAGTTCCGCGGCTACCGCATCCCGCAGGTGGAGAGCCGCGAGCGCTTCGACGAGGCGGTGCAGATCCTCCAGCGCGCGTGGACGGAGGAGCGCTTCACCTACGACGGCCGCTTCTTCCAGATCCCCGAGGTACGGGTGATCCCGAAGCCGCTGCAGCAGCCGCACCCGCCGCTCTATCAGGTCTGCGTGTCGCCCGACAGCATCGAGGGCACCGCGCTCCGGGGCTGGCCCATGCTCAACTCGCTGCTGTTCGGGAGCGTCGAGCAGCTCGTGGCCAGCCGCGACCGCTACGTGGCCACGCTCCAGAAGGCCGGGCGCAGCGCGGCCGACATCGCCGCGCTGCTCGCCCGCTGGGGCGTCTCGCGCCAGTTCTACGTGGCGCCCACCGACGCGCAGGCGCTGGCCGAGGCCAAGGACGCCGAGATGTGGTACCAGGAGTCCTTCCGGAAGTTCCTGATCCCGGACCGGATCGAGGACAGCCATCCCACCCTGCAGCCGGGCTTCCACGCCATGGCGGAGCGGCTGTCGAAGATCACCTGGGAGGGGCTCGTGGCCGAGACGCTGGCCTTCGGCTCCCCGGAGACGGTGGCGCGCCACGTCGAGCAGATGCGCCAGCTCGGCGTCGGCCAGCTCATGTGCTGGATGAACTTCGGCGGCCTGCCGGAAGACAAGGTGCGCCGCTCCATGGAGCTGTTCGCGCGCGAGGTCATGCCCCGCTTCAGATGAGCCCTTCCTCCCCATAACCCTCTCCCCTCAGGGGAGAGGGCAGGGTGAGGGGCGCGAGGGTGAGGGGCGCGCGGGTGAGGGGGTTCTGATGCCTCAGCTCTACGACAAGATCGGCGTGGGCTACCAGACCCACCGCCGCCCGGACCCCCGCATCGCCGCGGCCATCACGCGCGCCCTCGACGCCTCCCCCTCCGTGGTGAACGTCGGCGCCGGCGCGGGCTCCTACGAGCCCGTCGATCGTGCCGTGGTGGCCGTCGAGCCGTCGCTCGCGATGATCCGGCAGCGCCCGGCCGGCAGCCCGCCCGTCGTCCAGGCCTCCGCCACCGCGCTCCCGTTCCGCGACGGCGCCTTCGCCGCGGCGCTCGCCGTGCTCACCGTCCACCACTGGCCCGATCGCGCGCGCGGCCTGGCCGAGCTGCGGCGCGTGGCCCGGGAGCGCGTGGTGATCCTCACCTGGGACCCTGAGGCGGCCGGCTTCTGGCTGGTCGAGGACTACTTTCCGACGCTCGTCGCCATCGATCGGGAGATCTTCCCGTCGCTCGCCGAGCTGCGCCGCATCCTGGGCCCGATCGCGGTGCAGCCCCTGCCCATCCCGCACGACTGCGTGGACGGATTCCTCGGCGCCTACTGGCGCCGGCCCGCCGCCTACCTGGATCCGGCCGTCCGCGGCGCCATCTCCACGTTCACCAAGAGCGGCGACGTGGACGCCGGCCTCGACCGGCTCCGGGAAGATCTGGCAAGCGGGCGCTGGACGCGCCGGCACGGCGGGCTGCTCGACCGGTCCGAGCTCGACCTGGGCTATCGCCTCGTCGTGAGCGGCTAGGGCCGCGGCGGGCGGAAGAGAAACTCGCCTTCCCCGTCGAGCTTGCCATACTGCGGAGTCTGGGCGCCGCCCGAGTCCCGGAGCACGCGCTCCTGGATGTAGGCGGCCAGCTTGACGGTGGTGAGGCCGGTTCCCTCGAGGTCGGCCCACCCCTCGAGGCCCTTCAGCAGGTGCTTGGTGAAGATCCCGTGGCCCTTGTCCTCGAACACGCGCTGGTCCTGGCTGCCCGCGGTCAGGACCTGAACCACCGGCTCTCGCGTCAGGGAGAGGAGATCGGGCGCGCCCGGCCGCGGGGTGATCACGTCGCGGGAGGTCGCGAAGCCCGAGAAGCACGTGTCGAGGATGAAGACGATGTGCTTGGCCGGGAGCCGCCGGCCGATCTGGGCGAGATCCCGCATGGCCAGCGCGGTGAGCGGGAGGTTATCCAGGCTGGCGTCCGCGGTCAGCAGGTAGCCCTCGCTGCCCCCCTTGATCGGGTGGCTCACGCCGTGGCCGGCGAAGAAGACGAAGAGGCGGTCGTCGTTGCCCATCGAGGTGAGCGATCCGTACAGTGCCTGCTCGACCCCCATCTTCGTGGCCTGGGCGTTCTCGAGGACCGTGATGCGGTCGGGCGCGAACCCGAGCGAGGGGAGCATCGCGGCGACGGACCGGGCGTCGGCGACCGCGTAGTTCAGGCGGGGGATCTGGGCGGCGGCCGGATAGCGGTCGATGCCGATGACCACCGCCCAGGAGTCGCCGTAGTAGGGGCGGAGATCTTCCGGGCGGAGCGGGCGGCCGTCGGGCGCCGCGGGGCGCGCGACCGCCGCGCTGGCCGATGGCCGGCCGTCCGCGTTCCGCGCGACGAGGGTATAGTCGCCGACGGTGCTGGGCCCGGTCGTGATGTACTTGACCACGGCCCCGACCTCCGGGCTGTACCAGTAGGTGCTGTTCCCGGTCGAGATCCTGAAGGTCTTCAGGCGGCCGGCCGGCGTGTCGACGTCCTCGTAGGCGAGCACGTGGATCGTCGAGCGGCTCCTTCCCTTGAGTCCCGTGAGCTTGTTCGTGACCTGGCCGTCGTAGAACCAGCGCTTGCCGACCTCGAGCGGCCACTGGAAGTACGGGAAGGGCGGGTCGTAGGTGATTACGTTCTCGCCCCCGACCCGGACACGGGACAGGTGTCCGTCCCGGTTGCGATGGTATTCCTGGTCGCCGCCGAGCTTGTAGACGTACACGCCGCCCTCGATGCGATCCAGCTCGAGCACGCCCACCGACAGGATCCAGCGCTGCCCCGGGGTCGGGCTCGGCGGGCGCTCCGCGGTGACGGTGGGCCGAGGCCGGGAGGCGGCGGACGCCGAGCGGAGGTCGAAGCGGTACTCTCCGGCGGCCTGCGTGTCGACCGTCAGCTTGACGGTCCACGTGCCCGGGTAGTCCCGCATCTGCTCGGTCTGGAGCACGTTGGCGGTGTAGAAGCTGCTCCAGGTGGTCCCGCGGGTGAAATCGACCGTCCGCGTGAAGGTCTCGAAGAGGGCGCCGGCGGGATCGTACCAGTCCGTGCGCAGCCGGAAGACCCGAGTCTCCGTCTTGACGAGGTAGAAGAAGACCACGCGCGCGTCGGCGTCCGCGTCGAAGACCTGGACACGCGCCGGGTAGTCGCTGCCATCGCTGCGGTACACCTTGCCGGGCGGCGGCGGCTCCTTGGTGAAGAATCCCAGGGGCAGCGGATCGGAGGCGCCCTTGGCCTCGGCCGGCTTCGAAGGGGTCGGGGCGGGCTCACCGGCGGCCGGCGGCTTCGGCGCCTCCGCTCGCTTGGTCGCGGCGGTCGACGGCGGCCGGGCCGGCGCGCTCGGGGGGATCGAGTACGGCGGGTACGCGATCGTCAGCTTCACCGGCTGGCCCTTGTCGCTGGTCCCGGTGAACACGCGGGTGGCCGTCCCGTTGGGATTGCGCGACTGCGCGGTCCCCTCTGTCCCCTGAGGCGTCACGAGCCAGTCGCTGTCCCACGCGTTCACCCGCAGCTCGCCGCCCGGTGGGAGCTTCAGGTTGACCGCGTCGGTCTTTCGCGCGACGCGGAGATTCGCCGGGCGCGCGTACGACGAGTCGATCGTGTTGAAGGTCACGCCCGTGCCCTGGGTCTCCTTCAGCACGATCGAGTACCGCCAGGTGACAGTGCGCCCACCCCGTCCCGGCGGGCCGGCATCGCGCTCCTCGATCCGCAGGTCCGTGACCCGCCACGCGATGTTGCCCGACGTGCCCTCGAAGCTCTGCGGAGTCGTGGTGGCGCAGCCGAGCAGGAGGACCACGAGGGCACAGCAGATCGCGAAGGGCGCACGAGTCATGACATGGCGACTCCGAGCGGGTCGGTCGAGCCGGCCCAGTCTAGGCGTCGGGTCCGGCGGTGTCAATGGATCACACCACCCGGTAGACCGTCACCTCCACCACGCGGCCCTTGACCCGCACCGCGGGCAGCTCCTCGACCGGGACGCCCGGGCCGAGCCGGCCGCGGGTGGCGTCGCTGATCAGGATGTCGACCTTGAAGTCCTTGGTCAGCCCCTGGATGCGCGAGGCGAGGTTGACCGGATCGCCGACCAGGGCGTAGGAGAGCCGCTCGGCGCCGCCGATATTGCCGGCCAGCACGGTGCCGGTGTGGATGCCGATGCCGTGGCGGAGCGCGGGCTTGCCCGCCGCCTCGCGCCGCGCGTTCCACGCCCGCAGCCGGCGGCGCATCTCGAGCGCGGCCTGCACCGCCATCGCCGCGTGATCCTCGGAGGCGATCGGCGCGCCGAACACCGCCTCGATCTCGTCGCCGATGAACTGGAGCACGAGCCCGCGGTGGGCGCGGATGGCCCGGTCCATCTCGGTGAAGTACTCGTTGAGGTCGTGCACCACCTCGCGCGGCTCGGTGGCTTCCACCCACGGAGTGAAGTCGCGCAGGTCCGCGAAGAGCAGGGTGGCTTCCTTCAGCTCGCCCTCGCCCCGGATGCGCCCGGCCAGGATCTCGTCGCGGATCTCGGGCGTCACGTACTTGCCGAAGGTCTCCTTGACCATCTCGCGCTCGCGCAGGCCGTGCAGCATGCGGTTGAAGCCCTCGGCCACCGCCCCGATCTCGTCGGTGCTGACCACCGGGGCGCGCCCGTCGAGCCGGCCCCGCTCCACCTCGGCCATCGCAGCCTCGAGGTCTTTCAATGGCGCGGCGACACTGTTGGCCGCAAAGATGGACAGACCCACCGCCGCGACGATACCCACACCGACGATGAAGATGATGATCAGGCGCAGTCCGTCCACGGTCTCGGCGGCTGCGGTCGCGTCGGCGCCCACCAGAACCAGCGCGCGGGTGTACGAGAGCACGGCCAGGAGACTGAGGGGAACGACGCTCACCATGAAGAAGATGGCGAGCAATCTCGCACGGACCGGGAACCGGGGGGCATAGCGGACGGTGCTCAGGTCGCCGTCGGGGAAGAACTTGGGAATCCGGCGCCGCCACAAGTGTTCGACCGAGAAGAAGATGAAGGTGCAGGTCACCCCGCCGGCGATCACGGTGTTGCCGAAGATCGAGCGAACGATACGGTGCGGCGCCAGAGTGCCGGCGAGCAGCGGCCAGACGACGCCCCACAGCACGCCAGCCAGGAGCCAACCCAGGACCGAAATGCCGGCCAGCGCATAGGGGAACAGCAAGGCCCGGCGGCGGACCAGCTCCACCGAGGATTCGGGAAGGCCTTCCGGCCCGGTCCAGCTGGTCAGAGGGGCAGCCCAGCGCCGGCCAAGCAGGTACCCGGCGAAGGCGAGCACGCTGAACGCGATGATCGAAAAGCCGATCTCGAAGATTCCTACTTCCGGCAGCTTCGCCGCACTGGAATCGACGAACCGGAAATAGAAGAACGAGACCAGCGCGCCGAGCAGATTCCCGACCACCAGGATGCGCAGGGTGAGCCACGGCGTCGATTCTCGAGGAGAAGGCATGCGGCGCGTCCCGCCGGAGCCTATGTCTCGCGCGCTGGACGGAGGGACGCCAGCGCGGTCAGCACCACCGCGAGGTCCTCGTGGCCGTGGCCCGCCGCCGCGGCGGTGGCGTAGAGACGCTCGGCCGCGTCGGTGAGCGGCAGCGCGACGCCGGCCGCGGTGGCCGCGTCCTGGATCAGGTGCAGGTCCTTCATGAAGAGGTCGAGCTTCATCTGGGCGGGGTACTCGCCGCGGACCATCAGCGGCCCGCGCACCTCGAGCATTCGGGAATTGGCCGCGCTCCCGGCCAGCACCTCCAGCGCGAGCGCCGGATCGAGCCCGGCCTGGCGCGCGAGGTGAAGGGCCTCGGCCGCCGCCGCGCTGTGGAGCGCCACCAGCAGGTTCGCGACCAGCTTCAGCGCCATCGCCTGGCCGGGAGCGCCGATATAGACGGCGCGGGGCAATATGGACTCGAGCAGCGGCCGCCAGCGCTCGAAGACGGCGCGGTCGCCGCCCACGAAGATGATGCCCTCGCCGTGGGCCACCACGGCGCTGGTGCCGCTGATCGGGCAGTCGAGGAAACCGAGCCCGCGGGCCCGGCTCTCCGCCGCGAGCCGTTCGGTGAGGGCGGGCGAGATCGTGCTCATCTGGATGACCACCTGCTCCGGCTTCCCGGCCGCCGCGATGCCGTCGGGGCCGAGGACGGCCGCCTCCACCGCGGCCAGCGTGGGCAGCAGCGTGCACACCGCGGCGCTCTCGAGCGCGACGGCGCGCGCGGACGTCCGCGCCTCGCCGCCGATGTTCAGCAGGGCGCGGACGCGGTCGGCCGCGATGTCGAAGCCGACCACGCGGTGGCCGGCCTTGAGCAGTCGCGAGGCGACGGCCGCTCCCAGCAGGCCGACGCCGACCAGTCCGACGGTCGCCATGACAGCAGGACATAGCACAGCGCGCGGGGATTGGCTATTGACCGCGGCGCGGACGGCCGGGTAGGCTGGGACGCCGCTTTTCACCCCACACGCTGCCGCCAACGGAGGAAGCGCCGATGCCGACGGAGACGTGGCCATGAGCCTGTGGTGGACCGCCCTCCTGCTGGGCCTGGTGGCGCTGGCTCCTCGCGCGGCGGCGGCCGAGGAGCTGCGCAACATGCGGCTGGTCGGTGCCGACGATCTGCAGGCGCGCTCGGCGTACCAGCCGGTCATCCATCATCAGGGCGCGCGGTGGATCGCCTACATCGGCCACCACGGCGGCAAGCGGCTGAATCCGCTCACCGGCCAGATCGAGCTGAACGGCACGTCGATCGTGGACGTGACGGATGCGAAGCACCCGCGCTACCTCCAACACATCCCCGGCGCCGAGGGCGAGGCGGAGGCGGGCGGGGCGGCGATGGCGCGCGTGTGCGACGGCAAGACGCTGCCGCGCGGCGGGCGGGAGAAGACCTATCTGCTCCGCACCCTCGGCAATCTCGCGCACGAGATCTGGGACGTGACCGATCCGACGAAGCCCGCGCGCCTCACCACGGTGCTGGACGGGCTCAAGAGCACGCACAAGAACTGGTGGGAGTGCGACAGCGGCATCGC
>JBGOVO010000157.1:0-8193 GCA_041478145.1 Methylomirabilia bacterium
GATCAGGTTCAGGTTGAAGAGGAAGAAGACGATGAGGTTGGAGGCGAACGGGATCTGGGGCGCGCGGATGCCCACCTCGAAGACGGTGGCCACCACGAGGAGGATCAGGATTCCCGCGATGATGAGCAGGTTGCGCTTGCGCTTCTCCTGCTCGTCGAGCCGGTCCGGCCGGCGCGCCAGCGGCATCACTGGGCCCGCACGGGGGTGAGCAGGCTCGACTGCACCCACGGCGTCTCCTCGGCCTCGCCGGTCATGCGCGCGAACCAGGAGTTGACGCCGCCGAGCGACACGTCGGAGCGCACCCGCACGTAGTAGATCTCCTGCTTGTCCAGCGCCGCCACCGGGGCGAGCTGCCCCACCCGCAGCTCCGAGATCACGCGCTGGGCCTCGCGCAGGTCCTTGGTGAGGATGGCCTCGCGCTGCTCGCCCTTGAGCGGGGCGACCTTGTACTCCTTGGTGAGCACGTTGTAGGTGAGCTGGCGCTCGATCGTGCGCGCCTGCAGCCGCCGGTCCACGCCCATGCGCGTGTACTGCCAGAGCTCCACGTAGAAACGCACGTGCGCCGCGATGCCGGTGTGAATGCTCTCATGCAGCGAGTCCGGCAAGGCACCGAACAGCACCACCGTCACCGTCACATCGTAGTCGTTGAGGAAGACCGACAGGTTGCTGATCCGGACGTCGGCGCCCACCGGGGCCGGGCCGGCCGGGAAGCCCAGCAGGAGGGCGGCGAGCAGGCTCATGCCGAGCGTGACCCTCCGGACCGAACCGCGGCGGCAAGTGCCCATGGCGCAGACGCACCATTATAGCGTCGGCTCGGCCGGGTGCGGCGGTTCGGCCGGGTGTGGCGGAGGGTCGGGGAGCCGGGGGAGCCGGCGGCCTACAGGGCCGCGACACCCGGCAGGAAGCCGTCGCCGGTGGCGGCCACCGCGGCGGGGACGGCGGGACGGACGGTCCGAGCGGTCCGGGCGGCGATGCGCCGACGGTCGGCCGCCATCGCCTTCTGGATGGCGGCCACCAGCTGGTAGTTCAGGGCGTGGCCGGCATTGCGTCCCACCACGTGGGCCCGCAGCGGCCGCCCGAGGAGGAACAGGTCGCCGACCAGGTCGAGGATCTTGTGCCGGACGAACTCGTCGGGGTAGCGCAGGCTATCGTTGAGGACGAGGCGCTTGCCGACGACCACCGCGTTCTCGAGCGAGCCCCCGCGGGCCAGCCCGTTCTGCCGCATGACCGGCACGTCACGCAGGAAGCCGTAGGTCCGGGCGGCGGCCAGCTCGTCCGCGAAGACCTCCTCGGTGATTCCGTAGGTGCCGACCTGCAGCCCGATGACCGGGTGGCTATTGTCGAGCGTGTAGCTGATGCGGAGCGAATCGGCGGGCAGCGCCTCGAGCCAGCGGCTCTCGGTCCCCACCCGGATCGGCGCGGTGATGACGACGGGACGCCGGGGAGCCGGCAAGCTCACGCGCCCGGCGGCGCGCAGCAGATCCAGGAACGGCTTGGCGCTGCCGTCGGCCGCGGGCACTTCGGGCCCGTCGATGTCCACCACCATGTTGTCGACGGCCAGGGCTGCGGCCGCCGCCATGAGGTGCTCGATCGTCCGGACGCGCACGCCGAAGGCCCCGACCGTGGTCGCGGAGTTGGTGTCCACCACGTGGTCGGCATTGGCGGGGATCAGCGTCCCGTCACTGGCCCGGAAGAGGATCCCGGTGTCCGCCCCCGCGGGTGAGGCAGTCATCTTGACCGGATCACCGGAATGCAGGCCGATCCCGGCGAGGTGTACGGGGTGCCTCAGGGTCTGCTGTAGCTCCATGACCGCGGCTATAGTAGGCAAGCCAGGTGCCACTGGGCCGTTATGGTGTCAACTATTTGGTTATATTGATCTTTATGGTCGAGATGGCAACCCGATAGCTATGTAACCGGTTGCAAGAAAGACACACGACGGAGTAGGCCCCTGTGTCGGATTCGCAACACTAGACCTCAAGGGTGGCCTGCACCCTGAAGCCATCCGCCTGCGCCTGGACCCCGAGCCCGGCCTGTGCGATACCCCGGATCGCCACCCTGATCTCATGGCGCGCTGGGTCCGCCGGCTCACCCCGAAGGAAGGCGTGGAGCCGGAGCGGCTCAGCCCCCGCGGTTGGAGCGGTATCGAACACCGCGAACTCGATCGATCGGCAGGCGAATCCCTCCACCTCGTGCACGTACAGGCATTCCTCGAGCCACTGCCGCAGCAGGGCGGAGAGCCCGGCTCCGTGGGCCCTGACCTCCCTGGCCTCGACTTCGGCCACCGAGGACGGGTCCACCGCGGCGGCGAAGAGTGCGAGCGCGATCCGGGAGAAGGCCTCCGGCAGCGTGGGGCCCTCGGCGCGGAGCTCCACCTCAGGCGCGGCCCAGGTCGCCGTAGCGTGACTGCAAGAGCGCCACCGCCACCGCGCCCGCCGTCTCGGTCCTCAGCCGGCGCGGGCCCAGGCCGGCGACGAGGGCCCCGGCGTCGGCGAGCGCCCGCACCTCGTCCGCGGTCAGCCCGCCCTCGGGGCCGACCACCACCGTCGCGCGCGGGCAAGGGCCGGCGGGCAGGACCGTGTCGAGGCCGCGGCGCTCCTCCTCCCAGAAGCAGATCAGCAGGCCGTCCGCATCGCCCCCATGGCGCCAGGCTCCGATCTCGCGGGGCGGAGCGATCTCGGGCACCGCGGCGCGACCGCTCTGCTGGGCGGCTTCCTTGGCGACACGCTGCCAGCGGACGATCCGGGAGGCCCATCGCGCGGGCTCGAGCCGCACCACCGTCCGCGCCGTCATCAACGGGATCACGCGCGTGACCCCGAGCTCGGTGGTCATCCGGATGATGGTGTCCATCTTGTCGCCCTTGGGGACGGCCTGCGCCAGGGTGAGCTCGAGTGGCGACTCGGTCGCGAGCGGCGCGCGGCCCACGACGAGGCCCTCGGCGCGGCGGGCCGCGATACCGGTGAGCCGCACGGACAGCAGCACGCCGCCGGCGTCCACCGCCTGCACCACGTCGCCCACCGCCGCGCGCAGCACGCGGCCGAGATGATGCGCGGCCACGGCGTCGAAGGCCACGCGGTCGCCGCGGACGGCGTCCGGCGCGAGATGGAAGCGCGTCACCGGGGCGGCGCGTCGAGCAGGAGCGCGGCCCAGCCCTCGAGGACCAGGCGCGAGCGCGGCGTGAAGCCGGCGCCCGCGAGCGCCTGGCTGACCCGGGCGTCCTCGTCCTCCAGCATGCCGCCGAGCACGAGCCGTCCGCCCGGCGCCACGAGGCGCGCGTAGTGCCCGGCCAGGGCCAGGTGGGTGTGGGTCAGCAGGTTCGCCGCGACCAGGGGGAAGCGTGCGGTCAGCTCCTGAGGCTCGGCCAACCGGACCGTGAGGCCGCTGCAGCCGTTTCTCGCCGCGTTGACCTGGGTGGCCGCCACTGCGTCGGGATCGACGTCGATGGCGAGGACCGCCGGCGCCCCGAGCCGGAGGGCCGCGATGGCCAGGATCCCCGTGCCGGTGCCGATGTCGAGCACCGAGGCTCCGGGCGCGGCGGCGAGCGCCTCTTCGAGCAGCACGAGACAGCCCTCTGTGGTGCCGTGGTGGCCGGTGCCGAAGGCGCGGCCCGGCTCGATGACGACCGTCAGGCGGGCGTCGCTCGTGCCCGGGCGCCTCGATCCCGGGATCCCATCCGGTCGCCCGGGGCTCGTCCCGGCCGGCCCCGGCTCGTCGAGCCATGGCGGCAGCACCAGGAGCCGGCGGCCGACCTCGCGGGCGGGGAAGGACTGTTGCCAGGCGCTAGCCCACGCCTCGTCGAGCAGCGGCGCGATCTCCGCGCCGTTCGGCTCGACCGCGAAGCCGAGCGCGAGCAGCGAAGCCCGGTAGCCGTTCACCGCCGACAGCAGGGCGGTCGACGACATGGTCTCGGCGAAGAAGGCGCGCAGGCGCGGGGGGATGCCGGGAGCCTCTTCCTCGACGACGCCGAGCGCGCCCTGCTCCCAGAGGAAATTGGTGAGCCCGTCGGACGTGTCGGCGGAAGTGGGAACGGTGAGCTGCCAGAACGCCATCAACTGCCGAACAGCTGCTTCATCCGCTCGAGGAACTTGGAGACGCGCGGCACCGAATCGCCGTGGTTGGTGCCGCGGAACTCCTCCAGCATCTCGCGCTGGCGCCCGGTGAGCTGGGTCGGTACCTCGACGACCACCTCGTAGATCGCGTCGCCGCGCCCCCGGCCGCGCAGGTGCGGCATGCCCTTGCCTTTCAGGACCAGGCGCTGTCCGGGCTGGGTGCCCGCCGGGATCTTCAGCTTCGCCGCGCCGTCCACCAGCACCGGCACCTCGACCTCGTCGCCGAGGGCCACCTGCGGGAACGTCAGCGGCAGCTCGCAGATGAGATGCGCGCCGTCGCGCACGAAGATCTCGTGGGGTCGGATGTGGAGCACGACGTAGAGATCCCCGGGTGAGCCGCCCTGGAGCCCGCTCTCTCCCTCCCCGCTCAGCCGGAGCTGATTGCCGTGCTCGACGCCGGGCGGGATCGTGACCTTGAGCAGGCGCTCGCGGGAGAGGCGGCCCTGGCCGCGGCAGCCCGCGCAAGGGCTCCGGATGATCCGGCCCTGGCCGCGGCAGGTCGGGCAGGGACGGGCCACGGTGAGGAAGCCCTGGGAGAAGCGCACCTGGCCCTGGCCGCGGCACGTGGCGCAGACCTCGGGCTGGCTGCCCGGCTCGACGCCCGAGCCGTGGCAGGCCTCGCATGCCTCCAGCCGCGGGATCTGGAGCTTCGTCTCCATCCCCTGGGCGGCATCCTCGAGGGAGATCTCCAGGTCATAGCGCAGGTCGTCGCCCCGCCGCGCCCGCGTGCGGCCCCGCCCGCGCTCGCCGCCGCCGAAGAAGCCCTCGAACAGGTCCTCGAAGATCGTGCCGAAGCCCGGCTCGCCGCCGCCGCCCACGGTGCCGAAGCGGTCGTACTGGGCGCGCTTGTCCGGATCCGAGAGCACGCCGTACGCCTCGCTGATCTCCTTGAAGCGCTCCTCGGCCTTCTTGTCGCCGGGATTGCGATCCGGATGGTAGGTGCGCGCGAGGTTCCGGTAGGCCTTCTTCAGCGCCGCATCGTCGGCGTCGCGCGGGACGCCGAGGACGCCGTAGTAATCCTTGGACGCCACGCTACGAGTCGGCCGCCGGTCCCGGCTCGTCGGGGGCCATCGCCACGGTGACCATCGCCGGCCGCAGGACGCGCCCATTCAAGAGATAGCCCCGCCCGGTCTCCCCCGCCACCGTCATGTCGGGGAGGTCCGGGCGCTGCACGCGGGCGACCGCTTCGTGGCGCTCCGGATCGAAGGGCTGGCCCACCGAGGTGAACGGGGTGAGGCCGGCCTTCTCGATCACGCGCAGCAGCTCCCGCTGGATCAGCTCGACGCCGGTCGTGACCGCCGCGGCCGGCTCGGACCGTGCCGCCTGGAGCGCGCGGTCGAGGTTGTCCAGCACCGGGAGCAGGTCGCGCAGCAGCGACTCGTTGGCGTAGCGGGTGTACTCCTCCCGCTCCCGGGCGCTGCGCTTGCGCACGTTGTCGAACTCGGCGAGCGCCCGCAGGTGGCGGTCCTGCTGGACTTCCAGCTCGCGCGTCTTGGCCTCGAGGGCCTCGCGGAGTCGCTGGATCTCCTCCGCCCGCTCGTCCGCCACCGGACCATCCAGGAAGGAATCGCTCATGGCAAAGACCAAGTATAGCAGACGGTCCTCCGCCCGCCGGGAGCCTCGGCGGCGGCGCCGCTACGGCAGGTAGAGCTGCGGCTTGACCCGGGAGAGCGAGCTCGAGACGATGCGCGCCGTCTCGTCGACGATCGACATGACCTCCGAGTACGGCATGCGGCGGGGCCCCACCACGCCCAGCACGCCCAGGACCTGGTCGCGGTAGGTGTAGGTCGAGGTGATCAGGCTGCAGCCCCGCATGTCTTCCACCGGATTCTCGCTGCCGATCATCACGTGGATGCCCCGCTCTTCGGCCATGTGGGAGAGCAGGTCGATGAGGCGCGCCTTGTCCTCGAAGGCGTGCAGCATCGAGCGCAGGGTGGTGGTGTCCGACAGGTCCGGGTGGTCCAGCATGTTGGTGGCGCCGCTGACGTAGAGGGTCCGGTCCCGCAGGAGCGCCACCACCTCGTCGAGCACGCCGCGGCTCCGCGTCCAGAGGGGATCCAGCGGATCGGCGGGCGCGGCCAGGTCGTCCAGGATCTCCTGGAAGGTCTTGCCGCGGAAGCGCCGGGTCAGCGCCCGGCCGGTCTCGCGCAGCTCCTCGCTCCCGCCCCGCGGCACCGCCGCCAGCGACCGCGCGGTGACCCAGCCGGTCTCCGTCACCAGCACGGCCAGCGCCCGCTCCTCGTCCAGCGCCACCAGCTCGATCCGAGCCAGCGCGGTGTGTTTGAGCGGAGGGGCCAGCAGGACGCCCATCATGTGGGTCCCCGAGGAGAGCCGCGCCGGCGTCTCCGCCATGAGTCGCTCGCCCGCGTCGGCGTGGGGGATGACGGCCGGCTGCCCCACCGCCGGGGCCTTGCCCGCCACCCACGGCACGCGCTCGAGATGGTCCACGTAGAACCGGTAGGCGGCATCGGTGGGGACGCGGCCGGCCGAGGTGTGGGGCTGCACGAGGTAACCCAGCTCCTCGAGGTCCGCCATCGCGTTGCGGATGGTGGCCGGGGAGAGGCCGCGGATGTGCCGCCGCGCGATGGCGCGCGAGCCGACGGGCTCCCCGGTCTCGACGTATTCGGCGATGATCGAGAGCAGGACCTGGCGGTTCCGTTGGTCGAGGGCCGCGGCGGGCATGGTGGTGACGCGATCTTACCGCTAGAGCAGCTCGGTGAACAGGGCGTCGGAGAGCAGGAAGCCGGCTTCGGTGAGACGGACGCGCCCGTCGTGGTGCGCGAGGAGGTCGCGCGCCCGCCAGGCGTCGAGCACGTCGGGCAGGCGGCCGCGCTCGAGCGCGCAGCGCTCCGCGAGCCGCTCCGCGGGAATCCCGTCGCTCGTCCGGAGCCCCAGGATCAGGCGCTCGGCCAGCGCCTGCCGCTCGGTCAGCACTTCGTGGCTCAGGACGGGCAGCCGCCCGGCTTCGACGAGCGTGCAGTAGCGCTCCACCGGCTTCACGTTGCCGTACCGCACGTGGCCGAGGAAGCCGCAGGCGCCCGGCCCGAGCCCCAGGTACTCCTCCCACCGCCAGTAGCGCTGGTTGTGCCGCGAGCGAAAGCCTGGCCGCGCGTAGTTGGAGACTTCGTAGTGCTCGAAGCCGGCAAGGCCGGCCAGTCGCGCGAGCGCCCAGTATTGCGCGGTGACCGTCTCCTCGATCGGGAGCTCCTTCACCCCCGCGGCATGCCACCGGCTGCCCTCGTCCAGGGTCAGGGCGTAGGCCGACAGGTGGTCCGGGCCCCAGTCGAGCACTTCCCGCACGGTGCGCGTCCACGTCTCCAGATCCAGCGCGGGCAGGCCGTAGATCAGGTCCACGCTGACGTTGTCGAAGCCGGCCTCGCGGGCCGCCGCGAACGCGGCGCGGGCCTGGGCCGCGGAGTGCCGGCGGTCGAGACGCGGGAGGATGGTGTCGTCGAGGCTCTGCACGCCGAGGCTGATGCGGGTGACGCCGGCGCGGCGATAGCCGGCCAGCCGCCCGGCCGTCACGTCGTCGGGGTTGCATTCGACGGTCACCTCGGCGCCGGGCTCGAGGGTGAAGCGGCCGCCGATCCGGGTGAGCACCGCCGCCGTCTGCTCCGGGTCGAGCAGGGACGGCGTGCCGCCGCCGAGGAAGAGCGTGTCGAGCGTCACGCGGGGCGCCCACGGCGCCGCCGCGGTGAGGTCACACTCGCGCAGCAGCGCGGTCAGGAAGCGGTCGAGACCGCCCGGGGTGTAGGGCGCGGTGTTGAACGAGCAGTACCCGCAGCGCTCGACACAGAAGGGGAGATGCACGTAGGCCCCGAGTCGCGCGGCCCGGGGTGGCCACTCCGTCAGGGCAGGTAGTTGCCCAGCCGGCGCCAGCGCAGCCAATGCCCGTCCCCGTTCCACGACCAATAGATCAAGAAGGCCTTGCCGCGGATCTTCTCCCGACGGACGAAGCCCCAGTAGCGGCTGTCCTGGGAGTTGTCCCGGTTGTCCCCCAGGACGAAGTAGGACCCCGCCGGCACCATCAGCGGCTCGCACGCGTAGGCGTACCCGCAGGAGGCACCGGAGGGGCCGGCGAAGGACC